>JBBQBY010000380.1:0-6894 GCA_038318235.1 Caldilineales bacterium
AGCAACCTGGTTGGGGCTGCGCGCGGCCCAGCGCATTGGCGCCGTCGGCACATTTTTTACGTGGCAAAATTTGCACCGCCGCTATCCGCCACCTTTTCGCTGGCTGGAACAGGACAATTATCGCCGAGCGCCCGTGGCGATTGCAGGTAACCAAGACGCCGCTGCGGTCTTGCGGCAAAAAGGGTATCGCGGCGAAGTTGCCATCATCCCGCAGTTTGGGGTGGACCCAGAAATTTTCTGTCCGCCAGTGCCAACCACGCGACCAGCGGCTTTGCGCATTGGTTACGCCGGCGGCCTGTTGCCCGAAAAAGGCGTCGATCTGCTCCTGCACGCCGTGGCTACTTTGCGTGGGGCGTGGCAGTTGCAAATTGTCGGGGAAGGCAGTGAGCGTGCCAAGTACCAACAACTGATCGACCAGTTGGCCTTGAACGATAGAGTTACGCTGGGTGAACGGCTGACCAGCGCCCAAATGCCGGCCTATTATCAAAGTTTGGATGTGTTGGTCTTGCCCAGCCGCACGTTGCCGACATGGAAAGAACAATTTGGACGCGTCCTGATCGAAGCGATGAGTTCAGAGGTGGTCGTGGTGGGCAGCGACAGCGGTGAGATTCCCAACGTGATTGGGCCGGCCGGTCTGATTTTTCACGAGGGCGATCACGTGGCGCTAGGCCAGCATTTGCAATATTTGCTGGACAATCCATTAGAGCGCGCAAGATTGGGGCAGGCTGGACGCCAGCGCGTTGTGGATTGTTATACGATGGCAAGCGTAGCAAAGCAGACGGTGGCGGTCTATCAACAATTGTTAAAGCAGAAAAAGGAATAATGACTTGTGAATCATTAACGAGCAATGATTCACAAGTTGTAGCAATTATGCAGATTGTCATCAATGCGCAACTCTTGAGTGACCAGGCCAGCTATCGCGGCGCGGGGGTCAGCAATTATAGTCGCCACCTTTTACAGCATTTGGGCATATTGGCTGACCAGAGCGGAACAGAGTATCATTTTACAGCGTTTGTTAATACGCCTGATTTCCGGGCGAACGGCATCGCGTTGGATGTAACACGCTGGCCATTGCAGCAACCAGTTGCCCGCATCGCTTGGGAACAGTTGGTCTTGCCACTGAAGTTGCGCCAAATGCAGGCAGATTTGATCCATGGGCTAGTCAATGTGTTGCCGTTGACAACCAACAAACCTGGCGTCGTCACGGTCCATGATCTCAGTTTTATACGTATGCCAGAGAAATTACGTCTGGCGAAGCGTCTATACCTGGCGCGCTTATGCCAAGCGAGTGTCACGAAGGCCGCGCATGTGATTGCGGTGAGTCAACAGACCGCCGATGATTTGATCCGCTATTTTGATGTGACGGCCAACAAGATCAGTGTGGTGCATAATGGCGTCGCCGCGGCATTTACGCCGGGCACGCCGCAACAGACTGCGCAATTTCGCACAGATCGGGGTTTGCCCGAACGCTTTCTGCTCTATGTCGGGACTCTGGAGCCACGCAAAAATCTGGAATTGCTCGTCAAGGCTTTTGCCCGATGGCGGGCGCAAGCTGAGGCGTCTGATCGTTCGCTAAAATTAATACTGGCGGGCGCTAAAGGCTGGTTTTATACCGAGATTTTTCAATGGGTAAAGACACTTGGCTTGGAACAGGATGTGCTTTTTCCAGGCTTTATCCCTGACGCCGAATTGCCTGATTGGTACCGAGCGGCGGAAGGGTTTGTCTATCCGAGTTTATTTGAAGGTTTTGGCTTGCCAGTGCTCGAAGCCATGGCCTGTGGGACGCCGGTTTTGTGCAGCCAAATTCCGAGCTTGTTAGAGATTATTGGCGACAGCGCCTTAACGTTTCCGGCCCACGACGAAGCGGCTTTAGCCGCCAGCCTGGCTTTACTGATCAACCAACCGGACTTGCGAGCCGAGTTGCGGCGCAAAGGCTTAGGGCAAGCGCAAAAATTTTCTTGGCAACGGACAGCCCAAGCCACTGTCGCCGTCTACGCCCAGGTTGCTCGTTAATAAGCGCCCGTCTTCAAGACGGGGCGTCGTCAAAATAAGGGCAAGTTCGTTTTTGCAGAAGTGTGGTAGACTATAATGAAGTATATTGGTATAAAGTTGTTCGGTAAAGTATCGTATGTCGTTCATAACTAGCCTATAATGTCAACGGTGAATCGGATTAATCTTGCCAACGCCGCACTTAAAGTGCCGGACGCTGGCGTAAAAGCCCATCCAGATAGTATGCTGGCGCGTTTGGCGCGCCGGGTTGATCCGGCTTGGTGGAAATATCTGCTGGTCCTGTCAGATGCGCTGCTGATCCTGGCGGCCTTTGCGAGCGCTTATTATGTACGCTACCAATTGCAATGGTTCCGCGCCGTCGATCCAGCCAATCAGCTTAGCTTATGGAGCTATACGCCTTTTGCTGTGGTGCTCGTAATTTTTATCTTGCTCTCCTTTCGGTTTTCTGGCGTCTATCCCTATCGCTTTGGGCGTAACCTGGTCGAAGAAACGTATGCCATCGGCACTGCTGCCACGTTGGGGGTGGTGATCCTGATCGTGTTTAACCTGGCTTGGAGCCAGCTTCTCTATAGTCGCCTGATCTTCCTCTATACACCGCTGACCATCACGATCTTATTGGGCACCAGCCGCTGTGTGATCATGCTGGGACGCAAACATCTGCGGCAATATGAGATTGGTGTTTTGCGGGTTTTATTGGTGGGCGCCGGCGATATTGGGCGCATGGTCATGCGCACCGTAGCGGCGCGGCCCGATTTGGGCTATCAATTGGTCGGGTTTGTGGATGACAATCCGGCCAAAGGCAGCAATGACATTGGCCGTTTTAAGGCGTTGGGTCCGGTTGATAATTTTGCCGAGATTATCGAAAAAGGTGGCGTCGATAGTGTGATCATCTGTCTGCCCTGGCAAAGCCACCGCACGATCCAACGGCTGATGCGCATTTGTGAACAATATCATGTGCGCGCGCAAATTGTGCCCGATTTCTTTCAACTTACCAAAAACCAACTGCACGTCGAAGAGTTGAACGGCATCCCGCTGATCAGCACGCGCGAAGTCTCGATTCAAGGCTGGAATCTTATCGTCAAGCGCGTCGTCGATTTTGTGTTGGTCGCCAGCCTTGGGTTACTGCTGTTGCCGCTGATATTGCTGATCATCATTGCGATTCGGCTGGATTCACCGGGGCCGATCATCTACTCACAGACGCGCGTTGGCAAAAATGGCAAGTTGTTCCAGTGTCACAAATTCCGTTCGATGGTCAACGGCGCTCATGATCTGCGCCACACGGTTGCGGCGCTCAATGAGGCGAGTGGTCCTCTCTTTAAAATGCGCGATGACCCGCGCCAGACGCGCGTCGGGCGGATTTTGCGCCGGTTTAGCCTGGATGAATTGCCACAATTTTACAATGTATTGCGCGGCGAAATGAGCGTGATCGGGCCGCGGCCCAATCTGCCCCAAGAGGTCGAACGCTATCAGGAATGGCATAAAAAACGCCTCTCGGCCAGTCCGGGGATGACCGGTTTATGGCAAGTGAGTGGGCGGAGCGATTTGACCTTTGACGAGATGGTGCTGCTAGACATTTACTACGTAGAAAACTGGAGCGTAGGGATGGATTGGGGCATCCTGTTGCGTTCGATTCCCGCCGTCTTACGGGCGCGCGGCGCTTATTGAACGGTGCCACGCTTAGCAATGATTTTAATCAATGATAATTTTTGGCTGCGCAAATACGATAATTTGCGCAGTTGTCATTATTGGCGGCAATGCAACGATTTGTTATGATAAGCAATGCGGTGTCGACCGGATTGAATGCCAAATTTATCTAGACACAGAGAACCGCAAAGGGTGCTACGCAGATTGCCTTTTGCGGCCTTTGGATCCTCTGTGCTAAACGAAAAATCTATCGGTAAAGCTCGGCGGCGTCCCGAAAAACATGGCTTATTCGATGCTATGTGTAATATTCGGTAGACGCGCCGAGGTAGCTCTGATCATTTTATCATTTACCAGATGAGCAAAATTTTATTCTCCTAACGTCCTTAGGACGCACCCTCTAGCCTATGTAATGATATTATGCAACAAAAAAAAATTCTCATTCTCATGAGCAATACCGGCGGTGGCCACCGCGCCAGCGCCGAAGCCCTCAAAGTGGGATTCGCCCAATGTTTTGGCGACCGCTTTCGGGTTGATATTATCGATCTATTGATGGACTATTTGCCCATCCCATTAAATCAGCTGCCCAAAAGTTACTCGTTTCTGGCCAACGATGCTACCTGGCTCTGGAAACTATTGTGGGAAAGTGGAGATTATCCCGGATTATTACAATTCCTTGGTGAGATTGTGCCGCGCATCACAGAAAAATCCGTGCGCCGCGTCTTCCGCCAGTTTGCGCCAGATCTGATCATTTCTGTCCATCCACTCGTGCATGAGATCGCCTTGCGACCGCTGGCCCGCATGGGGCGGCGCATTCCGTTTGTGACGGTGGTCACCGATTTGGCCTCCATCCATCCGCTCTGGCTCCATCCGGCCGTGGATGCCTGTTACGTTGCCAGCGACGAGGCGTATCAACGGGCGCTGGAGGCGGGCTTGCAACCGACCCAATTGCATCTATTTGGGCTACCGGTGCGCCCGGCCTTTGCGGCCCCCGCGCGCCCGAAAGCGATCTTGCGCCAAGAACTCGGTATGCACCCTACTTTGCCAGCGGCGTTGGTGGTGGGCGGCGGTGAAGGGATCGGCCCAGTGGCCGAAATCGCCCAGAATATTGCTCGGCGACTCCTTAGCCGTGGGCGGGCGCAAGGCCAACTGGTGGTCATCTGTGGCAGCAATCAGCGGTTGCGCGAGAAATTGGCAGACCAAACCTGGTCGATCCCGACGGTGATCAATGGCTTTGTGGATAATATGCCCGAGTGGATGGCGGCCTGTGATTGTATCATCACCAAAGCCGGTCCCGGCACAATTGCCGAGGCATTGAGTCGGGGATTGCCAATTGTGCTCAGCGGGTTTATCCCCGGCCAGGAAGAAGGCAATGTGCCCTATGTCGTCAACAACCAGGTGGGCGTTCATTGCGAAGATCCAGCCGCGATTGCCCGAATCGTGCAACGTTGGTTTGGACCAGACCAGGCCTTGTTACAAAAAATGGTCCGCAATGCGCGACAATTAGGCCACCCGCAGGCAACATTTCAGATTGTGGAGTCGATCGCAGGCTTGCTCAACGAGTCGATGGCCACAGATGAACAGCCGGCAGTGCGTAAAGCCTTACGTTGAGTAGCGGCGGATCTAATCTTCCAGGAAGCGGTCACACCCGGTTTCGTTAACCCAAGATTGCCTGACCGCTTCCTGGAAGATTAGATCGTTTGTTCAGCAGGGTTCAAGGGCAACTGCACAGGCTTGCCACCTTCCAGCGAAGATTGGCGAATGGCCAGAATTAATTCCTGATCAAGCCGCGCCTGATACGGCCCATACGTTGGTTCGGTGTTGTTGCGCACCGCGTTGACCAAACTCATCAAGCAGCCGGCCACGCCGATCTCGTCGTCGTGCCACTGCACACCATGCCCCTTGCGCGTCGGACGGAAGGGGTTTTCCCATTGTACGGTGGGCAAATCGGGGTCGCCGGTGTGCGCGACCATCGCCACCAGTGCGCCGCCATCATTGCGTTCCCAACGGCGCTCTAAGGTGATAAATTGTGGCGCTTGACCGTCCGGTGCCAGCAAACTCAGCTTTTCTTCTACCTCTAAATTCACACCCACTGTGATCCCCATGCCTTTTTCGGCCAAGAAACGGCTGCTGCGCCACCAGCGCACAGGCGCGTCATACCCGACGCTTGTCCAGTGGAAGATCCCCAACCGGCCACCCTCGAACTCAATAATGCCATGTTCTTGGGTTTCCGTGCGCGGGCCCGTCTTATCGGCCAGGCGTGACCAGTGTGAGGCCAGTTCATATTGGCGCACCGCCCCTGTCACCCACAGTGGTTTGGCATCAAAGCCCAGATAGCTACGCATCACGCTGACCCCGTGATAACCGTGGCCGGCAAAATCATTAAACGAGCTATAGACCTGGCCAAAGATGCCTGATTCGATCAATTTAAGCTTAATCTGCTCCAGCGGGCGCTTATGAAACTGCTCAGCGACTTCGATTTTCAGCCCCTTTTGGTTGGCAATCTCAATGATCTGATCGGCCTCGCTCAATTTGTGCGCAATTGGCGTTTCCAAGAGCACATGCAGGCCATGTTCCACCGCCATGATGCCCACTTGCCCATTGGAACCATAATTGACCGAGACAACGCCAATCTGCGGCGCGGTTTCGCTGATCAACTTGTCTAGATCGGTGTACCACGGCGCGCCTAGGCTTTCGCCCAGCCGCTTGGCCGAATCAGCGCTGCGCCCCCAAACCGAGACGAGTTCCACTTCTTCTGGTAAGGCTTGGATAATCGGGCCATACAGATAATCGGATCGCTTGCCCGTGCCGATGATGGCAACGCGCAGTGGTGTTTTGGTGTTAGTCATGTAAGCTCCTTTGCAAAGTGTATTGGGATTGCGCGACAAGTATTCAGAACATAACAATTGGTCTGACAGGCTGATTCTGGCGATTTTCTAGGATCTCCTCATCACGCCAAAGGCCAAACGCAGCCATTGCAGGATGAAGTTCGCCACACCGGATTTGCTCCAGTAATCGCTGATCTATTTCTATGGTCGGCACACCTTCAATCAGCGCCTGTTCACATAGTTTTTGGGCAATTTCTTCGATTATCTCATCGCCATCATTGGTGACAGGTTAAGGTGTTTTCAAGATTGTCAAGTGAAAATCAGGCTTTTTACCTTAAAATTATGCATCATTTATGCCGATTGCGGGCGAATAGGCCAGTGCCATTCATCCTAGCTGCCGAATCAATCGCGTGCG
>JBBQBY010000381.1:0-6871 GCA_038318235.1 Caldilineales bacterium
AAGGCCAAAGTCGCCGGGATGTGTGCGCCGCTTAACACGTTAAACAAAAAAGCCGGGGTCAAGATGTAATAGGCAAAACGCGAGAGCGTACGCGTCTCAAATTGCAAGCGCGGTCCGACCACATACCCAAGCAGCACCAGGCTAAAGACCGGGGTGAGAATGTCGATAAAGATGGCAAACAGTTGGGCCATGAAAAAGCTTTCTGAGGGTGAAGGATGAGTGATGCAGGATCAATGGTCAAAAGTAGATGCCGAATCGCGCCCGGTGGGCACCTGTCTTTGGGGCGCAGGTGGGTAGCTTGATAGTTATATAGTTTCTTATAGACAAAACAAATCAAAGGCATACAAAAGGTAGGTGCGGTTAAAAACCGCACAGCTTGGGTAAACCAGACAAGTGCGGTTAAAAACCGCACCTACGATTGTCTGGCATTTAAATGGTTTGTCTATTAGCACCCAGGCAACCCACCCCTCACAATTGATCGTTGATCAGTTGGCCACCATCAATCGTAAAGGTGGCGCCGGTGGTAAAACTGGAGGCCGGCGCGGCCAGATAGAGGGCGATACCGGTCAATTCTTCGGGGGCGGCAATCCGATGTTGGGGGATGGCTTTGAGTACAGCTTCGTTTGTGGTTGGATTGCCCCAGATTGCGCTGGAGAATTTGGTCTTGATAAAACCGGGTGCAATCGCGTTGACTTGTATATTGTCGGCGGCCAATTCCGCGGCAAGCACTTCGGTGAGCATCAGCACCGCGGCCTTGCTGACACAATAAATTCCCATTCCTTGTTGCGGCGCGCGCCCTGCCACCGAGGCCATGTTGATGATCTTACCGCCGCCACGTGCCCGCATGCTTGCGGCGCACGCTTTGGCCATGCGAAAATAACCCTTGACGTTGACATCCAGAATTTTGTCCCAATGACTCATCTCAGAGGTCATAATCGGGCCAAAGTGCGGGTTCGTGGCCGCGTTATTGACGAGGATATCAACGCCGCCAAACGTCTCGATGGCGCGCGCAACCAATGCCAGCACGGCGGTATCATCGCCCGTGTGCGCCGCCACCGCGAGTGCTTCGCCGCCCGCCGCTTTAATGGTGGCGGCGACTTCATCCAGATCACTCTGCTTACGGCTGCTCAACACCACTTGCGCGCCCGCCGCCGCATAGGCGGTCGCAATCGCCGCGCCGATCCCGCGCGAGGCACCTGTGATCAGGGCGACTTTGCCGGTCAGGCTGAAGTTGGGGCTGGGTAAATTAGATGAATTCGTCATCACTTATTTGTTCCTGCAACCATGATTGCATCGATCTCACGCAGCACGTCGGTCAAGTCGGGTGGTTCGGCAGCGACGATCGTGCCACCGACATGTTTGTGGGCGGGAAAGGTAGAAAGATGTGGATGATGCGGTGAATTATCGTAGCGAAAATCAGCGTGCCATCAATTTGTTGATAGTGATAGCGATAGGTAACCCGTTGGAAATCTCGTTGCCCACTTGGCTCTATTCGTTCGGCGATCAATAAATTTGACCCATCGTGAAAGCGTACACTGGCTTTGAATACCGTATTGACAATCCGCGCTTTTACGGACAAATCTTCTATTATAAAATCTTGTCGCGAATAAAGTGTATTTTCAAGTCGAGCAACATAAGAATGAAGATTCACGCGGGCATCTTATCAAACACTGGTTGGATCGCGGCCCGGATCAAGGTTACTTCGAGTAAACGTTTAGTCTCCACAAATGCATCATAGGCAGCAACCCACTCTAAACAGTGTTGCAACTCATCATCAAGCGCGCCCGCTTGATAACCTTTGTAGAAATCTTCTGAAGTCATATTATATTTTTGTTCAAAGTCATGTAGCTCACGCGTCAGTTCAATCAAATCATCGATTGGATTAGCATTCGCAAATGCATGAGCTAGATCGGCTTGAAACTGTTCTGGTGTTGGCATCACACCTTGGTAGCTAAGTGTTGGCATTGCTTAATGACCTCCGGGCAGAAATGACAATCGGGCGGAAATGACAATTGTCAGCATAAAGATTCTATCACATGGCTTTGCCCACATCAACCTGCGCTTTACCGGCCCTGAAACACCGGCTTGCGCTTCTCCATAAAAGCCGTCACGCCCTCTTTGTGATCGTGACTGACAACCGCTTTCGCCTGCAACTCAGCTTCGAGCTCGATAATCGCTTCTAGATTCTGCTGGGTGGCTTGCAACATGATCTGCTTGGTCAAGCCAATCGCAAGCGTAGGGCGCTGGGCCAGAGATTGGGCCCAACTTTGTGCTTCGGTCAACAACTGTTCGGGCGGCGTCATGCGATTGGTCAAGCCCAATGCCAAGCAACGTTGCGCCGAAATTCGTTCGCCTTCAATCGCAATTTCAAAGGCGCGACTGTAACCGACCAAGCGCACCAAAAACCAACTCGAACCCGCGTCCGGCACCAGCCCGATGTTGCTAAACGCCTGCATCAAAACGGCATCCTCGGCCATCACGCGCAGATCGCAGGCCAGCGCTAATGACGCACCAGCGCCGGCAGCGGCGCCATTAATCGCCCCAATAATCGGCTTGGGCAGGGTGACCATCACGGTAATCAGCGGCTTGTAATAGTCAAGCACAGCACGCCGCACTTGTTCACCAGAAGCGATGCCGCCAAAGGCGCTCAGATCCTGACCGGCGCAAAAACCTTTGCCTGCGCCGGTCAGCACAATCGCGCGGATGCTGTCATCATCGCCAGCACGCGTAAACGCCCGTAGCAGTTCACTGAGCACTTCCTGTGTTACGGCGTTGCGCCGCTCTGGCCGATTGATCGTAATCGTAGCAACGCTCTGGTCAGTTGTGTAGAGAATGGTTTGATAGGCAGACATAGTTTCCTCGGTTCATGGCTTTGCGGAGGGCGCGTTATTTGCAATCACTTTTGCCCCAAATTGTACAGTAGATCGCCCGACAAGTCATAACCCTGCGGCTAGCGCGTATTTGATCACCTGCTCGGTTGTCAGCGCCAAGCCTTGCGCCCAGGCCGTGGTAAAGCCGTCCTCGCCGAGCATGGTGTGTGTGTTTGCGATCATCCGTGCATGCGCCTCTAAATCTGCCGGGGCCAGAAAGGGCGGTAGCGTATCTAATCGATTCTGCGCTGCTGCCAACAGGTGTGCCGCCCGTTCAAATTGGGCATCGGCCAGCGCAACGCCGCCTAGCCCAGCCAGACAACGCGCCGTCATATGCTTGTTGCCAAGTTCCTGGCAAAGCGTCAAACTTTGGATAAAATAGGCGGTTGCGGCCTGTTGATTGCCCCGATCGTGTTCAACTTGACCTAAATGGTGCAACGTGATCATCGCGCCATCTTTGTCGCCAAATTGCTGAAACAATTGATTGGCTTCGTAGAAATGCTGTTGTGCGCTTTGCCCATCGCCTTGATAACGAACGGCTTCGCCTAATCCCATCAACACGGTGGCGAGCGAGTGCTTGGCATCAAAGGTACGGGCGAGCGCAAGCCCCTCGGTCAGCAAAGTGATGGCAGTTGCATAGTGGCCAAACTCAATCGCCACCGTGCCTTGTGTATGTAAGGCGTAAATAATGCCGTCCATCTGCCCCACCTCACGCAGCAGCATCAGACTTTCCGTGAGATAGGCATCGACCAGGGCATAGCCCATGGCCTGCGGCCCCCTGGCATAGACCACCGAAATTAACAGATTGGCGATCTTGGATTTGTCATCTAACGTGCGAAAAAGTTGCAGACTCTCCTCGAACAGCTCGATGGTGCGCGAAGGAAGGTGCATGTTGTAAACCACCCAGCCACATTCACGCAACGCCTCGGCAATCCCCGGTTTGTCGTCCAACTGACGATAGAGGGCGATGCTTTCTTCGATCAGCGGCAAGGCTACCGTATAATCACCTTGATTCTGAGCCAATTGACCGGCGGCTAAGAGCACCCGCGCCCGTGACGCCGTCGGTGCAGGCTCACGCGCCAGGGCCTGTATCAGCCATTGCCGTCCTTCGTTAAAATAGCCGCGCAAATACCAAAATTCTTTCAGCGCGCCGGCTAAGCGTAAAGCGTCGGGTGGCGCCGTTGTCAGCAGCCATTTATAGGCGGCGCGCAAATTATCTAGTTCGCTTTCCAGCCGATCTAACCAACGTTTTTGCGCTGCACCCGACATGGGTGCTTCGGCCAGGGCTAGAAAATAAGCGGCGTGGCGATCTTGTAGCCTAACGGCTGCCCCTTGCTGTTGTAATTGCTCAAGCGCAAAGGCATGAATGGTCTCCAACAGGTGAAAACGCGCCTCGCCATCCGCTTGCGTGGCTACTTTGAGCAAACTTTGGTTGATCAACGTCTTCAGGATCGGCAGGGTCACCTCGCCCACCTGTAAGGCGGCGTCGGCCAACCAGCCGCCGACAAAAACACTCAAATGCGCCAACGCCTGCTGTTCCTCAACGGTCAACAGTTGATAGCTCCAATCAATCGCGGCGCGCAAGGTCTGGTGGCGCGCCGTCAGGTCACGCGGGGCGCCATCTGCGAGCAGATCAAGGCGGTGAGCTTGCAGTTGTTCCAGCAACTTTTGCGGCGACAGCAGATCAATGCGCACGGCGACCAGTTCAATCGCCAGTGGCAAACAGTCGAGCCGCAGGCAAATTTCGGTGATGGGCGGGATGTTCTCAGCCGTCCACACAAAATCGGGCTCAATTGCCTGGGCGCGCTGGATGAATAATTCCACTGCCGTGGCCGGTTCGAGTGGCTGCACCTTAAACCGCTGTTCCGCGCGCAAATGAAGCGGCTCACGGCTGGTGACCAGCAGCCTCAGCCCGGCGCACTGTTCCAGCAATTCGGCCAAGAGCGGCGCCGCTTCGGTTAGATGCTCGAAATTATCCAGCACAATCAGCAATTCTTTGCGCCGTAGAAACTCAAGCAGGCGCAGGCGCGGCGGTTTTGAGTTGTTCTCGGTGAGCCCCAACCCCGTCAACAGCCCTGAAGCGAGCAGTTCCGCGTCGCTCAGCGCGGCCAAGGCGATAAAATGCGCACCATCGGCGAACAGATTTTGCAACTGTGCCGCCACCGCCAAGCCTAAACGGGTCTTGCCGACGCCCGGCGGGCCGAGCAGCGTTAACAGCCGGCCGGGTGCGTCCAACAAGCGTTTCCCGATCAGCGCAATTTCGCGCTCGCGCCCGATCAACATGGTGGGCGGAGCCGGCAGGCGCGAATCATTTTCCAGTACTTCTTCGCGGATCACCGTGCGCACTTCGCGCGTCACGTTCACGGCGGCGGGCGGACGTTCGCCGCGCGCGTGGGCGGCCAATTCCAGCAAACGTTGGGCCAGGCGTGGCTCATCCTGCAAAGCCAACGCCGGTACAAATTTCTCGGCGATAATCGCCAGATCGGGCAGACGTTCGTTCTGTTCCAGGCGCGAAATTTGCGCCACGCTAAAGCCAACCAGGGCAGCTAATTCGCCCTGAGTCATCCCAGCGCGCCGCCGTAATTGTTTGAGCAGATCGCCAAAAACCGCGACCGCGCTAAGTGTTCCAGAGACAGGCATGCAAAACTCCTAAAGTCAACAAGCAATCTGCGCGGTTACCGCGCAAACCTAAAATAGGTTTCATCTCATTCCATAAACGCCAAACCTGGCAAATTTTTGTCAAAAAATCGCTCGGTTGGCGCAGTTGTCCGTGTCATACTGCGGCCATGAACAAAATTATCCGGCGCACGATCATTGTTACCATCACCGAAACCTGGACGATTATGTGGCCCGATGCTCGCTGGCCAGATGAGATGCCAAAAGGGGAGGTGATGACGAGCACCCGAATTTCCCGCAAAACTTCGGTGGTAGAAGCGCCAATCACCGTTGCACCGCAGGCTGTAGACATAAGCCAATAATCGCAGTTGGTCAATCGAATGAAGCAAGCCCACAAGCGAGGTGGCAACAATGAAAATCTGGGGCATGGCAAGCTCTACTATTGCCTTATTATAACCCATTCACCAGTAATCTGACACCTATCCCGTAATGACGTAGCTGTTAGCCTAATAGATACGCTTATTCGCAAAAAACATTAAGTAGTGGCCATTTGGCCGAACGTCTTTCGCCAGATTACGCCCTACAACACAGAAAGTGGCAGCGGAGACAGATCCCGTTCTCGCATTCGCCTACTTACTGTGCTCAAGTTACCCAGGAGAAAACATGTTTAAACATTCCATTGCTTTACGCCTACAAACCCTCTTTTCGCTACTCGTCGTCCTGACGCTCACGCTTGAGTTCTGGCTACCGGCACTGCCAGTGCAGGCCCAAGCGCCCGCTGCTGCGACGCTGATCGACGAAGCCGGCGGTTCGTACGAACAGATCGAAGTGGTTTTGCGCGCCGATCAAGCCCCAACACCTGGTGGCGTGGCAACCTTCACGTTCAGCGCCAAACCGTTGCGTAACGCACCAGACTTGACGGTTATCTGGGAATTGCCCGATGGCGCAACCTTGCTAGGCGGGGCAGCCAGCGAACCCTTGGGCGTTGTCGCCGCCGGCCAGACGGTGCAACAGACGCGCCAGGTACAATTCCCGCAGGCTGGCGTTTACACGGTCAGTGCCAAAGCGGTCTATCATCCCGATGCTTCCACCAGCTTGACGGCGATGGGCATCTTATTCTTTACAATTCATGACGGCCAATCAACGGCATCGGATCTAGACCCGCGCACGCCCCACTATACTCCGCCCAATGCCAAGCCGACCATTGATAAATCTGGCAAGGCCGTCGCCGCCGGTGCGGTTAGCCCCAGTGCAACCCAGGGCTGTTTTAACGTCACCGGTTCGCTCACGCGTGGTGAACGCCAGCCCACCCCATCCGGCTATCTCGATATCGGTGGCAGTGCCGTGCCTGTGCATAATATTTTGGTCGAAATGCGCGAGGAAGA
>JBBQBY010000382.1:0-6857 GCA_038318235.1 Caldilineales bacterium
GCCGTAATCGTGGCGCGCTCTTGGCGCAGACCACTGTGAATACTGGCCACCACTACGTCTAATTCCGCCAGCACATCGTCCGGCAAACCCAACACACCGTCGGACAGAATTTCGACTTCGGTGCCGCGCAACAGATGAAAATCGAGGCCTTGATCGGCATAACGCTGGTTTAACGCGGCAATCTCAAGCGCTTGCTGGCGCAGACGCTCCCCATCCAGACCACCGACCATGCCTAATCCCACACTGTGATCGCTGACATTCCAATATTGATAGCCCCGTTGGCGCGCGACCTCGGCCATGTCGGCAATGCTGGCCGTGCCGTCGCTCCAGGTGCTATGGCCATGCAACTCACCGCGGATATCGCTCAATTCGATCAGCTTGGGCAATTTGTGCTGGCGCGCGGCTTCAATCTCGCCACGATTCTCGCGCAGTTCAGCCGGCATCCAATCCAGCCCCAAGAATTGATATAAGTCTGCTTCCTCGGCAAAAAAGCGTTGTTCGCCCGCTGGCGCTTTGCCCTGACCGGTGGCCGTCAAGCAATATTCGTTGAGACTCCATCCCTGGCGCAGCGCCAAATCGCGAATCGCCACGTTGTGTTCTTTGCCGCCCGTAAAATATTGCACAGCCGCCCCCCATGCCTTGGCTTCGACGACCCGCAAATCGGCCTGCAAGCCATTGTGCAGAATGACGCTCGATTTTGTATCACCGGCGTGGGTCACATCGCGCACCTGCGGCAACTGTTGAAAGGCGGCCATCACCGCCGCTGGTTGGTCGCTGACGCAGAGAAAGTCCAGATCGCCAATCGTCTCTTTCCAACGACGCAGGCTGCCGCCGATTTCCAGGCGTTGGATCGCATCGGCGGGCAGCGCTGCGCGCAGACCGTTGACCAAGCTCAATGCTAATGGCCGCGCTGTGCCAATCGGCGTGCGCCCTTCACCCCGGCGCGCAAAGAGGTCGATGCCTTTTAAAATCTTCTGTTCGCTCTTTTCACCAAAGCCCTTGAGCACGCGCAATTTGCCCGCTTCGGCGGCGGCGCGCAATTCATCAATGCTCGTGATGCCTACTTCTTCCCAAAGGCGGCGCGCCTTTTTCGGCCCCATGTCGGGCACCTGCATCATCTGCACCACGCCCAATGGCACCTGCTCTTTTAATTTTTCCAACTCCGAACTAACGCCGGTCGCCAACAACTCTTCAATCATGTCGGCGATGCCTTTGCCGACATTCGGCAGCTTCTGCAACTTGCCTTCGGCGCGCACGGCATTGATATCCTGACCAAGCTCTTTGATCGTCTCGGCGGCATTCTGGAAGGCAATCACGCGAAAGCGGTTGGCGTCCAAAATCTGCAAGATATCGGCCATGGCCACGAGCGCCGTTGCGACATCACTATTGGTAATGCGAGTGGGTGGATTCGATTGCGTAGGGATTGGTGTAGACATGAGTTTTGCACCAGTTTCTGTGAAGAAAGAAAGACATGGTGGAATTATAGCATGTTCACAGGCGAAAACAAAGGATCTAGGGGAAAAGATCGTGCTAAATTTTACCAATTGGCGCAGCAAGGTCACAGTCAGTTAGGGTAATCTTGCTCGACAAAAAAAGTAAAAAATGATTGACGGGTTGGTGATTTGGTCGTATACTGGAAGTAGGTATTCTTGTTACGCAGAGACCAGTTTCAGTGGGAAGTTCATGGAGTTTGAGGTTTATTTCTTCCGCAAACAACAGGAATTTGAGATAAAACTAGCCTCTTCGTAAAGGTAGCACTACCGAACGATTATCCCTTGCGCCTTATGGTAGTGTTCAGCGCAGGTCTACAAACCAACACGAATTCTCAGTTGGTTTTGTACAATGCTATACGTGGCGGTATTAATCCGAGCGTTAGGAGGCGCCACCAATGAGCAACGTACACCAGGAGCCTGACCATGTTAGGATCGGCTCGATTGTGATCCGCTGCTATGAATTTGTGCCGATGTTGCGCTTCTGGCAGGCAGCGCTGCACTACGTGGTTGGGCATAGCGATGCAGGCTTTGTGATCCTGCGCGACCCCAGCGGGAAGGGGCCAAACGTCTCGCTAGACCAAGCCCCCGCCAAACGCACAGGGAAGCGAAGTTGGCTTCATCTTGATCTTTATACGCCGAAGCAGTCAGACGAAGTGGAACGTTTGGTCAAGCTCGGCGCAACGCGTGATCCGTGGCGGTACGAACCTGACGCCGACTTCGTTGTCCTGGAGGATCCGGACGGGAACCTCTTCTGTGTTATTCAGGTGTAGCGGAATAAGGTTGATGACGCATCGCATGACGTCAGAGTTGGGAACCACTTTACCCAATAAGATTCTGCATCACCAGTTGATCGGCTCGACAAATATCTGAATATTGCCGCCACAGGCCAGACCTACAGTCATGGCCAATTCATCGGCGATGCCATATTCGACCAAGCGCGCCTGGCCGGTCCGGAGCACTTCGAGCGCCTCTTGCACCACCGCACCTTCCACACACCCGCCACTCACCGAACCGGCCATTTCACCCGCTGCCGAGATCGCCATTTTAGCCCCCAGCGGGCGGGGTGCGGATCCATAGACTTTGACCACAGTCGCCAGCGCCACTTGCTTGCCAGCCAGCTGCCAACGTTCGATATCGGGTAATACTTCACGCATGGGGTAACTCCTTAGGGACGAATAGAACAGCGAATGCGGACAGAAACGAATAAAACATCATTCGCATATCGTTTGTGCCGTGTCTTGCTGTGCGGGTATTTGTTTTATTCGTTTCTGTCCGCATTCGTTGTCTCATGGGTGCAGAAAATCCAATTGTGACGCGATCGACTGCGCCCGAAAAGTCGATTCGGCGTGGGCCGCGGCTGGCGAATCATCGTACTCGGCATTAGGCTCCACCAACTCACCGGTGCGCGGATCAATGACGATAAAGTCGTCGCCTGTCGGCGTCGGGCCAATCCAGACTTTGTTCGTCTTGCTGAAAATGCGCTTGTCCGCGTCCGGTGTCAGTGCGACATAATGCCCTTGTTCCAGTCGATAACCAATTATTGTATAATGACCAACCATTGGGCTTTTATCTTCGGCCGCCAAAGGCGTTTCGCGCAGCCCGGCATCCACAATAAAATATTCAGCCACGCCGGCTTGTTGGTAAATGGCAGCTTTCTTGTCCAGATCCAGAGCGGCCAAACGCGGCGAGCAAACTTCCAGAACAAAACGCGGGCGCGTCGCTTCCTCGGCTATATCGAATACAGTACGCGGGCGATCCGCTTCGGTTACGTTCGGGATGACCATTAGATCGGGTGCCGGTTGGGGCAAGCCTTCGACGTTCCAACCGAGTTTGATCCGGCTAAAAACCGCGATCAGCGGGTTGTAGCGATACACATGCTGAAAAATACGTCGCAATTTGCGCACAGTCGCATCATGTTGGGCGCCGTGGATAAATTCATCCCCCGGCTGCGGGTCCAAAAAATCAGCTTGGGTTAAAGGCAGATAGGTGTAGCTTGGCTGACTGGTTTTGTCATAGTTGATGATCTGGCGGCGTCCATAGTAAAAGTTGTCGTTCATAAGTTTCTTCATTTTTAATTTTTGCCTGGCATTCCAAGCAAAATAAGGGATGACTTTGCAACCACTGCATACCACCGCCCAATTATAGCATGATTCGGCGATGGACGCATTTTGACAGCGACAAGCCGATGTGATATTTCTTCTCTATTTGTGAAGAAACGAACATAGCTCAAGTCTAGCCAGAGAATCAGATCAATCAGCCTATGCCAGCTATTAATGCTCAATACGACTTGCATCAGATCAACCAATTATGCCAAAATACGCTAGTTTCCCACCTGGGAATTGAATTTACTGAGATCGGCGCAGATTATCTGCGGGCGCGCATGCCGGTCGATCAGCGAACTGTCCAGCCGTTTAGGCTGTTACATGGCGGCGCATCGGTGGCGCTGGCCGAGTCGCTGGGCAGTATGGCCTCGGCCTGTTGTGTCGACGCCAGCCAACAGCAGCCGGTCGGCCTGGAAATTAACGCCAATCACTTGCGCGCCGTCACCACAGGTTATGTGATTGGCACTGCGCGCCCGATCCATCTAGGCAGCCGCACGCATGTCTGGGAGATCAAAATTGAAGATGACCATCAAAAATTAGTCTGCATCAGTCGTCTAACGATTATGCTGCTCGATATCACCAAAAACGCCACGCCAAAAGGTCAGGAACCTGCAAGCAACCCAGCACCCTAAAGTAGCGTAAAGTAAGTGGATGGTAAAAAAAAGTAGCGTAAAGTAAGTGGATGGTAAAAAATTCCCGTAGCGTAAGTGGATGGTAAACCGTCGATCAAACTTTTGAGAGCTATAGTACAATCATTTCGGCGGTTATGCGCTATAATAACGAGAGATTGAGTTTTATTTCACAAACGTCATAGCCAGTCTATGACGCCAGCTATTTAAGACGATAAAGAGCATAAACGAGCGTGGTCACACAAACATTGGTTCGGTCTAAGGCAATTCGTGCAGCAGTAAAACAGACAAATCATCATCGTATCGCCGCCTTTTACCAGGCAGCGCTGGCCAATCGGCTACCGGTTGCCCTTTGGCGCCAACCCAGAGGACGCAGCTACCAGGCCATCGTTGATCTGACCGGTGAGCCACAACCGACGACCATCGATTTTCATGACAATCGACCTATGTTCGTTTTTTCGCCGTTTGTCAAAGAGCAAAACAGCGCCACCCTCTGCTTGCAAGCCGATCTGCATCTAAATGCGACGGGGTTGCATAGCTACCGGGCGGCAGATTATACGGTGCGGCAGGTGGAGCATCATCGGCGCTTTTTGCAGACCTATCAGGATCTACTCAAGAGCGAACTGAAGGCGCAGCCAAGTTGGTACACGCTGCCCTTCGCGATCCAGCGCAATATGATGGCGACCGAGGCGGAATTCTCGGCCCTCGTCAAATCGGCAATTGACTTTATTCGCGCCATCCAAATCCGCAAAGTGGTTGTTTCGCGCCTGATGGAGACGCCGCTGCCCGCTAACTTTGACCCCTTGGTCACCTTCGAGCAGTTATGCAACCGCTATCCACACGCCTTTGTCTCACTTGTTGCGATCCCGGATGTCGGCACTTGGATGGGGGCTAGCCCAGAGCTGTTGCTGGCGCTCGACCATGAACAATTGAGCACGATGGCGCTTGCCGGCACCCAGGCCCGCCCCACGGATCAGCCATTAAATTTGGTGCAATGGGGCCATAAAGAAGTCGAAGAACAAGCCTTAGTCAGCGACTATATTCGGGGTTTCTTCCACAAAGCAGGCATTGCTGATCTACAAGAAGTGGGGCCAGAAACCACAGCCGCTGGCAATGTGGTCCATCTGCGCACCACCTTCCAGGTCAAACGCAGCGCAGATGAAATTTTAACGTTGGCCAACCAGGTGTTGCATCAGTTGCATCCGACCTCAGCCGTTTGTGGGATGCCCAAAGATAAGGCGCTCTCGTTCATCCTGGCCCACGAACAGTATGACCGCAGCTTCTATAGTGGCTTTTTAGGCCCCGTGCATATTGGTGGGCAATCCAGTTTGTACGTTAATTTACGCTGTATGCAATTGCAAAAGCAGACGGCCAACCTCTACATTGGCGCGGGCATCACCGGCGAATCTCAGCCAGCCGCCGAATGGCGCGAAACCGCGCTCAAATCAGAGACCTTGCTCAACGTCTTGCATACAAGTAAAGTCCAAACGCCCCAACACGCGTCGCTCACACGCCGTTCGGCGCGGGAAAGCTAAGATGGGCATACAAGGCGCGACGCCAGGGCAAGCAGCAGCATCGGCTGGCGCGATTGCCCAGCTTTGCGCCCAAATTTGTGCCAAAAAGGGGGTGCACCACTTTGTCATCTCACCGGGTTCACGCTCCGCCCCCTTGACGATTGCGCTCAGTCGCCATCCCCAAATTGCCTGTCGCATCGTTTATGATGAACGGTCAGCGGCCTATGTGGCGCTGGGCATGGCCCAACAACTAGGCCAGCCCGTCGGTTTGCTCTGTACGTCGGGCACGGCGGCGCTCAACTATGCACCGGCAGTTACGGAGGCATTTTATCAACAAATCCCGCTCTTGGTCTTCACGGCGGATCGCCCGCCCGAATGGATCGATCAACAAGATAATCAGGCCATTCATCAGACGGGACTCTACGAACCACACTGTCGCGGCAGCTATGAATTGCCAGTTGAATTTAGCCATCCCGATGCGCGCTGGTTTGCAATGCGTATTTTGTCCCAAGCAATTGACCGCAGTCAGACACCAACACCTGGCCCAGTTCACATTAATGTACCACTACGCGAACCACTTTACACGCCAGCTATTGATCAACCCGCGCCCAAAACCATCCAAACGCTTGCCCAGCAACCCCAGCTTACCGAAGCCGCCTGGGCGGAGTTGACCAGCCTGTGGCAGACCGCGCGCCGCAAATTGATTATCGGTGGCATGCACCCTACCAACCAAGGCTTACACAGCGCCTTGCGCGCGCTCGGTGACGATCCAACCGTGGCCGTGATTGGTGACATTACCGCCAATCTCTATCCGCACGCGACGCAACTTTATCATTCTGATATGATCCTGGGTACACGCAACGCAGCGATGATCGAGCAGTTACAGCCGGATCTAGTGGTGACCTTTGGCGGTCAGTATATTTCTAAATACCTGCGCACTCTCTTGCGTAACCACCCACCACGCGCCCAATGGCATCTGCAATTGGAAGGTAACCCGGTCGATACGTTGCAATGTTTGACGCACGTCATCCCCATGCGCCCCGTTGATTTTTTCCCAGCCTTGCAACAACGCGCCCAGCCAAGCGATACTGGGGAATACGCAGAGTTCTGGCAAGCGAT
>JBBQBY010000383.1:0-6847 GCA_038318235.1 Caldilineales bacterium
GGGCCTGGGCCTTTGACCAGTGGGATGAGGCCACGAAAGCCGCCAGCGGCTGGTCGGGGGTCTTCGGTTTGCCGCGTGAACTCTGGCTGCGCGCCGATCACCGGTTAGGCATGCGCCCCGTGGAAGAACTCAAGCAGTTGCGTTACAACGAACGCCGCCACAGCCAGATCCTGGTACAGCCCAACCGCGAACAAGTGGTGGAGAATTTACAAGGCAATGTGCTTGATCTGGAAATAATGCTTGAGCCATTCGGCGCGACTCGGTGTGGTGTGAAAGTTTGCTGCGCACCCGATGGTAGTGAGGAGACAGTGATTGGCTATGACCGTGTCGCGCAAAAGCTCTTTATCGACACCCAACGGTCATCGAGTCAGGGTATGGGGCTGAAAGTCGTAGAGGCTGGCCCCTTCCAACTTGCTGGTACGGAAATGCTCCATTTGCGCATCCTCATCGATAAATCTGTCGTCGAAGTTTTTGCCAACGACCGCCAGGCTGCGCTGCGGCGGATTTATCCGTCACATGCGGAAAGTGGACAGGTCAAGCTATTTAGTGAAGGCGGCGCGACCAGAATCCACAGTTTGGTCGGCTGGGAGATGATGCCGGCGAATCCCTATTGATCGGTGCTAAATGCTAGTCGTTTTCGAGTGACAAACAATTCGGAGCGCGTCTCCAAAGACGCCTCTCCAGAGGGAAATCCATGCTGACAGCTGTTCAACAATTAAACTATGTGATCGTCCTCTGTGACGATTTGGTGCGCATGAAGGCGTTCTACCGCGAGCTATTGGCCTTTCCGGTTGATTCCGAATCAGAGACAAGCTTGGCCCTCCGGGCTGGTTCGGTTTTGCTAGGTTTGCGCCAGCGGACGCGCGATTATGATGGTCAGGGTGTCCGGCCAGAGGCGCCGGGCGTACAGCTTGCTTTTCTGGTTTCGCCTGCCGAAGTGGACCAGTGCTACCAGCAACTGGTGGCCAAGGGCGTGACCATCGTGGACCCACCCACGGACCAGCCGCGCGGCCACCGCACCGTCTACTTCACCGATCCGGAAGGCAACCTCCTTGAGGTCTACGCCGAGATTTGATAATTTTGTCCATGTTGCGCGGACAAGGTGGATCGTATCGCTACCGCTTGGAACCGATGGATCGGGTGATTTAATTTGAACAGTGAGGTAACATGACCAACACAACCGATGATAATGCGCGACGCGCCTATTGGGCCGCGAAGATGGATGAAGCCTATACCTTCATGGCGCAGATTTGCCAATATCCTGTGGATGAATGTGGTGAGCCACTTGTTTCGCTGGTTGATACCGTGGCCGCGACTAGTGTTGAGGTGAGCTTTTCGGATAAGCCGCATGTAAAGGGGTTGCCGCGGCTCTACTGGTTGCGCGCCGGCTTGATCGAAGACTTTATTCGCTGTGCACGTGCCATGAATGATCAGGGGTGGGTGCTCAAGGTGGAGGACGCCTTTCGCACGCTGACTATGCAGAAATTCCTGGCCAGAGAACCCTACACTTTCGACGTGATCTTTCAACGTTTGGAATGGGAGTGCAACGGCGCATTGCCTTCGGTGGACCTGGTCATGCGGCGCGTGAACGCACTGGTCGCCTCTGCGCCCAAGCTTGGCACCCACATGTCTGGCAGTGCCATTGATGTTTCGGTGCTGCATCGCGACAGTGGCCTTGAAGTAGATCGTGGTCGTCCTTATCTTGAAATGTCTGAGTTAACGCCGATGGATTCACCCTTCGTTTCCGCCGAGGCGCACGCCAATCGTATGGCGATCACCGCGCTGATGCGAAAACATGGCTTTGTGACCTACCCCTGGGAATTTTGGCATTACAACAAAGATGATGCCTATGATCATTATCTCAATCAGACAGGCAAAGTGGCGCGCTATGGCGCCGTAAATGTGACGTTGCCCGATGGCCTTGTGCAAGCGATTGAGGACGATTTGACACCGCTCAATTCCTACCAGGAGATCGAAAGCGAGATGAACCAAGCTATGGCGCGCCGCAGGGCGGAGTCCAGCAAAACATGACGATCTAGGGTGGGGCTGCCATCGTCAATGGGCGACCGTCAAACAGAAAAGCTTCGTCAGCGACAAACGGCCGACAAAACTTTTCGACAAATTGGCGCATGTTGCGGCGGTTGATGGGTGAGAGGCGATGCTCTTTCAAAGTAGCTTGAAAGGCAAGATTGAAGAGTGCAGCCATGATCATAAACGCTTCGAGCGCGTCGTGATCGACCTTGGTCAACGGGCGGACCGCCGCATAACCGGCGACAAGCGCATGGCGGATCGCGACCTCGTCAAAGGTAGCGTGATAGAGCGACACACCGAGATCGTAGAGAAAAAATGAGCGAAATGTGCCATAATCGAGGGCCACTGCTTTCATGCCGTCGAAGAGTACATTGCCCTGATGCAAATCCCCATGAATCAGTCCGAAGGTCGCCCGCGTCCGTTCTTGTTGGGCCAGCATAGCGACGATACGTTCTCCCGCCTGGCGGATGAGGTCGTATTGTTCTGCGCTGATCAATTCGAGATTGACGGTGATTGCCAGTCCGTCGATTGCTTCGACTAGGTACTTGTCCTCATAACCACCGAATTGCTCATTCTCACTGCCCACCCATTCTTCACTAATCGAATGCAGCGTCGCCAGCAGAACACCGACCGCATAGGCGTGTTCTGCCTCCCAATTGCCGACATGTTGGGCTGTGATCCAACGCTGAACACAAACCGAAGATAAGCGATCCAGCCCAGCGAGTTGCACTTGCGTAACGAATTCGCCCTGAAGATTGGCGATGGGCGATTGCACGATGACCCGTCCATCTGCGGTCAACGCTTGCAGCCATGCCATCTGTGCCGTCAACTGCTCGGGCGTGTCCAGCAAACCATCGCCAGCACTTTCATGAATTTTCAGCAGAAAACGCGCGTCACCATTGGCATCATCCAATCGATAGACGATCCCCGCATTGTGCTGTACAAAGTGAATCAAGATCGATCCCAAAGCATACTGCGCCAGCGCAATACTGGCACAACCGACGTAGTATTCCTGCCGTTGCTCATCACTTAGCGACGCAAGTAAAGCACTCATGTAGTGCATAGCGATCCTTTGAGTAGATTTGTCCGACAATTTTGCACAATCAGATACAAGTGTGATTCCGGGTATTGGTCATACTCAAGGTGGCGACAGATACAGCCACACTCATCGATTAGTTTGAGTATCTTTGGAATGCCGAGGGTGCTGTAGTAGACCTGTGGCCCCATCGACGCATCGACCTTTTCGGTTGGCGCGTCTAACCCGCCGGTTGTGAAGATAAAGATACCACCGGGCGTCAACCCATGCATGATTTTCTGCATCACCGGCGCTTGTTCAGCTAGCGGCAGATGCCAAATACTATCCCAGGCCGAGATGAGATCGTACTGTCTGGGCAATGCCCATTGGCAAATATCGGCGTGATGGAAGGTGACGGTTGGGTGGCGCGTTTGTGCTAATTCAAGCATACGTTGCGAAATGTCAACGCCCTCAACCGCAAAGCCGCGACGCAACAAAAGATCGATGATGCGCCCGCTGCTGCCACAACCAACATCAAGGGCGGCGTGCTCCTGTTTGAGAAAAGCGATAGCCCGCTCGTGTTGGACAATGCCATTGCTCGACGGGAAGCTATCGCTACTCCAGCGCTTGGCGATCTGATCATAACTCTTTGCGATTTCAGTTGGTATCATAGGATTCGACCCTTGTTGTTTGCAAACTCCGCCATACTTCCCAACTCACAACGCCAACTTCAGGGCGCGGCGGATCGGGCAACATAGCGATAAACTCTAGCGAATGACCATCGGGGTCGGCGAAGTAAATCGCCAGGGCTGGCATCCAACCAAAGACCATCGGTCGCTCGGTGCCATCTTTCAAAAAGTTGTACGATGGGAGATTGCGTGCCCGCAGATAAGCGACCGACTGGTGGAGCACATCCTCGATGGAACAGCGGAAAGCAAAGTGCTGCGCTTGAATCGGGAGCTCAGCCTGTTCCCACACCCCCAGCATCGCCGCCCCGTGTCCGCCCAGCCAGTAAAAGGCAACCCTGCGTTTTTCATCAATCGTTGCCAATGGCAAGCCCAACACTTCGCCGTAAAAGCCCATCGACTGTTCAAGATTGGCGACTTTGATATGGGTTTCGAAAAGTCCTTGAATCATGCGTCCTCCTCCCGTAATGCGCCGACAACCGATCAGATAAGCGAAAAGATTGATATGGGGTCACGCCACCGACAAGAGCGCCAGCCCAACGCAGCAGGCAACGCTTGAATCAACAGCGTCTTGCGATTGGCGGTCGCTGCTCCGTACAAAACAGCGAGTAAGGCGTAGATGTAAGTGCCAAACTTAGGCTGACCAGGATTGGATCGTATCTTGATCGGCGGGTGGCGGATGAGCCAAGGGTCTTATGCGTCATCTGATTTGGGGATTAGCACCATGAGTGGGATGATTCGTCCACCCGTGCGCTGTTGATAGACAGGATAGCCACGGTAGAAGTCGGCGGCAAGAGGCCAGTAAAGCGCCCGTTCTGTTGGCGTTGCTTCGTGGGCAATGTAAATACCGCTATGCGTGGGCAACACCAGCGTCGCTTCTGGGTGGGCGCGCAGGTTATGGTACCAGGCTGGATGGTGCGCTTGCCCAAAATTGGAGGCGACGAGGACAATCTTGTCACCATCGCTCAGCCCGGCCACCGGCACAGTGCGCGACTGACCGCTCTTGGCACCGGCCGTAGTCAACTGGATCACAGGCAGACCCGCCGTCAGACCAGGGATCGACAAGCGCCCGCCAGAGATGCTCAGGAGGAGTCGGTCGATGTGGTGTAGGGTACGGGCGAAGAGCCATGCCCCTGCCCGCGACGCCGGAATGAGTTGCAAAAAACGTTGTAATTCGTTCGGGGGTTTATCTGTGAAAGCCATAAAACGTTATCTCCTTTCCTGTGATTTGTTGGATAATCGTGAAAGGCTGCTCCAACTGTACAATCTTGGCTCGCCGCTAGTTGCTAGGTTCCGCAAAACGTTGTGTAAGGGCCGAAATCAGCCGGGGCTGGGCTTGCATATTCCTCAAGCCCAGGGCGTTCCTCAAAGGGGTTTGCCAACACCATTAAAAGTTTGTCGAACTTGGTCAGATCGCCCGCAACCGCGCGCTGTAGTGCTTCCTCAACCTTGTGGTTGCGCGGGATGTAGAGCGGGTTGACCGAATTCATCGCTTGGGCGCGCGCCGCGGGCAGAACCGCCTCGGTCGCTGTGCGCGCCTGCCATTCGGTTAGCCAGGTGGCAAACTTTGTGTCGTCCGCAAAGAGCGTTTGGGCTGGCGCAGAATTGCCCAAAATCGCTTGGGATAGGCTGCGGAATAACTGGGTGAAATCCACCTGTTGACCTTCCATCGCCTCGTATAGCGCGTTGGCCAAGTCCAGATCGTGTGCAGAAGGCGTGACAAGCCCCAACTTTGCGCGCATTGCGTCTAGCCAGAAGCTCGTATATTCATCGGCAAAAGCTTGGAGCGCGTTGGTGGCAAGCCGAATTGCCTCCTCCTGATTGTCATCAATCAAGGGGAGCAGCGTTTCAGCCAAGCGTGCCAGATTCCATTGGGCAATGGCCGACTGATTGCCAAAGGCGTAACGTCCGTACTGATCAATGGAACTAAAAACGGCCTTGCGGTCGTAATTATCGATGAAGGCGCAGGGGCCATAGTCGATCGTCTCGCCCGAAATCGCCATATTGTCAGTGTTCATGACACCATGGACAAAGCCAACAGTCATCCATTTGGCTAAAAGCGCGGCTTGTCGCTGACTCACGCCATGCAGAAAGTCTAGATACGGATTAGGAGATGTCGCTAACGCTGGGTAATGGCGCGCCATCGCATAATCAGCCAGTTGCTTCACCTTCTCGGTCTCGCCGCGTGCCGCAAAGAATTGGAAGGTGCCAACCCGTAGATGGCTGGCGGCAACCCGCACCAACACAGCCCCCGGCAGCGGTGACTCGCGCCGAATGGTCTCTCCAGTGGTGACAGCCGCCAGGGCGCGGGTCGTTGGAATACCCAGCGCAGCCATTGCCTCGCCCATCAGATATTCACGCAGGACGGGTCCCAACACGGCTTTGCCATCGCCCCCGCGCGAAAAAGGCGTGCGCCCAGACCCTTTCAAGTGAATATCGCGGCGTGCGCCCTGGGTATCGATTAGCTCGCCGACCAGCAGGGCGCGACCATCGCCCAGTTGCGGCGAGAAATTACCAAATTGGTGGCCGGCATAGGCTTGGGCCAATGGCGTGGCGCCGGCCGGGGTCAGGAGACCAGCCAGAATGGCCGCCCCTTCGGTGCTGTTCAAGGCGCTTGGATCGAGCTTCAGTTGGCGGGCCAGCGTGTCATTGACCTTGACAATGGCCGGGGACGGAACCTCGGCCCCTTGCCACGGGACATAGAAGCCTTCGAGTTCGCGCGCATAGCTATTATCAAAATTAAACTGAATCGCCAAAATCGTTTCTCCTATAACCTGGCAAAGTCAGAACCACATTTTAACGCAGAGACGCAGAGACGCAAAGAAAAATTTTGCGCCTTTGCGTCTCTGCGTTAAGTTTTTTGTTGTTTGTCCGTAGATTAGCCAACTTTTTCAGCCTGCGCACGGACAGGCAGCACCCAATTCTTACGCGGGAAATGACAGGTATAGCCGTTCGGGTAATGCGCCAGGTAATCCTGATGCTCAGGCTCGGCTTCCCAGAAATCGCCCACCGGTTTCACCTCGGTCACGACCTTGCCCGGCCACAAACCCGCAGCGTTGACATCTTGGATCGTGCCCAGCGCTTCCTGCTGTTGGGCTTCATTGACATAATAGAT
>JBBQBY010000384.1:0-6812 GCA_038318235.1 Caldilineales bacterium
GCCGCAGCGGGCCTGCCCCGTAGATCGTGCGGGCCACCTGTGAGATCAACACTTCTTGCTCCGAAGGTTTCGCCTGCACCAAATAACCCAAGACGCCTAGACCCAGAAACATGATCATCAAGAGCGCCGCATCCCAGACCAAGGTTGTCGCCGCATTTTTGGAACGCGGGATTTTGAAGGCTGTGATCCCGTTGCTGATCGCCTCGACTCCGGTCAGCGCCGTCGTGCCCGAACTAAAGGCTCGCAAGAGCAGGAAGACATAGGCAAACCCGGTCAACGACAACACCGGGTGATCCGAACCAGGCACTGCACCGACCGTGCCTAAGTGACCGGTAAATGCCTGCCAGAAGCCGACACCAATCATCAGCAGCATAAGGGCGACAAAGAAATAGGTGGGCGCGGCAAAAATGCTGCCCGACTCTTTGATACCGCGCAAGTTGACAAAGGTGATCAGCAAGATCAACAACAACGAAATTTGCACCTTGTAGGCAAACAGCACCGGAAAGGCACTAGCGAACTGGTCCACACCCGAAGCAATACTAACCGCCACGGTGAGGATATAATCGATCAGCAGCGCCGCGCCAGCTACTTGGGCCGACTTTTCGCCAAAGTTATCGCGCGCGACAATATACGCACCACCCCCACTGGGATAGGCAAAGATCGTCTGGCGATAGGAAAAGGTCAGCACGATCAGCAGACAGGCAATGGCCACCGTAATCGGGATCGCCAGCCAGAAATGCATCGAACCAAGCACCGCCAACACCAGCAAAATTTCGCCGCCGGCATAGGCCACCGACGACAGCGAGTCAGACGCAAAGACGGCTAACCCGACAGTTTTGCTAATGGTTTGGTGAATGCTCTCTTTGGTGCGCAAGGCGCGGCCAAAGATTACATAGCGAAATCGATTCATGTCCATAACGACATCCTTAAAAATGCGAAAATAATATAAAATACGAGCCCATAAAAAAACCGCAACACAGTGCGGTCCGTTCAACGCATGGTTGCCCCCCAAAGCCTGCGAAGTTAGCTGACGGGTTCGAGCGGGAAGCAGCTCGTCTTGCGGCGCAAGATTCACCCCAATGACGTGGGTCCTCCACTCCCGATAATCGGGATTTGGCTTATCTAAGTTCTTATTTAATTGTGATAACAACCGATAATTCTACTCCTACTATTTATAGATGTCAATTTGAGATTCATCGAGAATTCATCGTTGAAGGGTTTAATGCCAACGCGCCACTGACCGTACTATCAGTGGCGCGTTGGCATTGTGATTTGCTGGCTTTATGAACCGGCGCTCGCCTAGCGTGCATTGCGTTCTTTATAAAATTCCCAAACGGCTGGCAAAACCGACAGCGCAATAATCGCCACAACAACCAGTTCAAAGTTGGCCTGGACAAAAGCCAGATTGCCAAAGAAGAAACCGAGCAGCGTAAAGAGCAGCACCCACAGAATACCGCCCACAATGTTATAGATGATAAAGTGCGAGTAGCTCATGGTGCCGACGCCGGCGACAAACGGGGCAAAGGTGCGCACAATCGGCACAAAGCGGGCCAGAATGATCGTCTTGCCGCCATATTTTTCATAAAATTGTTGCGTACGTTCTAGATGATGCTGTTGGAGCAGCGGCACCTTGCCCGAAAAAGCGCGCGGACCAATATAGTTGCCGATCCAATAATTTACGGTGTCACCAGCAATGGCGGCGATGATCAGCAGGACAATTAACCACCAGACATTCAGCGAACCCAATGCCGCAATCGCGCCTGCCGCAAAGAGCAGCGAATCACCCGGCAAGAAGGGCGTAATCACCAAGCCGGTCTCGGCAAAGATAATCACAAAGAGAATGGCATAGGTCAACGTGCCGTAATTCGCCGTAAAGTTTTTCAGATGATCATCAAAATGTAGAATAAAATCGAGCATGTATCCTTATCCTTATGTTTGCTCAGCGGGTGAATCGGCAACCGCGCTAGATTTCGCCGCCGCGCTTGGCAAGTGGCCCCATTCACCAATTGTAGACTGCTCTTATTCTATATCATCGATTGGGCTGTATGGCAAATAGTAAGGGTTTGCGGCGCATAAGGGAATGCTATAGTAATTTCGTGTCAGAACTCTTAATTACCTGGTCTTTGCATTTTGGATAAACGCCCGCACCTTCGCATGAGCCTTGCGCCCCGGCGTGGCCTCGACGCCACTGCTCACATCCACGCCCCACGGCTGTACGACGCGGATCGCCTCGGCTACATTGTCCGGTGTCAGGCTGCCGGCCAGGAGCAGACCGGGATGTTGTTGCGCTAATTTGGCGGCCACATGCCAATCGGCAGTTTTGCCGGTACCGCCATATAAGTGGGGATCATAGGCGTCCAGCATGAAACCAGGACCGGGTTTGAAGCCGATGGCCGCGAACTGGGCGACCGCGCTGAAGGCGGCTTCGGCGCTGCTGGGGTGCAGCGCCTTAAAGGCACGCCCTTGGCAAGCGGTCAGGATTTCCGGCGTTTCATTGCCATGTAATTGCGCATAGTCGAGGCCAGTTGCAGCGAGGACGGTGGCAATCTGTTCGGGAGCTTCATCGACAAATACACCGACAAATTTAGGACGATTGGCGATTGGCAAGGTAATTGCTTTAATAATCTCGGCCACAGTTTCCGGCGCGACATAGCGCGGCGATTTGGGGTAGAAAATAAAACCCAACAGATCCGCACCGGCTTCGACGGCCACTTGCGCGTCTTCCAGATTGGTTAACCCACAGATTTTAACGCGAACATTATTCATATTTTCTACTGATCTTTGTCTGATTTTTTGCCTGATAATCCAAGCTGATGCGTTGGAAAATCTATGTGAATCGACCAATCATCCGCGGTTTATAACCCCTAAAACCCAATCCCCAATGCCTGTAAAATGAGAACAATCAGTGGCGCGATCAGGATAGCGGGCAGCAAATTGGCGACCCGAATTTTTTTGAGATCGAGCAGGATTAAGGAGATCCCCAGGATCAACACACCGCCAGTTGCGGTCAATTCGATGATCCAGGGCGTGGTGCGGCTGACATGGGCGACACTGCCACCGAGGAGCAGCGCCAATCCGCTAATGCCACCTTGGATGACGCCGACGGTCACAATACTCACCAGCACACCCGGCCCCAAACTGGCAGCAAACGGGATCGCTGCAAAGCCATCCAACATACTTTTGACCGCCAACAGTTGGTGATCGCCCAACAAACCGTCCTGGATGCTGCCCAAAATGGTCATCGGGCCGACGCAAAAGACCAGGCTAGCCGTGACAAAGCCGCGGGTGACGCTCCAGCCTGCCACTTTGCCCTGCCCCAAGCGGTGGCCAAAGCGGCTCTCCAACCATTGGCCAAAACGATTGAGCGCCGCATCAATGCCCAACAGTTCGCCGATGATGCCGCCGGCCAGGATGCTAAACAGCGGAATCAAAATGTTGGCGCTGGTAATCGCCATGCTCATGCCAATCACGCCGGTCATTAAGCCCAACCCGGCCATCACTGTCTGTTGAACTTTTTCGGGCAGCCGGTTGCCAGCGAGCAGACCAATCGAACCGCCGATCAGGATTGTGACAATATTTAAGAGCGTACCAAGCATAATGAATTCCCTAGAAGGTCGCGATTGGAGATTAGAGATACTCATCTAACCCTGGTTGACGGACAAATCTCTTTTTTTACCGCCAGGGCCGCAAAGAGCGCGAAGAAATGCTCAAGAAAACCTTCGCGCTCTTTGCAGCCCTGGCGGTGAGAGGTCTCTTGTCCGTCAGCCAGGGTCTAATCTCTAAATTGTTGCCGCTTGACCCGCCGTGACAAACTCTTTGACCTTGGCGGCGCGTTCATACTGCGGCAACTTGCAGAAAGTCTCGCCGACCAAAATGGCATCGCAGCCCATGGCCGCCATGCGTTTTACGTCTTCAAGTGTGCGAATGCCGCTCTCGCCCACCAACACTTTGTCCGCGGGGATCAAGGCGCGTAAGCGACCGGTCGTCTCAATATCGACGGTGAAGGTGCGTAGATCGCGGTTGTTGACGCCGATCACCTGGGCATTGACGGCCAGCGCACGCTGGACTTCGGCTTCATCGTGGACTTCGACCAGCGCTTGCATGCCCAGGTCGTAGGTCAATTGGTAGAGCTTGCGCAATTCGTTGTCGCCCAGCACGGCGACGATCAAGAGGACGACATCTGCCCCGGCCATACGCGCTTCGTAGATCTGATATTCATGATAGACAAAATCTTTGCGCAAGACCGGAATGAGTTGATCCGTTTCGCGCAACCGCTCTTTGATGCTGGTGAGATAGGCGAGTTCACCCTGGAAAAAGCGACTGTCGGTCAGGCAAGAGATGGCAGCGGCGCCGTTGCGCGCATACGTCTCGCCAATCAGTTCCGGGTCCCACTCGCGCGCGATTAAACCTTTGGAGGGGCTGGCGCGCTTGACTTCGGCGATCAAACTAGCGCCAGCGTGGGCCGTCAGCGCACCGGCAAAGTCCAGTGGATCGGGGGCCAGTTTGGCAAAGGCCTTGACCTGCGCCAGTGGCATCTCTGCCATCTGCTTGGGCACTTCTTGGCGCTTCCAGGTCATGATCTGGTCGAGCACTTCGCCCTTATGTTTCGAAATATCGAGTTTAGATGGTTTCATAGTAGGTCCTTAGGGAATAGGGAGTAAGGAGTAAGGAGTAAGGATACGGAACAAGGCAGGAAAGCCTAATCCCTACTCCCTACTTCCATTATCTCACTTCAAAAAATTCTGCGTTTTGGCAATCAATCCATCCAACACCCGCAAGGCCGCACCGCTGTCGATGCTGGCGCGGGCTTCGGCCAGACCGGCCTGCCAGTCGCCGCATTCGGTGCTCAACGCCGCCGCAGCGTTGAGCAAGACGGCATCGCGTTTGGGGCCATGCAGTTTGCCGCTCAAAATACCGCGCACGATTTGGGCATTCTGCTCGGCGTCGCCACCGAGCAGATCAGCCAGGGTCGCCCGCGGCAGGCCTAAGTCGAGCGGATCGAGTTCAAAGGTGCGCACCTGGCCTTCATGCAAATGGCTGACCCGATTGACGCCAGTGAGGCTGAGTTCATCCAATCCATCTGCCCCATGCACCACATAGGCGGCGCGACAATTCATCTTGCCCAGCACTTGGGCCATCGTTTCGGTTAAATTGGGATCATAGACGCCAACCAGCAGATTAGACGCATTGGCGGGATTGGTCAGCGGGCCAAGAATGTTGAAGACGGTGCGCGCCGCCATCTCCCGTCGCGCGCCAATCGCGTATTTCATGGCCGGGTGATAGACCGGGGCAAAGAGAAAGGTCATGCCGATCTCTTCAATACACTCAACCGATTGTTCAGCGGTCAGTTGAATATTGACGCCGAGCGCCGCCAACACGTCGGCCGCGCCACATTTGCTGCTGACCGAGCGATTGCCATGCTTGGCCACTTTGACACCGTGGCCCGCTACCACAAAGGCCGCCGTGGTGCTGATGTTAAACGTCCCGGTGCTGTCACCGCCTGTGCCGACGACATCGACTAACATCGCATCGCCAATCGCGGGCCGCACCTGGATCGCGCTGCGTTTCATGGCGTTGGCACAACCGGTAATTTCGTCGATGGTCTCGCCTTTCATGCGTAATGCGGCCAGAAAAGCGCCAATTTGCGCCGCCGTGGCTTCGCCCGTCATGATCTCGGTCATCGATGCGTCGGCCTGTTCCACCGACAAATCTTGATGCGCAAAAAGCTGATGGAGCGCCTGTTGGATGGCTGCCTGGGGCATAATTTCATCTCCTCTGCCGAAAAAAATGGTCAAAAAGCAAGCGGTCAAAAAGAAAGTAGGGTTAACCGGATCGCAAGGGGGAAATCGCTCAAATCTTCCAGGCAGCGGCGCAACGGTCTTTCGTCTGTCCCTGATCGGCGCTGCCGCTGCCTGGAAGATGGTCAACCCCTTGCGATCCGGTTGAACCAGAAAGTAGGGTTTGTACAGCGTCTTCTAAATTTGGCACATCAATTTGCAATGCGCTGGCGGCCTGCGCCAACGTAACCTGTAGTGTTGTCAATAAAAACGGCAAATTTTCGGCGAGCTCAGCGCCATCGGCTTCGTTATTGCCTACTGGTTGATCTAAATGTTGCCGTAGTCCGTCTAACAAAAAGCAGGCAGCCTGGAAAGGCAAGATCTGCTGGTAGCTGGCGATGCGCTGGGCCAGGCCAGGTTGGTCAAACATGGATAAATAATTATCCACCCATTCCGCTTGGGCTGTTTCATCCAGCGCATGCTGGCTCATCTGGAGAAAAGTGGCAACTTCCAACGCTGGATCACCCAGCCCGAACATCTCCCAATCCAGCAAGATCACCGCTCCAAAACTATCAACGCCATTTTCCAACTTTAGGTCACCGTGAATCGGTGTGGGCAATGTATTCGCCCACAATGGCGCGACTGCTTCAATCAACGCTGTGACATTGGTGGTCAAGTCTGCAAAGACCGTTGCCAACGCGTTGGCCTGTTTGTCGAGCAGCCATTGTTGAATTGGTGCAACACTGCCGCGCAAGATATGCCAGAGATAATCCAAGTTGACCGGATTCGGCGAAAAACGGCGCACGTCGCTTGTATCGCTGCCATGCACACGCCCGACAGTGCGCGCCAATTCCGCCATCTGCCCTACATTGAGCGGATCGAGCGCGTCACCGGGCAACCACTCGTAGATCAACACTTGGCGCGGCAAGCCTTCCGGGTAGCGATCCACCCAGATTGGCCGCGGGGCCAAGCCCAGCGGCGCAAAAATCTGCTGCCCATCATACTGGCGCCGACTGCGTGCTTGACCAGCGTCCA
>JBBQBY010000385.1:0-6802 GCA_038318235.1 Caldilineales bacterium
GCATAGGCAGGAAACGGGTCAAAACGCTGGACTAAACCTTTGGCTAGCGCCACCTTCAAATCCATCTGCTGAGGGTTTACCCCGCGCTGATCGTTGGCCTGAATCCGCTTTTCCACGTCTTTGGCATCCGCCGGGCTGGCCGAGCCACCATAGGCAGCCTTCAGTTTGATGCCATTGTAGCGCGGCGGATTATGGCTTGCCGTGATCATCACACCACCGGCGGCTTTTTTGTCAACGATGGCAAAGCTGATCAGTGGTGTGGGGGCATCCGCACGGGCCAGCCAGACATGAATGCCGTTGGCGGCTAACACTTCAGCCACGGCCCAGGCATACCGATCACTAAGGAAACGTGTGTCGAAACCCACCACCAGCGAGGGAGGCTGCGCGGTCGGCATGCTGCTCGCGCTGGCCAGATCATCTAAGGTTTTTTCGGCAATGGCCTGGGTCACCTTACGCACATTTTCAAACGTAAACTCATCACTGATCACGGCACGCCAGCCGTCTGTCCCAAATTTAATTGTCATAAAAGCGTTCCTTAAGAAATGGCGGAGTTCTATCCCGAAATTCATGGATGTCAGCATTGGCTGATCTGGCTACTTGATCGAGCATTCGGTCAACCAGCCAGCATTGCCGGTCAATAGGCCCCGGGTCGTACTTTGCGCTCACCTTGTGAGCGATAATTTCTATTAATCTATCTAATTTTTAAACTTACTGGCAATAACTGGACTAAATCAAAATATAACCGTTATAATGGCAGGCCCATTGCAAAGAGCCCCTTTTACTCGCCTAAAAGAGGCTCTTTGCGATGGCTGCGGTAGATGCCTTTGCGCCAGCGTATAACCGCGACTATAGATTACACAAAATCTAAATGGTTTTCAAAGGGTTGTGCTTGCAAAATGTTTACAATTTGCTTACACTACGTGATTAGATTTAGTTTTAAGGTTTGAGCGAGTTGCATAGCCTGGGCAATTTCGCTGGCCAGGAGTGGATTGGCGAGCTCCCCTTTGGCATGCGCCGGCGCGATATATTGGGTAAGCAGGCTCACTTCAAATTCATATTCAGCTAACCAGTGGAGCACAGGCACCGTGCAACAGTCCCAATGCCCCGGCATTAATAGATGGCGCACGATCACACGCTTGCCCTGGGCATGCAGTTGCGCCAGGCAACGCGTGACCACCCGCCAATAATCGGGCATGCCGCCAATCCGTTCGCCACAACTTTGTGGACCAACGGCAGGCCCAAATTTCAAATCAGGCAAATAGATATCAATCACGCCGTCCAGCAAAGTAAGCGCCGTATTGGTGAGATAGAAATTACTATTGAAGACCGTGGGGACCGCTTTGCGCGCGCCCAAGGCGACCAGGGAGTCGAGGATAAAGGGAATGTGCGGCGTCGGGTCACCGCCGATAAAACAGATCGAGCGTGCGCCTTCGGCCTGGCGCTGCACCATCCGCGCCGCCAGTTGCTGGGGCGAGACAGCGACGCCATACGTCGGGCGAAAGGCAAATTTAGCTGCCGTACAAAAGCTGCAAGTGGCCGTACATCCACTAAAAAAGATCGCATGGGCCGGTCGCAGCGCAGTTTCCTCACCCAGATGCAGCATTTCGCTGGCAATATAACTCGTCTGCCCCACCCGACATTTGCCCATCGCCGTCGCGCGCGCCGGCCCACAATCGTGATGACAAAGATGGCAATCCACCAACTGGCCCTGGGCGGCAGCGGCGAGCAAGGGTAAAGCCGCTGGCATCACCGCCATAAGATGCCTCGGATCGTGTCAACCGCCGCCACTTTGCGCGCCACGATCACTTTGCCCGTTGCGTCGCTGCGGTCGATCACAACCACCGCGCTGTTCATCAGCCTACTTTGGCCGGCATAGATCGTGTACCGTTGATTGTGACCACGCACCCAACGGTAATGCGGCGCCAGGGCAGCCACATCCGGCTCCGTGGCACAGGGTTCTGTCGTCAGATCAACCGGCGTACCTTCGCGCCAGATCACAGCGCAGGTATCGCACAGGCCAGAAAGCCGCACGCATTCCTGGCAATAGGCGCAGCCACAACGGCGGCACGTGGCGGTGTGTTCGGCGCAATAATAGAACTCACAAATGCCACATTGTTCATTGCAGACTGGGCAGGCTTCACCGTGACAGACGTGACATTGCACCGTATGTTCGGCACAAAGTACGTGCGCGCAATTTTTACGATGGGCGGCATGCTGCGGACAGAACGGCTTTTGGCAGACGGCGCAACTTTCGCCACAAGTCAGACAACAGGCAGCATTGCAATCTGCACAATGTAACACGGCGGGTGTCAACGTGTGGCACGTGGGACATTCAGTCAAGCAATCCAGGCAGTATGCTGTATCGCTAATCGTCTGATAAAAGCCTGGGCCCACCTGTTTGCCACATTGGGCGCAGGTCACCAGACAATTAAGACAGAAGCGTTGGCCGCTCGCACTGCACAGCGCCGTCTGTGCGCTAAATTGCTGGCAGCCGGGGCAACGCACAGCACACTGCGTGCAGATCAATTCGGCTAAATCATGACCAGTGCTCACATGGTCCAGGCGCAAATGGTTGCGACATTGGCGCACCCCACAACAGGCGCATTCAGCCTGGCAAGCGTGGCAAACTTCGTCACCACAAACTGGACAGGCGCTGCTGTGTTCAGCGCAGGCCCATTCACCGCAGGCCCAACAGGCACGGCTACAAGTGGCGCAATTTTGCTTGCCACAAACAGGACAAGCCGCGACGCCACATCGCGCACACAGGATATCTTGGCAAGTGGCGCATTGCTCGATACAATTATCACAAATCACATGCCCATTGCAGTCAAGCGCAATCACCGCCGACGCCTGGTCTTCACCAACTTCTTCGCCACAGGCATAACAAATCGGGCGACGTAGGGCACCATTGTAACGGTTACGGCGCACTTGGATCATCGCTTCGTGTTTACCATCGCTGAGTGTGATATCGGCCACCACCACCGGCACTTGCAAGGCCGCATAGCTGATCAATTGCACCTGCACGCGCAGCCGGTGATTTTCCACCTCTTCGGCGATTTTACGTTGCAGATCCATTTCCAGCACCTGGCGTTTTTCACCGGTAGGATCGTGGGCGTCGTAGACCTCCTCGATCTGTTGTTGGTAATAGGTGGTCAAGCGATTGAGCGACTTGTGGAGGCGCGGCAGAATTTCTGCTTCGTGGTCCACACAGCGCACATCGGCGTGATAAATCGCATATTTGCGGGCGCTCTCGGCCAGGCGCGTCAGTTGAGTCAAGGGGAGCAATTTAGGCGGTAAAGGCTGGCCCTCCTCATTGTGCTCCACAGCCACCGGTTCAGCGTCCGCCAACAGCGTCTCGATATCGACAGCGTTGGTTGCCGGATTGGTCGCTGTGCCAATTTCGCCAGTCTGGGCCACGCGTGCGCCGCTTTCGTCCATGACAACTGCATAAATTTCTTCACGTTTATCATCGGCGCGATAGGTGATCCGCCAGTTAAAGACAAACAGATACTGGATCTGATCTTGCAGGCGCAAATTAGCAATACTAGCGTTGACGGGGCGAATGGCATGTAAAAGTTCTTGGCTGCTCGTAAAACGACTGGGTAGTTTTTGGACGGTTAAGGCGCCGCGTTGGTCCAGGTAGGCCAACATGCGATCAAAGACCCGGCTGCCATAGGCCACCAAGTCTTGGCCGGCTGCGATCTCAGCTTGCTGAAAACAGAGGTTTAGCGCTGGTTTACCAAAGTGCGCGCTCAGTTCAGGGGTTAGCTGAATCGACAACGGGCCTTGCTTCTTGCGGCCTTGGGGGCGAATTTCCGCGCCAAAAAAGTTAAAAAATGCCAGTGTAAATTGTCCCAAGTCAACCGACTGGGATTTAGAATTAGCAGTAGAAGATTTAAGAGCCATAGCTTACTTAACAATCAATTTGAGTTAACAATAATTAGGGCGTAAGATAGTTTTGCAATCGACAAAACTATGCTATCATATTTTGACATCTATGCAATGTATCTTTACTCCATTGAACTAAAACTTAGACGAATCTAACCATAGCATGAGGACGATCAGAATAAATTTTGTTTGTGCCCAACGATTTATTCTGATTATTTTAACGGGATCTCCTGCTACGTCCACGCTGTGAACTATGTTATCCCGAGAAATTCCGACCCTAAAGGCGAAATTCGTCGATTGCTCCCAGTAGATTGTCCAATTACTTGCTGGCAAGCTAGGTGCTTGTCGATCCAGGGGAAATCTCTGTAAAGCGCTTGTAAAAACTCCCTGCTGGACATTTGTTCGTTATCCTACTATCGTTGGTTATAGAGGAGAAATCGGATGCAGGAACAAGTCTCCCAGTTTTTAGCATCTCTGGCAAACACGCAACATCGTTCTGCCAATACAATTGTTGCCTACCGTAACGATTTAAACCAATTCCTGGCCTACCTAGCCCAATCTTCCTCGTCCGCCGGCGCCAAGTTTACCGCCTGGACCGACATCGATGCGACTATTCTACATAGCTACATTGTTGCTTGCCAGGAGCAAGAATATACTTCGTCGACAGTGGCGCGCAAAATTGCCGCGGTTAAAAGTCTTTTCAAATATTTGCATACGAATGGATTGACCGAACAAAATTTTGCCGAAAGCTTAAAGACGCCCAAATTCAAAAAATCTTTACCGCGCGCCATTCGTACCGAAGAGATTCTCAAATTATTGAGCGAACCGACCAAACAGCACTCGCCGCAAGCGTTACGTGACAAAGCTTTGTTAGAAACATTATACGCCACCGGTATGCGTGTGACAGAATTGGTCAATCTTAATGTAGCCACTGTCGATCTAGCCGCCCAAACGATTCAATGCGCCGAAGGTAGCAAACGAAAACGCACGGTTGATCTTTACGATCACGCAACGCAGGCGCTCAAACGCTATCTGGAAGAGGGCCGCCCCAATTTAATCGTAGATCCGGCAGAAGGTGCCTTATTCCTAAACCACCGCGGCCAAAGGCTGACCCGCCAAGGGCTCTGGTTGATCATCAAACGTTATGTCCACCAGGTGGGGATTAAGATGACTGTCACCCCGCATACCCTCCGCCACAGCTTTGCGGCGCATCTGCTCAACGCCGGTGCCAATTTACGGGACGTGCAAGAACGCCTCGGCCACACGAGCTTGAGCACAACCCAAATGTATCGCCAAGTGTCGAATGAGGTTGCCAGCGAGTTAACGATTGATGGCAAACCGGTCGCACCGCCGAAACGACGGAGGGCTTGACCCCGCCCTCCCGTTCGGCTGAGCTCACCCAAGCAGCCTAACCAAGCACACATATTCTGGAGAAATCCTTATGCAACCCGAGTTCACTCTAGAACAATATGACGAAGCGGCCAACTTTATCCGCAGCCGCACGCATCATCAACCGGTTATCGGTCTGGTGCTGGGCAGTGGGCTTGGTCCGCTGGCCGAGCAGATTGAACAGGCAAGCCTGATTCCGTATGGCGAAATTCCGCATTTCCCCGTAAGCACCGTGGCGAGCCACGCTGGACGGCTGGTGATTGGTCTGTTATCGGGCGTTTGTGTTTGTGCCATGCAAGGGCGCTTCCATTTCTATGAAGGCTATTCAATGGCACAGGTGACATTGCCGATGCGGGTGATGGCGCGCTTGGGGATCAAGACGATCATCCTGACCAACGCGGCGGGCGGTGTGAACCCAGATTTTGCAGTAGGTGATTTGATGGTCATGGATGATCACATTAATTTCTTGGGGATGGCCGGTCAAAACCCGCTAATGGGGCCTAATTTAGACGCGTTTGGGCCACGTTTCCCGGCCATGAACCGCACCTACACGCGCCATCTGCGGCAACTAGCCGATACGGTGGCCGCCGAACAAGCATTACCCTTACGTCACGGCGTCTACATGGGGCTTTCCGGTCCCTTTTTCGAGACCCCGGCCGAAATTCGCATGGCCCGCATCCTCGGCGCCGATGCGGTGGGCATGAGCACCGTCAATGAAGCGCTGGTGGCGCGCCATGCCGAGCTAGAAGTGCTGGCTATCAGCACGATTACGAATCGCTGCATCGACGTGCTGGACAGTGATACGGAGCCTACGCACGAAGAAGTGATGGAAGCCGGCAAAGTGATCGTGCCGCGCTTGACGAAATTGTTGCTGGCGCTGTTAGAGAAATTGGGTAAGAAATTCTAGCTTAGCGCTCCAACACGTCTCCCAGCCAGTAAGCCACAGGGCTGAATTAACAACTTCCGGGAAGTTTCGGCATGACTGTTTGCACAAGTGTGTGCCGCCGACTATAATGCACTCAGCAACAGCCACGTCCACTCTTGTACCCCATTTTATCAGGCAAAAATTATGATCAACCTCCAAACAGCGATTAAACACTATCACGATCTTTGTCATACTGGCACGTTGGCCCAGGAAAGTTGGGCGGTGTTAGCGCCGGGCATGCAGGAGCGCCAGCTTGTCTTTGGCGACCGCCCGTTGTGTACCGTGTTACGCCCACTCTTTCACACCAACGAAGATTACGCGTATCTGAGCGAACGCACCACGTTGATCCTTCAGGTCTTTCGTAAACTCACACAGGGCTTGCTGGTGGACAAAAAACTGCGCGCCCAACTATACCTGGACAGCAACGAAGAGCAGTTGATCAGTCTGCCCACTGGCTATCAGACCAACATCCCCACGGCGCGGCTGGACAGTTTTTTCGTGCGCAACAGTAAAGGTCAACCCTCGCTCAATTTCATCGAATTTAACGGCGAAAGTCCTGCGGGCATGGCCTATAATGATGTGCTAGCCGAGCTATTTTTG
>JBBQBY010000386.1:0-6742 GCA_038318235.1 Caldilineales bacterium
AAAGCAGTTTCAAAAGCTGGCTTTGAAGAATTATTCTCTATGTCTTGACGGATATCTGCAACATATTTTTCTAGAGACTTCAACAATGAGTTCATAACATTTATCACTATCAAGGCAGTTGTGGTTTGATTGATAGAACAAATTATCTATCAAAAACCCTAAATTCAAAAATCGAGTTGTAGACTCATTTTAGACAACTTTCACCTCCGGTTTACCCAGCAAGCCTTGAGGCCGCACAATCATCATCACGACCAACGTTGTGCCGACAATTAGGATCCGGGTGGCGGCGGGTTCGACGGCCAGCCGGGTCTCCCAGGCGAAGGCAAAGAGATAAATCGTGATGCCCAACAACCACCAGCGGGCGCGCGACTTGATCAAAATCGTCAACAGCAATAAAAGCACCGCGCCGCCCGTGGCCAGGTTGCCAATCAGCTGAAAATCGGCGGGGATTAACAGCCAACGTTGCACAAGTTGGTTGAGGAGCGAACCGGCGCTGGGTGCGCCACTTTGAAAGCCCGGCCAGAGTGCAAGTACGCCGAGTTTTAAGAGCAAACCGCCAATGATCGTGCCGCCCAAGATCAGCAACAACCGCTGCAAAGGGCGCAGCCAGGCGACCAACCCAAGCAGACCGAGGCCATAGAAGAGGAACCCGGCCAGTTGGATGCTGCGCAATGCTTCTGGCACCATCGTGAAAATAAATGCACCCAGCACCACGCCCGGCAAACTGCCAATCCCACCGAGCACGATCATCGCATACAAATTGATCAACGTGAGCACGTTGTAGCGCGGGTTTGGCACGACATTGCCCTGCCAACCAGCATCGACACAAGCGGCCAGCGCCGCGATGCCTGCCCCAATCGCAAAGGCCATCAGCTTTAAGCGCTGCGTCGGCATGCCCATCACCTCGGCCGCCAGTTCATCTTCGCGCATGGCGCGCCAGGCCCGTCCCAGCCTAGATTGATTGAGCCGGTGCACGATGATGTAGACCAAGATGAGCAAAATGAAGAAGAAATAGTAATTTTGGAGCGTCGAGGCAATGGAGTAGCCGAAGAGCGAAATGTGGTCCAGATCGTTGATGCCATTCGGCCCGCGTGTGAGATCGACTGGATGATCCAGCCACCAAAATTGCACACGCGTGGCCGCCAGGACAAAATTAAGAAAGACCAGGCCAAAGCCCAGCGTGATAATCGACAGATAATCGCCGGAAAGGCGCAGTGAGACCAGGCCGAGCAGCCAGCCGATCGACATCGTAAAGAGGATGATCAGAGGCACGCTCAGCAGTGCGGGAACGTGCAGACCAGTCAGCCCACCAATCTGCACAAAATCAGACGAGAGATAGGCATACGCATAGCCGGCTAGGCCATAGAAGGCGACATAACCCAAATCTAAGAGGCCGGCGTAGCCAACTACCACGTTCAGCCCAATCGCCAACAGGGCGAAGATCAAAAACTGCGCGCCCAGGCGCACCAAAAATGCGTTGTCGCTCGAGCCGAGCAGCGCTAATGCGGGTGGCGTATTGGTGACCAGCGGTGCAATTAACCATAAAAGGATAATTAGCCCATAGCGCCAAGGCAGTGGCAATGCAGCCCACCGATTGGCCAGCGCACCCCACACCCCGCGGCGACGCTGTTGCCGTTGCTCAACCTGGGCCACCCAGTCATCCATTCCGACGCGGGGGGGATTATCGTCTACTTTTGAATCAATTTCTGCCATAGGGGATCTCGTTGCGATTGACGATTTTTGATTGACGATTCACGAGGTTGACTTGATAGCGCAGACTCTTCTGCTTTCGACAAATTATTTTCGAAAGCGCAAGAATCTATGTCGCCGAAACTACCTCGTAAATCGTCAATCAAATGATCACACTTTTTGCACCACTGCGCGCCCCAACAAGCCACTGGGGCGGACCAGTAAGACGACGACCAGCAGGAGAAAGGCAATCGCATCCACAAAGGTGGCCGAAATATAGACGCTGGCAAAGGCTTCGACCAGCCCTAAGACAAGGCCGCCCAAGGCTGCACCGGGCATGCTGCCAATCCCACCCAAGACAGCGGCGGTAAAACCTTTGAGACCGGCCTGAAAACCCATCGTATGGCGGATGCTGAAAAACACGATGCCCACCAAAACGCCGGCCGCCCCAGCAAGCGCCGCCCCAATAAAAAAGGTGGCGATGATCACCTGATTGACGTTGACGCCCATCATCTCGGCGGCATCCAGGTCCATCGAGACGGCACGCATGGCGCGACCCAGGCGCGTGCGCTGGACAAACCAAGTGAGCGCCAGCATCAAAACAAACGCGGCGCCGATGACTAGAATGCGCGCATAATGGATTTTTAGGCTGCCAATTTCCAAGATCGCGGCGGTCGGAATTAACGTGCCACTGCCATAACTGAGCGGGCGCGGGCCGACCGTGATCTGGACTAAATTTTGTAAAATGAACGAGACACCCAGGGCGCTGATCAACGGGGCAATCCGGGGTGCGTAGCGCAAGGGTCGATAGGCAAAACGCTCGACAGCAATGCTGACAATGCCTGCGCCGACCATCGCCACCACGAGCATGATCACGATAATCAACGCGGTAGGCAACAAGGCTTGTTCATTGCTAAACGTCAGCAAGATCACACCATAGCCCAGGTACGCACCGATCATATAGATGTCGCCGTGGGCAAAGTTGAGCAAGCGCAAGATACCATAAACCATCGAATAGCCCAGTGCAATCAGCGCGTAGACACTGCCTAGGGTCAGGCCGTTGATCAAGGTTTGTGGGAGAAGGGAAAAGAAGTAGCTCATAGGTGATGGAGAGTAGGACGGTAGGAGAGTGAAACAGTAGGGCAGTAGGACAGTAAGGCAGTAGGACAGTTATCCTTTACTGTCCTACTGCCTTACTGTTTCAATGCTTTACTGATTTACCGAGGTAAACTTCCCATCCTTCACTTGGAAAAGGAAAAACTTGCTATTGGCGACCTGGTTGTTTTCATCGAAACTTACGGGCACACCGAGCGGTGTCTTGTCCAACTTTGTGGTCTTGAGCATGTCGAGCACACATTGACGGGTGACGGCGCCAGCCTTAGAACAGCGTTCGATCGCATCCAGCGCCACGTAGGTTGTCAGCGCCGAAGCGCCGCCGAAAGCGCCGAAATCCTTGCTGAATTCTTTAACATAACGATCGGTGTATTCTTTCGCATCTGGCACCTGGGCGGGATCGGGTGAGAAGACCGAAACATAAGTGCCCTCTAGCGCATCACCACCAGCCTTGAGCACATCGGGTGAGAAACCGGCATCGGCCAGGAAGTATGTACCCTTAAAACCCTGTTCTTTCAACTGAATCACCAAGGTAGAAAGCTGGTTGCCGATCTGGCCAGGGAAGAAGACTACATCAGAATTGGCGGCGATAATCTGGGTGACAAGCGATGAGAAGTCGGTGTCGTCATTCTTGACCGAAGCCCGCTGGATATCGGTCACCCCGCCGGCCTTGAGCGCCGCGGCCAGTTCATCGTCTAAGCCAGCGGCATAGGAAGATTGATCATCGATCAGATAGGCCGACTTGACCTTCAAGGTGTTCAACATAAAAGTCGAGTCAGTCGCGCTTTGATCTGCATCGCGCGGGATCGGTCGGAAGAAGGTGGGCGCAACTTTGCCCTTGGCTGTCAGGTCGGTGCGGGTGCAAGAATGGGTCAAATTTGCCAGACCCGCGGCGGCAAAAATCGGCATGGTCGATTCGCATTCCTGGCTGCCCGCCGGTCCGACTACGACGACAATATCAGGATCGCTCACCATCCGCTCGGCAACCGTCTTCGCCGTGTCAGGGTTCAATTCGGTGTCCCCTTCCACTAACGCCACCTTCATGCCGGTACGTCCGTTGAAAATGTCAACGGTCACTTTCGCAAAGCCTTTTTGCTCTTGACCGAGAAAGGCGGCGCCACCCGTCAACGGCGACATCAAACCAATCTTGATGGTTTGCGCACCACTGGCAGCCGCGGCCGGGGTAGCCGCCACTGCCGCCGGTTGGGCTGCCTGGGGGGCCACCGGTTGGCAGGCCGCGAAAATCAAGGTGATCACGGCGAGCACGCTGATGCTCCCCAACATTCTGTGCAGACGTTTCATGCGAGTTTCTCCTCTATGGCTGAATTTATGTAAAAAAAGCAAGGCACTGATAGACAGATTAGGGCATTACCAAATCATTGGGTGGCTAGCATGCAAAGTGCTGAATACGATTCTCAAGTGAGCCGCGCCCTAATCTGCCAAGCGGAACGTCACGGTTGAAAGGCCAAGTTCACAAGCTGGATTGGATGCTTCGGTGAGGTAAATAAGCGAAAACTGTGTGTGGCCTATGTTAGCTGGTTTTTGAAAAAAGGTCAACTCCCTATTTTGTGGCATTGCAAGCCCAAGTTAGCATTGTGCCCGTTGGTGTTTTGTTTTCTTGCTAACCACGCGGGTACAATCCTATATCCGCATTATTTTGGACAATTAAACGAACAGGAGCAGCGATGAGTACAGGGAAACAAACTTTTAGCAGTGGCACCACCTGGGAAGAACTGGCGGGTTACAGTCGTGCCGTGCGTGTTGGTGACCATATTCTGGTTTCCGGCACCACGGCTACCGGCCCGGACGGTCTGGTCGGCGGTGATGATCCGGCGGCGCAGGCCCGTTATGCCTTGGAAAAGATTGAGAACGCCATCAAACAACTGGGCGGACGGATGGAAGATGTTGTGCGCACGCGCGTCTTTGTCAGTGACATTGCCAACTGGGAGGCCGTCGCCCGCGCCCACGGCGAACGCTTCGGCCAGATTCGCCCAGTCAACACGCTCGTCGAGGCGAAACTGGTCGGCCCGCAATATCTGGTCGAGATCGAGGCGGAAGCGATGGTTGGAGCCGGAGGGTGATTTACGATTTTTGATTGACGATTTACGAGGGATTGGTGGGCGGCGGCCGCAGCTTCTTCTCGCCTATCTTGGACCGTAAAACCATCAGCTTGCGTCCCTTGATCTTCGTAAATCGCCAATCAAAAATCGTAAATCTATTAAGGATTGCCATGCGTTTTAGTCTACGACTCAACAACGACCTGAAAATTTCTGAATATATCGCGCTGGCCCAAATGGCCGAAGCGGTTGGCTTTGACCAGCTTTGGGTGAGCAACGACCTTTTTCTGCGCAGTGATCTGGTGATCCTGGCCGCGGTGGCGCAGGCGACGCAACACATTCAACTGGGCACGGGTATTCTGAACCCATACACGATCAATCCAGCCGAAATGGCGATGTTGGCGGCGACCATGGACGAGTTGAGCGGCAATCGCTTTAATTTGGGCATCGCCGCCGGCGCCGGTGAATTCCTCAAGTGGGTGGGCATCGAACAGACAAAGCCGCTCGCCGCCACGCGTGAGACGATCCTGGCCGTGCGCCAATTATTGGCAGGTGAACGCGTGGAAATGCGGGGCGAGTTTTTGCGTTGGACCGGCGAAGCCTATTTGCGTTTTGTCGCGCCGCGCGTCACGCCGATCTATATCGGCGCGATGGGGCCCAAGATGCTGACATTGGCTGGTGAACTGGCCGACGGTGTGCTACCGCTGCTCTTTCCACCAGAACACTATTTTGGCGTAAAACCTTACCTTGATCAGGGGATTGCCACGCGCCCTGCGCACCTTGCCCCGCTCGATTTTGCTGCGTGTCTCTGGGTCTCCTTGGCTGAGGATCAGACCGCCGCGCGGCGGGTGTTGGCACAAAAAATTGCCTATTATGGCCACGCGCTTGGGCCGTTGATTTATGAACGGCTGGGGGTGACGCGTGAGGATTTTCTACCAATCGAGCATGCCATGATGATTGAACGCGATGAGGAAAAAGCGATTAACTTAGTCGACGAACGTATGTTGCGGATTGGCGTGGTTGGCCAACCAAAGGCTGTGATCGAACGATTGGAGCCGCTCGTTGCCGCCGGGGCACAACACCTTAGCTTTGGCCCCCCGTTGGGCCCCAATGTGCTAGATGCGGTGCGGCTACTAGGACAGGTGGTAGCGCATTTTCGGGGTTGGTAAGCTCAGCGATTGCACTAGCCGGCGCGTTCTACTGCCTCATTCGCTTGCAAACTGGCCCATGCGATCGGGCTTACATCATCATGACGCAAGGTGCGTTGCCCAACCCGATCGATGCGCATGATCAGGCGGCAGGCCGGGTCGGGACAAGTGATCCGGCTGTCAGTCTCCATCCAATCTGCCGGATGATTGAGGCGCTGTTTGGCGGGCAAGAAAGGCACAGTCGCATAGAGCGCATAGAGGCAAAAATCCTTGCCGTCGGGTAGCGAAATTTTGCCGCCGCGCATATGAAAACAATCACCTACCGCCATGTTGCAGGTGCAATTGCCTTCGATCCGTTCCACACTGATGGTCAGATCGTAGAGTTGAAATTGGTCTGATTGGCTAGATTCGTCGCTCATAGTCGATTGAATTCCTACTACCGTTGCGCTATTAGGCCATTTCAATAAAATAAGTATCCAGCGTTTGCTGAACAAAATCATGCGTAGGTGCGTGCTTTTAGCCGCACAATTGGGGTATACGCAGCACGTGCGGCTAAAAGCACGCACCTACTGGATCCTTTATGCTTTGATGGCGCCTAGGCAAGCGGGTTAAGCGCTTGAAAGACAGATGTTGCCTAACCTCTCAGGCGCTTAACCCGCCTAATTTTCTATTTTATCCGTGCCTTCGCCTTTGGCTGATCCCTGGCCTATCTGGCGTTCTTCACTTCGCCGGCAC
>JBBQBY010000387.1:0-6739 GCA_038318235.1 Caldilineales bacterium
AGTCCCTATGGCGCGTTAGATATGGCAGGTAATGCCTGGGAGTGGACGAGCAGCAAATATCAGCCTTATCCATATAAAGTCGACGATGGTCGTGAGACATTGACGGGCAGCGACCGTCGCGTGGTGCGGGGTGGGTCGTGGAGCGACAGTCATCTCAACGTGCGGTGTGCCTATCGCGACTACCTCGATCCCGGCCGTAGGTACAACGTCATCAGTTTTCGGGTCGTCGCCCCCGGCAGTTGACCCTCTGGCCTCTGCTTTTCTCTGTTCTCTGAAAAGGCTCTGGCTCTCTATTTTTCTCTAAAAAGTGGGTATAAGAAGAGTTTGTGCCGGAGGAGAAGGCAAAAGGGGGTGCAGGGGAACTCCCCTGCCAATCACCGCCGTAGGCGGTCGGATTTTTGAATTGACGCTGCACTGGTGGGCAAAACGTGCCCGGCACGTAACGCTGTCAATTGCCTCAAACTCGTCAGGTGCTGCGGGACGTGCCGGGCACGTTGCTGGGCGTGCATCGCAAACTTTTGGCGCAAATGGCATTTGGCGGCTGACAGTAACAAGTCGGGGCAGCGACTAAGATCCCAGTGCCTGAGGGCACTTGTTACGGTCAGCCGCGGGATTTATCCCCGCGCAAAAATCGCCAAAACTTGCGATGCACCCCGTTGCTGGGACAACCTTGGTCCTGTGGTCGAGCTATGGTAGACTATGGTTGTACAAGTACACAAGCGAGGACCAGATGTCTACACAAACCTTAACCGTCAATTTACCAGAGCATCTCTATCGCCAAGTGGCGCGGCGCGCGGCGCGCGTGCAGTCTTCTTTAGAGGATGAGTTAATCGCCGTCGTTGCTGCCGCATTGTCCACCACGGTAGGTGTACCCACCGAGACTTTAGATGCGATGGCACAACTTGCCTATCTCCACGATGATGAGTTGTGGGCTAGCGCGCGGATGACGACTGCGCCTGCGGAAAACGAGCGCATGCAAAGCTTGCTCTTCAAACGACAAAGTGATGGTTTAACGCAAGCAGAACAGGTGGAAGCCGAACGTCTTCTTCAACATTCAGACCATATTATGCTCGTCCGCGCCCAAGCGATGGTCTTATTACGCCAACGCGGCCATGATGTCACCGCGCTGATTCAGCCCATCTGGCCTGTGTAACTCTGATGTATATCCCGCCATCCTTGCGTCGGTCAGTTGCCGAGAAATCTTTACATCGTTGCTGTTACTGTCTAACTTCTGAATTGATTGTTGGCGCAGAATTTACGCTTGATCATATTATTCCGCAATCGTTAGGCGGCCCTACATCGATCGAGAATCTTTGCCTTGCCTGTTGGGGTTGCAATCTACACAAGCAAGACCGGATCGTTGCCCTCGATTCGGACACTGGTCTCCTCGTTCGACTTTTTCATCCAAATCAGCAGAGTTGGCAAGAGCATTTTGTCTGGTTTGAAAATGGCTTACTGATTATCGGTGTCACGCCTACTGGCCGTTCTACGCTTAATGCAATTCAGTTAAATCGCCCTGCCCTCGTCAAGTCCCGCCAATTATGGATTTCGGCTGGCTGGCATCCACCCGTAGAATAGGAGAGATGTAAGAGCCGTACGCCTTTTCCACCCAACAGAGAGGAATCATCTCAATGCCACCATCAACCAAAACCCAACAATTCACCAATCACCCTGCCCTCACCCTCTTCACCGAACTACTCGCCATCCCTTCCCCTTCCAGCCGCGAACAAGAGATCGCCACGCTGATCCGCGCCAAGCTGGACAGTTGGGGTTACATCCATCAGACCGACGCTGCGGGCAACGTGTTTGTGCGACTGGTTGGCCAGTTGGACGGCCCACTCTGTTGTTATGCCTCACACATGGATGAGATCGGCATGGTCGTCACGCGGGTGGATGCCGACGGCTCGTTGCGCGTGGATCGATCTGGCGGGCTTTATCCCTGGAAACATGGCGAGGGTCCGGTAGAAATTTTGGGCGATACAGCCACGATTACGGGCGTACTCTCGATGGGCTCGACGCATACCACGGCCACCAACCAGGCGATTGAGTGGTCGCATGTGCGCGTATTGACGGGCTTGACGCCGACGCAATTGGCCGAAGTTGGCGTACGGCCTGGTTCACAGGCCGTGCCGGCGCGCGCGGTTTGTGGACCAATCCTCTTTGGCGATCCATCTGATCCGTTGGTTGGGGCGTGGACGTTCGATGACCGCATGGGTGTGGTCGCCTTATTACGTTTGTTGGAAACCCTAAAGCGCGATAATTTGCGGCCGACTTTGCCCACCATCGTGGCCTTTACCGTGGGCGAAGAGGTCGGCGGTCTGGGAGCGAAAATCTTGGCACAGCGCGAGCAACCCGAAATTTTCATCGCCGTCGATGGCTGCCCGATGCCGCCAGGCTCACCGCTGGTGCTCGACAGCCGACCGGGTATTTGGAGCTTTGATTCGAGCGCACCCTACGATCAATTATTGCTGCGCGATTTATGCCAGGCAGCCCGTACGGTGGGGACAGAGTTGCAACCGGTCGCTTATGCACGGGCGGCCAGCGATGCCAGCCTGGTCTATGCGGCTGGGCTGACCCAGCGGATCGCCTGTTTCGGCCATGTGCGCGAGAACAGTCATGGTTATGAAGTGGCGCGCCTGGCCGTTTTTGATAATGTGCTCAAGACGTTGGTGCAGTTTGTCACGACATGGGCAGGGTAATGCCTAGGGATCAGTGACGCAAGGTGACGTACCATTGTCAGCGGCAGGATTCCTCCCCGCCTGACCATGGCCCGAAACCTGACGCTAGCCTAAATAGACCGAGCACTTGACATAGATAACGCGATGCGTTATCTTATAGCTGTAACGCACTGCGTCATTCCACTTGTAAAGGTAACTGAAGCGGTATTATCGATAGCATCAGGTTATTGGTTGTTGCCTAGTACAGTGTAATCAAAATTTTGATGGGATTCGTAGGTCATCGCCTCCGGCGTGACAAGCCGCGGGAAGCCCCCTGATCTGCGGGTATTACCAACTCGTCACGCTGCAAGCGATGACCTACGGCTAAACCATCACAATTTACTGAACAGTGTACTAGGTCATAACGGAAAAGTTCTCATGGAGGCCAAGTACAGATGGATACCAGTTTACACGATACACAAAAGAAAATGGATGAGCGTTTACAACGAGCGCGCCAGGTGGGTCGTAAAGCATTTCTGGTCTATACCGGGTTATTAGGATTGGCCTATGACAAAGTTAAATCTGTCCTAAAAGATAGCCAATCGTTGGTAGAAGAAGCCGAGCAGCGCGGTTCCACCCTCGCGCAAGAAGCAGGTGGACGGGTTGAGACATTGCGCCAGCAAGCCAATACCACTGTGACCGAATGGCGCAACGCGCCATCAGCTGCCAAAAAAGCCGAGGTTGCCCAGACCGAAGTGGAAGGGGCTGTCGCCGAGATGGAGAGTGATGGCGCTCCGCCTGCCATCACAGCCGCTGCCATCAGCGAACTTGCCCCAATCGAACCGTTGACCGGTAATCATGCAATCATGACCAATGAGGAATTGACCCAACCGACGATTTTGATCGCCAGCGCGTCGGCAGACTTGAGCGAATTGCTGGCCGCCGCCGCGCCGTCCGCTGATCAGGAAATAACGACCCCAGCAGAATCGGCTACACCGACCATTTTGATCGCCAGTGCGTCGGCAGACTTGAGTGAATTGCTGGCCGCCGCCGCGCCATCCGCTGATCAGGAAATAACGACCCCAGCAGAATCGGCTACACCGACGATTTTAATCGCAAGCGCATCAGCCGACTTAAGTGAATTGTTGGCCGATAATCAGGCAACAACGCCTCCGGAAGAGTAGACTCCGCCGATGATTTTGATCGCAAAGTCTTGATTGCAGGGATAGGGTGGCGCGATTTTTAGACGTGCTTCGCCCTGATATGACAAAACGCTGATAAGAAAGGTGTCGCGGCTACCGCGACGCCTTTCTTTTTGGACAAACCACGCCGGTCCACTCCACTTGAGTGATTAGAACTTTTGTTTTATACTAGCAGAATGTCAAATATAATTACATTGCTTAAAGTTCAAGAAAAGGATAAAACGCGCGTCAACGTTTTTTTAGATGAGCAGTTTGCCTTTGCTATCACGCTGAATGCCGCGCTGAATTTGCGCAAAGGTCAACAACTGAGCGAAGCCGAGATCGAACAGTTGAAAGCGACGGATGAGCGCCAGCGTGCTTATACCAAAGCCTTATATTTTTTAGGGTTTCGCGCACGCAGCCAGGCCGAAATCGAACAATATCTGCGTGAAAAAGAGTACCCGCCAGCGGTGATCCAAACGGTGGTACAGCGATTGGTGGCCGAAAAATATCTCGATGACGAAGCCTTTGCACGTTCGTGGGTGGACAGCCGCGAACAGATGCGACCGCGCAGCTCGCGCGCTTTGCGCTTTGAATTGCGCCAAAAAGGCGTGAGTGCCACGGTGATTGATGAACTCGTGGAGACGGTTGATGATGACGCGGCTGCTTGGGCCGCGGTCGAGCCCAAGTTGGCGCGTTGGCAAGCGCTTGAGCAACAGGAATTCTTTAAGAAATTGAGTGGCTTCCTGGGCCGCCGCGGTTTTACCTATGAAGTGACGCGGCGCATCTATAAACGCGCGTGGACAGAGCTAGACGAAGCCAAAAATACTGATACCGAAAATGATGCCGCCGAAATTGACGAATTGAATGAAGTTGATGGATGATTTTTGATGCATGATCTGGAGCAATACACCCCACCCGCGCCCTCACTGCCAGACTCGTCGGGTCAATCAAATTCTCTTTTTCCTACGAAAGTAATTTATGAGTACTACAACGAAAAGCAAAGTAGCCAAAACGAAACGCCCCCGAATTAAGGTACACAGTTGGCGGTATGAAGATATCCCCGGTGTGATCGCTTGCCACCGCGCCGCCTATCCCGAATACGAAGAGGAAGCTTATTACACCGCCCGTTTTTATGAGATGCAATTTGCAGCCTTTTCGGAGGGCCAGATTGTGGCCGAAATTGATGGCCAAGTCGTCGGTTACGCTACTTCGTTAATTGTCCAACTGGACGATAATGCGCACTCGTATACGTATGAGGAAATCACTGGTGGTGGCACCTTCGCCACGCACGATCCGAGCGGTGATACGCTCTACGGGGCCGATATCGGGGTTGATCCTGCCTACCGTGGCTTGGGGATTGCCGGCCTACTCTATGAGCAGCGCAAGCGGCTGATGCGGCGCTATAATTTGCGCCGCATGGTGGCATATGGACGCATCCCTGGCTATAACGCTGTGGCCGGCAAAATGACGGCTGAGCAGTATGTCGAAAGGGTATTGAAGGGCGAGATCAAAGATCCATCCTTGGCTGCCCATCTCAAAGCGGGCTATCAAGTGGGGCGTGTTTTGCTTGATTTCTTGTGGGATGATTCGAGCCTGAACTATTCCACCTGGCTGGAGATGCCCAACCCGAATTATCAGCCTGAGAAACGCCAAATTGCCGCGGCGCCGTTGCAACGACCCGTGCGCAAGATCCGCATCTGCGCGGCCCAATACCTGATGCGTCCGATTCGCTCGTGGGAAGAATTTGAACAGACGGTGATGTTTTTTGTCGATACTGCCGATACCTATCACTGTCACTTTCTGGTCTTTCCTGAATTGTTCACGGCGCAACTGTTTAGTTTGATGCCTTCCGACCTGGATTCGCGCAAAGCGATCACTCAACTGGCGAATATGACCGACCACTACATTGAGATGTTTACTCAGGCGGCGGTCGAGCGCGGGCTATACATTATTGGTGGCTCGCAGCCGGTGATCCGCAACGGTAAGGTATACAATGTGGCCCATCTTTTTACCCCGAGCGGCAGCGTCTATACGCAAGATGCCTTGCACATCCCGCCGAATGAACGCAAGGATTTTGGGATTGAGCCGGGGGAAGAGATCAAGGTCTTTGATACGCCGCTCGCGCGTATTGCGATTCAGGTCTCCTATGATATTGAGTTTCCCGAAGTCTCACGCTTGCAGACGCTTTCCGGCGCCGAGATCATTTTTGTGCCCTTTAGCACGGATGAAAAGAAAGCTTACGACCGAGTGCGCTACACCGCGCAGGCCCGCGCCGTCGAAAATTTTGTCTATACGGTGATCACGGGCAACGTGGGCAATTTGCCAACGGTCAAGAATTACCTGATCAATTATGGGCAAGCTGCGGTCTTTACGCCCAGCGACTTTGCCTTTCCTCCCAGCGCCACCGCGGGCGAGGCTGAACCAAATGTTGAAACCGTGATCATTACCGATCTAGATTTGACCAGCCTGGCACAGCAGCGCGATCTCGCCAGTGTGCGCCATCTCTACGATCGGCGCGTCGATCTGTATGACGTGCGCGCCAAGAAGGCTGTCAAAATTGAGCGCACAGAATAAGAATTGTTGCATGTCGCGAGATAAAAAACTTTGACGCAGAGGCGCGAAGAAAAGCTGGGACTTGGCTAAAAAATGTCTCTGCGCCTCTGCGTCAAAGTTTAAATTCAGGGAATAAACTGATAAAGCGAGAAATAAGCATGCAGCAGACTTTTAAGAAAAATAGCTATTGCTCTTATTGTGGAGCAGCATTTGTGGCGGATCAAGCATGGCCGCGACGCTGTGTGCGTTGTAATCATGTGACCTTTGTAAATCCGTTGCCTGTGGCTGTCTTGTTACTGCCGGTCGACAATGGCCTTTTGGTCATTCGGCGGGCGATTCAACCGC
>JBBQBY010000388.1:0-6660 GCA_038318235.1 Caldilineales bacterium
TTTCCATCAATAAAGAAATTTACCAGGTGCCCAACGGCTCTTGCTTCTTGAAACCCACAATGCCAAAGTCACGCGGATCTTCCTGCAAATCTGGCAAGCCATGCGATTCCAACTCTTCCAAAAATTTGGTGGTCTGCATGGCAGCGGCGCAACCCTGGCCGACACTAGTCGCGACTTGTTTGAATACTTTATCCATGATCTCGCCACCCGCAAAGATGCCCGGAATATTGGTGCGCGTAAACCGGTCGGTGATCAGGTGGCCATCTTCGTCCAATTCAAATTTACCCTTAAGCAATTCATTGTTGGGCAGATGACCGACAAAGATAAAGACACCGTCGGTATCCAGTTGGGCTTCTTCGCCCGTTACAACATTTTTGGTCTTGATCCCAGTCACTTTGCCATCAACGCCCAACACTTCGCTGACCGCCGTGTTCCAGACAAACTCAATCTTCTCATTTTTGAAGACGCGTTCTTGCAAAATCTTGCTGGCGCGCAACTTCTCGCGCCGATGCACCAGACGTACGTGTGAAGCATAACGCGTCAAAAAGATCGCCTCTTCGGCCGCACTGTCACCGCCACCCACGACAATCACATCTTTGCCGCGGAAAAAGAAGCCGTCACAAGTGGCGCAATAGCTAACACCTTTGCCGGTAAATTGCTTTTCGCCAGGAATTTCCAGGTAACGCGGACGAGCACCCGTGGCCAAGATCACTGATTTGGTGGCGTATTCCTTGCCCAGTGTCGTCCGTACCAAGAAAGGATGTTGGTCCACCACCAGTTCGCTGACATAGTCGAATTCAACGCGCGTGCCAAATTTCTCCGCTTGCGCCTTCATCTTTTCGACCAATTCCGGTCCGCTCAAGCTTTCTGGAAAGCCAGGATAATTCTCTACTTCATACGTGATACTGACTTGGCCACCGTAGTCATTGCCCGTGATCAACAAAGGATTTAAGTTAGCGCGCCCGGTGTACAAACCAGCAGTGAACCCAGCGGGGCCACTACCGATGACGATCACATCTTCCACATGCGGACCATTGCCATTGGTTGACGCACCATTTGTATAACTTTGCATAAAAGACACTCCTAAAAGGTTAGGCGCTGATGCCAAATACAATCAAAGCTTTATGATATTTTTTACTTATTTTAATTTTGTAACAACTTGCCTCACCCTCGCTCTCTGTTCTGAAAGAAAGAATTGTTTCAGAAAGGGCGAGGCCGATTTTATTCTCTTTTAATATTTTCGCTATAAAAAACATAGTGAAATTTGTACTTATTATAATACGGGCCACCCAAAAGAAATGTAGGAATCCCTACAAGCCGTGCGCCGCTTTATTTTAGCCTAATTCGCCCAAATTTGCCATTACAATAGTAACACTTGCAATAGCCGCTGTCTCAGCCCGCAAGATACGCGGGCCAAGTGAAACCACTTGCCAACCATGCGCACTCGCCATGCCAACTTCATCTGGCGCGATACCGCCTTCTGGGCCAATCAGTAGATTGATCGCCGTGACGCCCACTTGGTCCTTCAAATAACGCACCAGGCTCGCATGCCGGTCCCCTGACGCTTCCCAAGGCAGCACCCGTAGACCTTGCGCCTGCTGGGTGGCAGCAGCCCAGCCCAATGGCTCCTCCAACACAGGCACACGACCACGCCCACATTGTTCCGCCGCCTCACGCAGAATGCTCTGCCAACGGTCATACTTCTTGAGCAAAGCGGCTGCTGGGCGCACGATACTCCGCTGGCTGATCACAGGGACAAAACGCGTCACGCCGAGTTCTGTCCCCTTTTGTAAGACCCATTCAAACTTATCCGCTTTCAAACTACATTGGTAAAGCGTCAGTTGGACTGCTGGCTCGCCTTTGGCCTGCTGCTGCTGCAAGACCAACCCCTGCGCCTGGTCGCGCGCCAATTGGCGAATTTCAGTTAGAAATTCGTTGCCTTGGCGATCCAGCAAAGTAATCTGGTCGCCGGCTTGCAAACGTAATACGGCATGGAGTTGGTGTACAAGGACAAACAAATCAACTGTTTGGCCAACAAGCAGGGGATGCGGGTAGAAGAATCGATGCACGGGTTAGAGAGAAGATAATCTTATAACGCGAATAAGTTGAATTTACGTAGCCGCGCGCTGCATAACGAGCGCCACCCAATCGGTTTCCTGTTTGCGATCTACCAGCAGCAGGCCATGCCGCGTGGCGGCTTCGATCACAATGTCCGCCTTGTCGGCGATAATGCCCGATAGGATAATAAAACCACCTTTAGCCAACGGCTCGGCTAGGGGAACATTGCCATATTTGCTGTCGAATAGACCGGCCAAAACCTCGGCTAAAATATTCGCGACAATCACTTGAAAATGCTCAGCCCTGTCGCTTGGTACACTCGCTTGGCGAATCTCAATTAGATCGTCAATGGCTAGGCCATTGAGTGCTGCATTCTCTTGCGCCACTTGCACGGCGACGGAATCGATATCCGTGGCCAGAATCGCGGCTGCGCCGAGTTTTGCCGCCACAATTGCCAGCACACCGCTGCCCGTGCCCACATCAAGCACCGTGTCACCTGGTTTGACCACATCTTCCAACGCCGCAATACACAGGCGCGTCGTTGGGTGCAAACCGGTGCCAAAGGCCATGCCAGGGTCGAGTTCGATGATAATATCTGCGGCCTGGGGCGTAAATTCTTCCCAGCTCGGTTTGAGCACCACATGGCGACCGACCCGTAGTGGCTTATAGAATTTCTTCCAGGCATTCGCCCAATCTTCATGCCGCACTGTACGTACATCGGGCTGCGCGGGGATCGGATAGAGCAGGCTCAAACGCCACAGCCCTTCTTCGATCTGCTGACGGATTGCCTGACCACGCGCACCGGGCTTCAAATAGGTCTTGACGACAAAGCGATGCGCCGCATCATAGAATTGATCTTCATCGTCAAAACCGGTCGCCTCGATTACCGCGCCGCCACCGCTGGCCTCACCGGCTTCGCTATCCTCCTCATAACCGCCACCATTGAAACGGTTAAAAAGTTCGCTTACAGCTTCAGCCGCTTCAGAATCCACAGTGACAGCAAGCTCGATAATTTCGTCGGGTACGGCCGTATTAATATGTTCAGACATTAGCATCGTTTCGTGTTGGTTGACAGATGGAGTTAGTCAGGGTAAGTAAGGTGAGCGACTAGCAATTAGAAATTGCTCACGCGTATCCTCTGATCGCCCAATCTCTAATCGCTTAGCTTACTCTTTGGCTCGGTCAACATATTCGCCCGAACGCGTGTCAATGCGCACCAAATCGCCTTCTTTAACAAAGGCAGGCGCCTTGAGCACTGCACCGGTTTCTAGTGTAATATTCTTCTGGAGATTGGTGGTCGTATCACCCCGCACGGCCACTTCGGCACTGGTGACGCGTAACACAACAAAGGTGGGCGGTTCGACACTCAAAATTTGACCGTCATCGAGCGCAAGCAGATCAACGTTCTCATTTTCTTTGACAAACTCCATCGCATCACCGATGGCATCCTCGGTCAATTCTATCTGGTCGAACGTCTCCATATCCATAAAATGATAGATATCGCCAGCCTTGTATTGATATTGCGCCGTGCGCGTCTGGGTGAGCACGATCTCGATTTCGGAGCCAGCCCGCACCCGATCTTCGATAATCTTGCCGGTGGCAAAGTTTTTCAAACGCATTCGCACAAAGGCGCGCCAGTTGCCGGGGCTGATGTGTTGGTATTCAATTACACGACTCAGCGAGCCGTTATAGCGAATGAGCATACCTTTGCGCAGATCAGAAGTTGTAGCCATAATTTTCTTTCCGTATTCTCTTTTTTTGAAATAGAGCGATTTCGTCAATCGCCGCAGCCTTAATCGCTGCCAAAAATTCGATCAAAAAAACCCTTGCTTGGTTCCACAGGCGTATCACCCAAAGTTTTAGCCAGGGCACGCAGCAGATCTCGCTGTTCCGTGGTCAAATTGACCGGCGTCACCACACGAACCGAGATCACCATGTCGCCACGCCCGGTGCGTTGCAGACGCGGAATGCCCAAATTGCGCTTACGGAAGGTCCGGCCATTTTGGGTGCCTGGTGGGATTTCCAACATCTCTTCGCTGCCATCCAACGTTGGGATATTGACCGTCGCCCCCAAGGCAGCCTGGGCAATATTGACAGGCAATTCCATATGAATATCAAATTCGTTGCGCACAAAAATCGAGTGCGGCTCAATGGTCACGATCACATAAAGATTGCCGGGGGGGCCGCCGAGTTGGCCAACCTCGCCTTCACCAACCAGACGAATGCGTGTGCCTTCATCCACACCGGCGGGGATTTTGACATTAAGCTTGCGCGACACCCGCACGCGCTTTTGACCATTACACTTTTTGCAAGGCGTGGCGATAATTTCACCGGTGCCTTCGCAAGTTGGGCAGGTCGAAGCCGTCACGACAGTGCCAAACAAGGGGCTATGCTGGCGGCGCTGCACTTCGCCCGCCCCACCACAGGTGGAACAAGTAACCGGGCTGGTGCCGGCTTCAGCGCCGCTGCCTTGGCATCGATCGCAGACTTCCATGCGTGGGATGTCAAGTTCCTTATCAACCCCAAAGGCAGCTTCTTCGAAGCTCAATTTGATGTCGGCACGTAAATCTGCGCCACGGCGCGGTTGACGACGTCCGCTGCGCGACCCCGCACTGCCACCAAACCCTGAGAAGAATTCTTCAAAAATGCTGCTCAGATCGCCAAAGCCACTATTAAAATCGCCAACACCACTCGCACCTTGCAAACCGGCATGACCATACCGGTCATAGATGGCCCGTTTCTGATCATCAACTAAGATTTGATAAGCCTCATTGATCTCTTTAAATTGAGCTTCGGCTCCTTCAGATTTGTTGACATCTGGGTGATATTTCTGTGCTAATTTGCGGAAGGATTTTTTCAGGGCATCCTTATCTACATCACGCCCAACGCCCAGCACTTCGTAATAATCACGTTTTTCCATATCGGTATAAATTTCCTTGTTGCGAACGGACCCCAAGCGATAGACGAGCGAATCAGGATGCTAATTCGCAATTGCCAGGCTCACTCCCAGTTAATAATCCATGCACAGAGGCCAGCCAATCCAATCGTGGCGCCCATCAGCGCAGCCCACTGACCAGGCAAGAAGCCAACATGGCGAGCACTCAAGAAAAGGATAATCACCATGCCGATGGCTAAAATAAGCCAATTCGATAAGACTGGATAGTTATTCCAAAAATTTTTCAGTGACTGCATACATCCTCATAGGTATTTAGCTTGCACAGCAGCCCAAATTGCCTCCAGCTGTGCCTGTAGCGCGGCGGGTGTACTATCATTATCAATCACGCGCGTGGCGTGCTTCACCTTTTCAGCCTGCGACGACTGCGCCGCCATCCGACGTCGCGCCTCGGCTTCGTCCATGCCGCGCTGCGTGTGCAACCGCGCTAGTTGCGTTTCTGGCGATGCAGTCACCACCCAGATTTCGTCACAGAGTTTAACTAAACGCTGCGCTTCTAGCAGTTTGATCGCTTCCAGCACAACAACGGCGGCTGGCGTAGTCGCAATTTCCTGTTGCGCCAAGATGAAGACGGCTGGATGCACGATCTGCTCTAAACGTTGCAAAGCAGCAGCATCCGCAAAAACAATCTTACCCAATGCGGCTCGGTTGATCGTGCCATCCTGCGCCAAAATTTCGCGGCCGAACGCATCGACAATCGCTTGATAGGCCAGTCCATTTGGCCCCATCGCCCGATGGCTTAATTGATCGGCATCAACCACATGCGCGCCCTTACCCACCAGATAGCGCAAAATTGTACTTTTACCGGTGGCGATATTACCGGTTAGGCCAATGATTAATGGTTTATGCGACATGCAATTGATTGTTCAAAACCGGCTTGTTTGCGTTCGATCATAACAAAAAGCGCCAGCAAATTTCTGGCGCGCTCACGAACTATTATAACATATCTGTCAAAAACCCTTGAAATAATGCAAGGGTCAAATGCTGATAGAGCGCAAAAGAGGGCAAGAGCCGTTTAGGCCATGTCAATGAAATAAGGATCCCGCGTTTGCCGAACAAAATCATGCGTAGGTGCGTGCTTTTAGCCGCACAATTGGGGTATACGCAGAACGTGCGGCTACAAGCACGCACCTACTGGATCCTTTATGCTTTGATGGCGCCTAAGAAAAGTCCGCAACGGCGGTGGCTTTAGGCCGGCGCGGGTTATGGAACAGTGGTTTGGATTCACAAAAAGGAGAAAACATGATCGGTCGTACACTTGGTAAAGCGCTACTCTTATTTTTATTGATCAGCATGCTCGCGGCTTGTGGTAATTCGTCCACGGCGGACTCGGTGGCCGTAGCGCCGACGACGGCAGCCACGACAGCGCCTGCGGTTACTACGGCGGTCAGCAAAAGCGATGCCGTAACCGCCGGTGGTCTGCGCACGTTTGTGATCGTTCCGGAACAATCGAAAGCCTCTTATCTGGTGGATGAGGAATTCTTCGCCGGGGCATTGGCAAAGTTGGGCATCAACGCGGGCAAAGCGAAAGTGGTCGGCTCCACCCAGGCGATTGCTGGTCAACTTCAACTCAATTTGGATAATCCGGCGGCGGCGCTGGGCGACAATACTTTCACGGTGCAGATGAACACCCTAGTCACGAATCAACC
>JBBQBY010000389.1:0-6652 GCA_038318235.1 Caldilineales bacterium
GCGCCGGCAATAATCAGCGGCACGGGGACACGCCGAGTGGCCCCCAGCCCAATGCTAACCAGCACGAGGGCCAGACTGCTCAGGTCAAATTTGCTGCCACGGACAAGCCCGACAATCACAATCGCAAAGGAGCCCGCCACCGCTAACGCCAAGCCGCGCAGGAAGCCTTGCACGGCCCAGTGGGTGCCGAAACGGCGGTAGAGTCGCTCTACCACCAAAATTAGCAAGGGCGGCAGGATCACGGCAATCGTTGCCAGCAGCGAGCCGCGCACGCCATCCATGAAGTACCCGAGGCTGACGACCCATAAACCAGTTGGGCCAGGCGTGATTTGGCCAATCGCCAAGGATTCGGCAAATTGCTGCTCGGTGGCATAGCGCAATGAACGCAGATCGTTGTACAACATGGGGATATTGCCGCTGCCACTGGTCGAAAAGAGCGTGGCGCGGAAGATCAGCCAGAATAACTTTACAGGATCGATCATGCGACATGCCCTGTCCGCTTGTTATGCGTGAGCCAGCGATAGCCAAATGTGCCACATAACCCCGCCCCAGCCAAAACCAGGATGACCGGCACGTTCCAGACAACGACGATGATTCCGCCGCTCGCTAACAACAACAGGCTAAACCCGAAGCTCAACCAATTCTCAGCGCGACTTGTCACCAATAGTGGCCGCGCTAATTGCCAGGACATGAGGATACCTAAACCAATCGTAGCCGGAACAATCCCACGCAACGCCGCTTGCACCACACTCAGTTGCTGAACATGGCGATAGAGCGCTGTGAAGGCAATCGTAATCGTGACACTGGGGAATAACAGACCCGCGAGCGAGGCAATCACACCCACTGCACCGCGCAAGCGCCACCCCAGCAACGTCGTGAGCGCCAGTAAATTAATCCCTGGCGGAATCTGGCAGATCGCCCAGGCTTTTGTCACTTCATCATCGCTGAACCAGCCATTCCGTTCAACGATGATCCGGCGGATTAAGAAAAGCGTGGACGATCCACCACCAAAGGATTGGGTGCCGATGCTAAACCAAGCATGCAGCAAATGCCAAAGGCTAGGCGGCGGCAACATGACGATGTCGGCTACGGGCTCTTCTTGGGGGGGTACAATCGACTGAGAATCGGAAAGCGAAGACATGAAACCTCTTTCTTATGGCAATGATCCAGTACGTTTCAAGCTAATGCGTAGCCGTTGCACCGCCGCGCAGGCGCTTTGATCCAGGCCGCGAAGGCGACGACATTTGCCTGGATAAGGCAAATGTCGTCGCCTTCGCGGTCACCGCATCGCCCCTGTCGCCACTTGGGGATCACTGCTTTGGGTGGCGCTGGGGCGGCGCTCGATCCGACCGAGATAAATCGCCAGGAAAATCAGCGGCAAGACCAGCAGATAGTTAACGCCCAGTGCCACCTGAAAACTCCAAATCCCGGCGATCACGCCCGTCCACAAGGGTGGCACCATCGATCCCAGCGTCAGCGCCACGCTTAAGGTGCCGCTCAGTGTGCCGGTCTGTTCAGGATAGAGCCGCGAGCCATACGCCAACGAAGTGGGGAAGAGGCCCGAAAGGCTCAACCCCGTGAGGAAAACACCCGTCACCATCAGCAAAGGATTGTTGATGCCCAGCACCACCAAGGGATAGGTCAGCGTAATCCCAAAGGCCAAGACCAGCAGCGTTTTAGCATAACCGATGCGTTCAGCGTAACCGGCGCAGAGAAAGCGTCCGATTGTCAGCGCGACATAAAAGACTGAGATCATGGAGACGGAGAAGAGCATCGAGAAACCGGCCGATTTCTGCATAAAGACCGCAACCCAGCCCAGCAAACTGACCGCGACCCCGTTATAGATAAAGCCGATCACGAACAGGGCGAGAAAAGGTGCGTCACGCAGCATGGTCAGATCAAGCTTCTGCACCTTGCCGCCACGCGCTTCGGGCGCGGCCGTGCGCGAAAGCAAGTAGGCGCTGATGCTGTAGGTCAACCAGATCAGGCCGACGCCCCCCAACGCCCAGCGCCATTGCAAACCGCGCTGGATCAGATAGCCAATGATCAGCGGTGAAACTGTTGCGCCCGCGCCATAGACGCCGTGGAGGATATTGAGCGCGCGGGCGCGTGACTCACGATTGGCGTCGGCGATCATGGCATTGATCCCGGTTGACAAGGCGGCTTGCGTTGCACTGACCAAGACATAGCCAACCATAAAGAGCGCCCAGAGCTTTGCCCCCGCCGTAAAGGCAAGTGCCGCCGACAGGATCAACGCCGAGAGCCAGACAAGCCGTCGGCGCCCGATCACGTCGGAACCGATCCCAGAGAGAACGTTACCCAATATCCCGCCCACCGCCCCGGCCGGAAAAATCAGCCCAATGGCAGCCAAGGTCATACCATTCGCCACGAACTCTTTCGTGATTGATGGCATGATTGAAGGGATGAGAACAGCGGCAGTGCCAACAAAGACATAGCCGATGAGACCAAGATTAGTCTGCTGACGATTCAAAGTGTGCCTTCCATTCATGTGCCTAAGAATGCCGCTGTACGCCAAGAACCCAAGCCAGCCGGCAGTGACCAAATACCCGATGAAGCCTGCCAATATTCTACACGAAAAGTGATTAGTACGACAACGTTAGTAGGGGCGAGGCAGGGCTAGTGGATCAAGCGACTACCTAAATTAAGGTGGCCCTGCCTCGCCCCTATGCTCATAGTCACCATGATCAAGGCAGATAATATTTGTTTGGATGCATATTCGTACTTTATGATGAAGAACCGAAAGCCAAAGCACACTTTGTTCGTTGGAATGGCAAATTTTGCAGTAGAAAATTTCTAGCATCTGAACTCTATATAACGTTTCTGAGCAAAAGTATGGGTCAACTACAAACTAACCAGCACCAACATTTTGATGTCATAGTCGTCGGCGCCGGTGCAATGGGTAGCGCCGCGGCCTATCACCTGGCGCAAGATGGTCAACGTGTGCTGTTGTTGGAACAATTTCAGGTCGGCCACCTGCGCGGCAGCAGTCATGGCGGCAGTCGGATTATCCGTTACACACACGAGGATATTGATTTCACGCGCTGGATGCCAGCGACTTTTGCTTTATGGCACCGCCTCGAGCAGGAAAGCGGGCAGTCGCTCATGCAGATGACCAATGGGCTGTACTTTGGGCTGGGCAACGATCCGTTTCTAACCGGTGCCCAACAGGCGCTGCACATGCTAGGTTTTCCCTACCGTCTGCTCACCGCAAACGATATGCGCAAGGAATTCCCGCAATTCCAACTCGATGATCAATGGCTGGCATTGGAGCAGACCGAGACGGGCATTCTGGCCGCCACCCGTTGTGTGCAGACGCTCGTCACCCAAGCGATCCAGCATGGTGCAACCCTACAAGAATCGTGTAAGGTGCTGGCGATCCGTGCCGAAGGTGAAGGCGTTGCCGTCCGTTATGCCACACACGGCACAGAAACCGAAGTCTATGCCAACCGGGTTGTGATTACCGCCGGCCCGTGGGTGCATCAACTGCTCGATCCGCTGCTCGGTTATAGCTTGCCGTTGACGCCCACGCACCAGCAAGTGGCCTACTTTCGGGTAGAAAACCCTGAACTGTACAGGATTGGTTGCTGCCCGATCCACATTTTCTTTGATGGCAATCTGGGCGCTTATGGTTTTCCAATTTATGAAAAACCTGGCCATGTCAAAGTCGCCATCGAATTGGCCAATATTCCAATCGATCCGGATCAGCCTGCGGTGCTTGATCAGCAGGCGTTGCAGTTATTATCCGCCACCGTGGGCGAACGGCTCGTGGGCGTGGACCCCGAACCGCAGTGGGCCGAAAGCTGCCGTTATACCGAGACGCCCAACCGCGACTTTATCATCGATTACCATCCCGAACATCCGCAGATCATCTTTGCCAGCGGTTTTAGTGGGCGCGGCTTCAAACATTCGATCGCGATTGGGCGGGCGCTGGCCGATATGGCGCAGAGTGACCCAGGCGTCTATCATCAGGAATTCTGGCTGCCCCGCTTTGCGTTAAAAGTCTTTGCGCCTTGAATGCAAACGGTTACACAGAGCCACACAGAGGGAAAAAGACCATTGCGGTTTCTCGATAAGCGCAGCGATGTTCTCTCTGAGCACTCTGTGTAACTGCTTTTTACTATTCAAATTAATTTCTACATCGTGCAAACTAAAATTCTTCCAATCCAAGATCCCGCGGCGCAAGCAACCGCGCTCGCCTTGCTGGCAGCGCAGCAGATCATCGCCGCCCCCACCGACACGGTCTATGGCCTAATGTGTCGCTACGATTCTGCCTTCGCTATTGATTTGCTATACGAAGCAAAACAGCGACCACCACAAAAGGCGATCCCCGTGCTCATCAACGATCAAGCGCAGCTAGCGTTGATGACGCCATCGCCCATTTCGCCGCTTGCCCAAAAATTGATCGAGGCTTTTTGGCCTGGTCCGCTGACCTTGGTATTGCCAGCGTTGACCACATTGCCGGCCATTCTAACGGCTGGACAACCAACAGTGGCCGTGCGGATGCCGGATCATGCAATGCTCTGCCAATTGATCCAGCGCGCTGGCCCATTGGCCGCGACGAGCGCAAACATTAGCGGTGGGCCTGATTCGGCTACGGCGGCGCAAGTGCTGGCCCAATTAGATGGCCGCACTCCCTTGGTACTGGTGGACGATGCCAGTGAACACACGGCTTTGCCCAGCACAATTGTGGATCTGGCCGGCAGCACCCCGCGCCTGCTCCGGCTAGGCCCAATTGCGGATGCAGTACGCGCTGTGTTGCAAACGTTTGGCTTTTTATGTTAATTGGCATTGACGCGTCGCGTGCGTTACGCGCCAAACGCACCGGCACCGAACGGTATTCGCTGGAGATTATTCAGCATTTGCTCCTGTTGCCAGCGGCAGTTCAACACCAATGGCGCCTCTACGTTGATGTTATCCCAACCCAGGAATTCTTCCCCGCGCAAACTCCCGGTGCCGCTCAACCGAATGTAGAAATTTGTCATTTACCAGCACGCCGCCTATGGACGCACATGGCGCTGGCGCGTGAAGTCGTGCAACGCAAGCCAGATCTTCTCTTTATCCCAGCGCATGTCCTGCCGTTTGTCATACCTAGTCATCGTCTGCCGCCCAGTGTTGTCACGCTGCATGATCTGGGCTATCATTATTTCCCAGAAGCCCATACACACTTTCAGCGACTCTATTTACAATTAAGTACCCGTTGGAGCGCCCTGATGGCGACGCGCTTGATTGCTGTCAGCCAGGCGACGGCTAGCGATCTAAATAAATTCTATGGGACATCTCCAGATAAAATTCAGGTGGTACATGAAGCGGGTATGTCGGATCAGATCGATCATGCAGTCGCCACAAACGTTAGACAGCAATACAATTTACCACGGCCCTATGTGCTCTTTGTGGGTACATTGCAACCACGCAAAAATTTGGTGCGCTTGATTCAGGCCTATGCCAAATTGCACAGGACAGCAGCCATCAGTTGGGATCTGGTGCTGGCGGGCGGTGGCTGGTTGCGTCAATCGCTACCCGTGCTAGTCAGCAAGTTAGGTCTATCTGAGCGGATTCATTTGATCGGCTATGTGGCCGACGCTCACCTCCCCGCTCTTTATGCCGGCGCAACTTTTTTTTGTTTTCCTTCCTTATTTGAAGGCTTCGGCCTACCTGTGCTGGAAGCCCAGCGTTATGGAGCACCTGTGATAACCGCCAATAATTCTTCTCTACCCGAAATTGCCGGCGACGCTGCCATCCTGGTTGACCCGCTGGATGTCGATGCGATTGCCGATGCTATGTTGCGCTTGAGCCAGGATGAAGCGCTTCGTCAAAAACTGATTGCAGCTGGCTATGCAAATGTAAAACGTTTTTCTTGGGAAAAAGCCGCCCGCGAAACATTGGCTGTTTTAGAGCAAGCCACAGCAAAAATAGCAAAGTGACAGGATAATTACGTGCCATTTGCTACCCTTAAAATTTTAGGGACGGACATTCATCGCATTAATTTTGCCCGAACCCTGGATCAAATTGCGCAATGGGTAGCAACAGCAACAACTGTGCCCTCTTGCCGCCAAATTTGCACCGTCAATCCCGAGTTCATCATCGACGCTCGCCGAGATCCGGCATTTGCGAAGGTTTTGCAGCGTGCCGATTTGCGCGTGCCGGATGGGATTGGCGTGCTATGGGCCGCCTGTTTGCTGGGAACAGGGCTCCAAGAACGCGTCACCGGCTCCGACGGCATTTACCGCATTTGTGAACGGGCGGCCAGCGAGCATTGGCGCGTTTATCTTTTAGGTGCGGCGCCCGGCGTGGCTGAAAAGACGGCCAGCATTTTACAAAACTGTTATCCTGGCTTAGAAGTTGTGGATACGTACAGCGGCAGTCCCAGCGATGATGATTGGCCCCTGATCCGTCAACGTTTACATGCAACCCAGCCCGACATTCTCTTTGTTGCCTTTGGTCACCCGCATCAGGACTTTTGGATCGATAAGCATCGACATGAATTGCCGGCCAAAGTGGCGATTGGTGTGGGCGGCGCATTCGATTTTGTGGCGCGGGTCACCGTGCGTGCGCCGCGCTGGGTGCAACGGCTTGGGTTGGAATGGTTGCATCGTCTGCTGCATGAGCCCTGGCGCTGGCGCCGCATGTTAAA
>JBBQBY010000390.1:0-6603 GCA_038318235.1 Caldilineales bacterium
TGACAACTGGCAATTCCGCAGTTTGGTGCAAAGTTGCCGCAAAGCCAAAGAGCGGCTGTTGAATCAGCCTGATCTGGAATCTGAACCAATTGTGATCCTGGGGCGCGGTTCCTCGCTGATCGGCGGCACCATTCGCGCCGAACTCACGCATGCTGAGATCGAAGCGCTGCTCGTTCAGGGTTTTTTCCCGTTGGGCGCGGCTACTGATTTTCCGCAACGCAAGCCGCAGGTTGGTCTGCGCGAAATGGGTTTACCCTACGAATCCGACCCGGCGATTTCGCGCCATCTGGCCTATTTCCTCAGCCGGCACGTCGCCAGTGATACCTCCGATTCGACCGTGGCTTATCCTTCTGCCGTGCTCTTTAACGGTGGCGTGATGAAAGCGCCACCGCTCCGCCAACAGGTGCTGGACGCCTTGCGCCACTGGCAACCGGATGGGCAACTGCGCGAATTGCCCGCCGTTGATCTAGATATGGCCGTTGCTCTGGGTGCAACTTACTATGGCTTGGCGCGCCAGGGTCGTGGCATCCGCATTCGGGCCGGCACATCCCGCGCCTATTACATTGGCGTCGAAAGCGCCATGCCTGCCGTGCCCGGCATTCCAACCCCGGTCAATGCGCTCTGTGTTGTCCCCTTTGGCATGGAAGAAGGCAGCGAAGCCGAAATTCGTGAAAAAGAGTTCGGTTTGATTGTCGGTGAACCAGCGGTTTTCCAACTGTTTGGTTCCACCACGCGCAAGACCGATCCCGTAGGCGAAATCATGGAAGATTGGGGTGACGATCTGCAAGAGGTCGCCCGCATGGAAACGCACTTGCCCGCCACCGAAGCTGAAACTGGCGGCACGATCATCCCTGTCTGGCTGCAAAGCAAAGTGACCGAAATCGGGACACTAGAACTCTGGTGTGTTGCGCGTACGGATGGACGGAAGTGGAAATTGGAGTTTAATATTCGCGAGCAGGAATAGAGAATGGAGCATAGCGACTGGTTCTAATCTCTATGCTCCAATCTCTATTCCTGCTCGCTAAAAACGGAATCACCGTAGTGACTAACCTTGTCGATTTTACCGAACTGACTTATCGTTACCTGATTGGCATTGACCTGGGCACCACCAATTCGGCGGTTGCCTATGTGGATTTGACGGCGTCTGCGGATGGTGCGGGTCATCGGCCAATTCAAACGTTTGAAATTCCCCAATTGACGGCGCCTGGTGAACTGGGGCAGCGATTGGTGTTGCCCTCATTTCTCTATCTGCCTGGCGCGTATGACTTGCCGCCGGGTAGCACCGCCTTACCCTGGGCGTCGGACCGCGATTACGTGGTGGGTGAATTTGCGCGTGAGCAAGGCGCGCGTGTGGCTGGGCGGCTGGTCAGTTCCGCCAAATCCTGGCTGGTGCATACCGGCGTGGACCGCACGGCGCCAATTCTGCCTTGGGGGGCCAAAGAGGATGTTGCCAAGGTTTCGCCGCTTGAAGCCAGCCGCCGTTATCTGCAACATCTGCGCGAAGCCTGGAATGCGCAGATGGCCGCGAATAATGAAGAAAGTCTGCTTCAAAATCAATTGATCATTTTGACCGTACCTGCCTCATTTGACGAAGTGGCCCGCGAATTGACGCTCACCGCAGCCCATCAAGCCGGGCTGCCGCGCGCCATTTTGCTAGAGGAACCATTGGCGGCTTTTTACGCCTGGCTGGCTCGTCACACCGATGATTGGCAGACGCAGATGCAGGATGGTCAATTGATCTTGGTCTGTGATGTCGGCGGCGGCACCACCGATTTTTCGCTGGTCGGCATCCGCGCCGGTGAACAGGGCTTGCGCTTTAATCGGCTGGCCGTTGGTGAGCATCTTTTGCTGGGCGGCGACAACATGGACCTGGCGCTGGGACGGCATCTGGAAACCAAACTGCTAGGGCAACCAGGCAAGTTGGATGCCCAGCGTTGGCATCAACTGGTGCAGCAATGTCGTAAAGCCAAAGAGATGCTATTGAGTGCGCCAGAAAGCGAACGCACCGCCGATATTACCGTGGTCGGCACGTCGGGCAAATTGATCGCGGGCACACTCAAGGGCAGATTGACGCAGGCCGAAATTCGTCAGTTGATCCTCGATGGCTTCTTTCCTGAAATTCCACTGGCCGAAACGTTGGTCAATCCACGGCGCGCCGGATTGACTGAATTGGGGCTGCCTTACGTGCAAGACCCGGCGATCACGCGCCATCTGGCTGCATTTTGGCAGCGCTTTGAACCGTTACTGCATGATGAGACCGGGCGCGCCGAGCTTTATCCCGATTTCATTCTCTTTAACGGCGGCGCCGTCGCGCCAGAAATTATTCGCCAACGCCTGCGTACGCTAGTCGAAACGTGGTTTCAGCCGACGGCTGGTGAGGATTGGCAACCAAGCGAGTTGGAAAATCCTTATCCACACTTGGCCGTGGCGATTGGCGCAGCCTACTATGGCTTGGTGCGCATGGGCGAAGGCGTGCGCGTTGGCAGCGGTAGCCCGCGTGCCTATTATGTGGGTGTCGCCGCGGGCGAACCGGCGTCCACCGAAAATGTTTATACGGCCGTTTGTCTGGTGCCGCGCGGCACCGAGGAAGGCTTTCAGACGCGACTGGCCGAACCCGCCTTCCAGGCGTTAACCAATCAGCCAGTTGCTTTTCAAATCTACGCCTCAAGCACCCGTCTGGGTGATCACTTGGGTGATGTCGTGCAGTTGTCGCCAGACGAAATTACGATTTTGCCGCCGATCCGCACTGTGTTGCGTTACGGCCGTAAGGCTGTCGCGCAACGGCTGCCCGTGCAACTGGCCGTGCGCCTGACCGAAATCGGCACACTAGAACTTTGGTGCCAGGCCCAACAAAGCGAGCATCAGTGGCAGTTGGCCTTCGACGTGCGCCAGGAAGTCGAACCGAGTGCCGTCGCACATACCGTCAGTGAGGTGGTTGATCAGGCGATCATCGAAACGGCGCAGACCGAAATTCGCTTAACTTTCAGCAGCGGACAAGCCAAGGCGCATCCGCCAGAAACATTGCGCAAACGATTGGAGACGATCCTCGATGCGCCCAAAGAAGCCTGGGCCACCGGCCTGATCCGCAAACTGGCCGACACCCTGTTAGATTTGCCCGACGGTCGTAAATTGTCCTTCCAACATGAAACCTATTGGCTCAATTTATTGGGCTTTTGCCTGCGCCCTGGTTTTGGTGACCCCACCGACGAGTGGCGCATGAAAGAAGTCTGGAAGCTGCATTTTCAGGGCTTACAGTTCCCGAGCAAGCCGCAATGTCGCACCGAATGGTGGGTCTTCTGGCGGCGCGTGGCTGGTGGCTTAAAAACCGGGCATCAAGCCCAGATTTATGATCAGGTGCGCCCGGCGTTACAACCGGTTGCGGTGCAGAAAAAGAAAACCGCTAAAACTACCACCAAGACATTGGCCCCAGCTGAGGAATTAGAGGTCTGGATGGCGCTGGCGAATTTTGAATGGCTACCCAGCGCCAGCAAAACGGAATTGGGACGGTGGCTTTTGCAAAAATTTAAAAAAGTGCCGCCGAAAAGCCAAGATCTCTGGGCCCTCAGCCGTTTGGGCGCACGCACGACGATTTATGGCCCGCTGGATCGGTTGATCTCGAGCGCGGAAGCGACAACTTGGCTGCAAACGCTGCTTGCTATGAAGCTGGAAAAGACGGATAGTATGGCGCATGCCCTGATCCATCTTGCCTGCTATACTGGCGATCGTGCGCGCGATGTGTCAGAGGAAATGCGGGAACAGGTGCTGCAATGGTTGCTAACCCTGCTGCGTGCCGAACGATATCGTGAATTGTTACTCGATCCGGCCAGCGATCTACAGCGCGAAGAACAAGCGTGGATTTTCGGCGAGGCATTGCCGGCGGGTTTGGTGTTGGCGGCACCAGTGGCGTAAATCCACACAGAAGAATCGTGATTGACATCTGTCCTTCAATGGCGTATGATTGTGTCTGTCAATCAGCAGTACGCAAATTAGGCTTGCGATAGATGGTCATTATTGAAACCTCGGTTTTTACAAAACAGATCCAGAAGTTGCTCACCGACGAAGAGTATCAGCAGTTGCAAGCTGAGCTGATCAACCGCCCCGATCTGGGGTTGTTATTCCAGGCGGTGGTGGCCTGCGCAAAACTCGTTGGACTGCGCAAGGCCGTGGCAAACGCGGTGGTACACGAGTAATTTATTACTGGGCTGTTGTCCATGACCAACTTCTTATGTTGCTCATCTATCCCAAAAATGTTCAAGATGATCTGACGCCTGCACAGCTAAGGCCATTCCAGAAAAATAAGTATACGCGGAGGAGGCGTTCTCTTACGCCGGTGTACTCCTGTAAACGCCGCATTAGAGAATGCTCCCTCCACGGGTATATCGATGATTTATTTTTTGGAATGGCCTAAAGCTGCTGCGTCAGATTGTGGAGATAGAATATCCATGAATGAAGAACTATTTGCCGAGTTGCTCCAGAGTGTGCGTGAAGGTGGGGCTATTCTGCGTGGAGAGAAAGAGCCTGCGCGCAAATTTGTTATTAAAGCGCCTGATGTCAAACAAATTCGCGAGCAATATGAGTTATCGCAGAGCGAATTTGCAGTCTTGCTTGGCGTAAGCATCAAGACGCTGCAAAATTGGGAACAAGGGCGGCGAACCCCACATGGCGCGGCGCGGGTCTTACTACAAGTGGCTGCTAAACATCCGCAAGCAGTCTGGGATGTAGTCGAACCAGAAATTCGTTAAATCGATTGAACTTGTCGACAGGAACTGGACTTACATGACCAAGATTAAATTTGCGCTGTTGGGTTGTGGCGATGTGGCGCAACGCGATTATCTGCCCGAATTCCAGCGCCTGGGCGACCGTGCCGAAATTGTGGCGGTGTGCGGGCAGACGGAGGCGCGTGTGCGGGCCGTCGCAACCCAATACAATATTCCCCAGTGGTCCACCGATTACCACAAACTGCTCGCCGAAACCGACGCCGACGCCGTGATCAATCTCACGCCGATTCAATTGCATACCGAGACAACGTTGGCCGCGTTAGCGGCTGGCAAGCATGTCTACACGGAGAAACCGGTTGCTAGCACGGTGCATGATGGACAGCGAATTCAGAAATTAGCCAATCGTATGGGGCTAAAATTGGTCTGTGCGCCGTGTGTACTGCTCTTTCCACAGGTCCGTTATGCGCAGGCGTTGCTGGCGGCTGGTGAAATTGGTGAAGTTTATTCGGCGCGCGGGTATGGCCACATGGGCGTGCCACCTTGGTCGGGCTATACATCCGATCCCAGCCCGTTCTTTGCCAAGGGCGGCGGTCCGGCGATGGATATGGGTGTCTATCCATTGCATACGTTGACGGGTCTCCTCGGTCCGGTTCAGCGTGTGACGGCAATGGTGAATAAAGTGTTGGATCATTTCACGGTGGAAGATGGCCCAGTGGCGGGCAAACGCGTGCCGGTGGAGGCCGACGATAACTGGCAAATGATCCTCGATTTTGGCCACAAGTGTCTGGTTTCGCTGGCGGCCAATAACGTGGTCTATGGCACGCGCACGCCGCAGGTGGAACTACACGGGTTGAAGGGGACAATTGCACTCGATCCAATTGACGTGGCCAGTCCAGTAGAAGTGTTGCGGGCGGGCAAAGGGTGGGAGATGGTAAATTTGCCCCAAACCGGTCGCGCCGCGGGGCCAGATCATCATTTGGGGATCGAGCACCTGGTCGATTGTATTCAACAGGATCGAACGCCGCGGTTGAGCATCGAACATGCCTTGCATGTGGTGGAGATCATTGAAAAGGCCGCGCTTTCCGCACGCGAAAATCGTACGTTGATACTCGAAAGTAAATTTTAGGCTACACTATGTCTTCCCAAACCTCCTATGTCCCCATGTAGGAACGAATAAAATAGGAACGAACAAAGGAGAAACTTCATGGACAAGATCCTACGTGCCGGTCTGGTTGGCTGCGGCAGCCTTTCGCAGCGCGGCGTACTCCCTCATTTGAGTTTGCCAGATGCGCGCGAAAAAATCCAACTGGTCGCCGTCGTCGACGCCGTGGCGGAACGTGCCCAACAGAGCGCCGCACGCTACCAGGTGCCGGCCCATTTTACCGGGATTGACGAGATGCTGGCCAAAGTTGATTTGGATGTGGTGCTGATTATCACACCGATCCCCTTTCACTTTCCCAACGCCATGGCCGCGATCGCAGCGGGCAAACATGTCTATGTGCAGAAGGCGATGACGACCACATTAGCTGAAGCTGACCAACTGTTGGCGGCCCGCGATCAGGCTGGCATCAAACTGGCGGCTGCGCCGGGGTTTGAACTCTTTCCGACCACCGGGCAGATGCGCCAACTAATTGACGAAGGCGCGCTGGGGCGGGTGAATATTGGTTTTACCTACACTTGGGGTTTTGGCCATGAACATGAGTCGATCCGCAGCGGCACCGGCGCCCTGGCCGAGATCAACCCAGCCTGGTATTATCGCGCCGGCGCTGGTCCCTTGCCGGATGTGACGGTCTATTCGCTGCAATTGGCGACCAGCCTGCTCGGCCCCGTGCGGCGGGTGACGGCGCTCGGTAACAAAACCTCCGAGACGCTCACCTGGAAAGGT
>JBBQBY010000391.1:0-6594 GCA_038318235.1 Caldilineales bacterium
TGAAAAATTTTGTCATGTTAACGTAAAACATGGCCTTTGAATTTAGTTATAATGTGGATTAATCGTTGGGGTTGATTGCTGCGCCTTGGTTTATACAGCTGGCGCAGAAAGCAACCCCTAACATCATTGATGAAGTTTAAATCGCTTATCGATTAGCTTTGCAACTTTTTCGTTTCGGCAAATTCACGGCGCAGTTCGGCCTCGCGTTCGGCGGCGGCCTGTTTACCATCCTCGATAGCTTGATCCCAGCGCGAACGATATTGCTCATTCGAGGGTGTATCACGGGCTGGGCCAAATAGATAATTGATAACAACGCCAACCGCAGTCCCCAGCGCCAACCCGATCACAAGATTGGAAATTTTACCCATCTGCCTCTTCCTTTTCCACTAAAGATTATCCATACACTTGCTACGCATTAGCTAAACCAACCGCGCCGTTTTTGCCTTTGGAGTTGAATAAGTTGCAAAACTTGTTGTTGCAAAGCACCTACCGTGTTTTCCAGCGCGCGCATGCGACCTTCCATGCGTTCCTTGCGTGTCTCTTCTCGGCGTTGATATTCTGCCTGGGTACGCTCCATTTCCAGCATGCGATCGCGCAATTTGCGATTTTCGTCCTTCAGATTAAAATTATCTTGGACAACAACGCCCACAATTTCACGCATGGTCGATTGACTGTTGAGCACAGTTTGCTGGCTGTTGGCAATTGTACTCAACAGATCGCTGACAACGTGGGGTAATAGGGCCGAAGCTTCTTCACGCAACAGATGGCGTTGCTGGGGCGTCAGCGTAACAGTTTCCGCCTTGGTAATTTCAAGCCGCTTGGGGGTTAATTGCTCACTGACCGCTTGATCATCATAACCGGATTCCAACAATTTCTGCACCGTGATCAGCGCGGCCACGTCAATGCTGCTATAACGCGGCTCGTCGATGGTCACATCTGTGACCAAAAATTGGCCAAAGCGCTGATTCCATTGCCGCAACGTTTCTGGCGTAACCTGTAGATGGTTGGCCACTTCGGCAAAAGTAAAGGCAGATTCAGTTGTTGTTACGCGGGCAGAAGAACGCTCGTTCATCATCGTGAATTATGCCTGGTGGCTGGTAGGCATGCGAAATGAGCCGAATGGTGAATGGCAAAGCATAACTGCTACCCATTCACCATTCGTCATTTACTTATCATCAACAACCCGCCAACTGGTGTCGATTGTGTTATCATCATCGCGATTCGATTTTTGATCGGTAGGACTAGCTTCACCCTTGGCGCTACGGACGGCTTCGGATGGGGCCAATTGCAGAAAAAGCCGCAAAGCGACAAAGAGTACAGCCACATCGTCAAAGGGGCCGGGCAGTAAGTCCAAGGGCGAGATCAGATAGATCATGGCGGCAATCGGCAAAAACAACTTGAGCAAGCCTGGCACGCGCGGATCTTGTAAGAGGCGCCAGGCCGTTGTCACATCATGCAGCAAACTGGTTAGATTCCAGCCGCCAGCGGGTGAACGATAGTTTGGGTTATTATTACTCATTGATAATTTTCCTTTCGTGTTAGACACGCTATCTAGTATAACGAAATTTTGACCGGCTGACAACAATCCTTTTGCCGTATTTTTCAAGATAACTTTAATCCTTTATACTTTCCTACAATTATGCCCACAACTTCGCAAATGTTGGCCGAGTATCCAGATATTTTGTTGCAAGTGTTAGCCGAGTTGCGCGGCGCCTACTTGGATGGCGCCGACACGCACGAACAAGCGGTTGACTTGTTGGCGGCCCAGATCACCGATCCCACTTCGGTGCAATTTGCCTACCAGGAAGTCGTCGATATGGCTGATCCCGCCAAAGGTGCCATCGAAACTCTGCTCAAGGAAGGCGGCGAAATGATCGAAGCCCAATTTAGCCGCGAATTTGGCAGTATTCGCCAGATGGGCCCGGCAAAGTTGGAGCGGGAATCCCCTTGGCTCTACCCAGAAAGCATTTCCGAATTGCTTTATTACTATGGGTTGGTCGGACGAGGCTTTAAAGGCGCTGGCAAAAATGCGCATACGATTATCTATTTGCCCAACGATGTGACGCCTTGGTTGCCGCATCCGCAAAATCCCGTGCTGGCTAGCGGTTTGGCGATTCAGCCAGTGTCACCGCCATCCGCCGCCCGCACGCTGCCTGCTGACGATAGTTTCTTGGAAGATATGGGTGCGTTGCTCGGTTTTTTGCACGCCGATCAGTTGCGTTTGACCGCCAAAGGCCCCAATCCAGAAGATATTGATCGTTTTGTGCAACGTTTACAGATTCCCTTTAGCGGCGACGAGCCGGAATTGAATACGCGCCTGGCCTTTTTATTGCACCTGGCCAACCGTCTGGGCTGGCTGCGGCGGGGCGATAATGACATCGTGCAATTAACGGGCAATCGCGTGCGCCTTTTCCTCGACAAGACAAGACCAGAACAACGCTTTGCGCTCTGGGAAGCCTGGCGCAACTCCCCCGATTGGAATGATCTTTGCCATACCCCCGGTCTCGAATGCACAAACACCAATAATTGGAAAAATGACCCGCGCCAGACCCGTGAAACCTTACTTGGCATCTTTGCCAAACTGCAACCAGGCGCTTGGTATAGCCGTTATGATATTTTGCGCGCCATCAAAACGACCGAACCCGATTTCCAGCGCCCTACCGGCGACTACGACACCTGGTATATTCGTAGCACAACTACGCAGGAGTTTCTCAAAGGTTTCGAGCATTGGGATCACGTCGAAGGTGCGTTAATCCGTTTCCTGATCAGTGGTCCGTTACACTGGTTATCTGCCCAGGATCTGGCTGAACCTTCGGCGGGTGACGATCTGTTGGTCTCGTTGAGCCCATGGGGTGCGATCTGGCTGGGTCATGATGTGCCGCAACCCCACGAACAGTTGCGGCGCACGGTTACAGTAGGCGAAGATTTTACCTTAACCCTTTTGCCAGGAGCCTCGCTGGCCGATCGCTTTCGCGTTGAACGGTTTGCTCAATGGCAGGCGAGCTATCCGAATTACATCTACCAAATCAACCAACGCAGCCTCAAGCGCGCGACCGAAGGCGGCATCACGCCCCAACAGATTTTAAGCTTTCTGCGCGAACGCAGTCCAGAGACCCCCGCAAAAGTAATCACAGCCCTAGAGCGACTTGGCAATCCCGAACGGGCTAAGTAGCATTGCCCAGGTGACTTAGCCCAGACTTCAGAGATAAACGAGCCACTAAAGCAAAATTGTTACCAGTTTGCTACTTTCAGGGAAAGATTTTCGTCGTTTCTTTGTCTATAACATAGGCGGATGGCGATCCCACCTTATAACTTAGCCCGAAGCTTGAGTCAGGTATAGCCCTAATTCTATGTGATCATCCTGAGATTTAGCTAAAAATAGATCCACATCTTTGCAACGCTTTTAATCGGTTTGACCATTTATTTGTTGTATGTTAGAGTAATTATTGAATCACCACAACGTTTGTGATTAAACTTGCCATCGTCGGTAAGTTAAACTATTCTCCAATTGTAAGAAAACAGCAAAATACTCCAGTGTATCCGGCTCTAACTCACTGAGTTTTATCCCAGCTCTATGGTCTGCCATACCATTTTTTAATGTTGCTACATGTGGGCCCCAAGATTTGCGACAAAACACAGTCAGAACAGATCCATTTATAATAATTATAGTTTTCTTGTTCACATTCCACCATTCGTAAAAGGAGAATTGCATATGCGTAAACTGAGGAGACTCAGCGCTTTTCACGCAATTAGTCTGATCGCCCTGTTGTCTATGGTGATCACGGCCTGCGTACCAGCGACAGCGCCCGGTGGGGCCCCTGCGGCTGCCACCCCTGCCGCCGCCGCCGAAGCTGGCAGTAAGGATCTGAAAATCCTCTACTGGCAGGCGCCCACGATCTTGAACCCCCACCAGGCCACCGGCACTAAGGATTTCGATGCGGCTAACCTCATTCTCGAACCATTGGCGCACTACAATGAGAAGGATGAACTCGTCCCTTATCTGGCCGCTGAGATTCCAACCATTGAAAATGGTGGCGTCGACAAGGATGGCACCAGTGTCACCTGGAAGCTCAAGCAAGGTGTCAAGTGGTCAGATGGCTCCGATTTCACCGCCGATGACGTGATCTTTACCTATAACTACTGCATTACCAAAGAGACGGCTTGTGTCAACACCTCCAATTATGACGCGGTCAAGACAATCGATGCCGTTGATCCGACCACAGTGAAAATCTCATGGAAAGAGACCAACCCCAATCCCTATGTCTCCTTTGTCGGCAATCCCGGTATGATCATCCAAAAGAAGCAATTCGAAAAATGTGCCGGCGCAACGGCCATTACGGATAAGGATTGTCAAGCCGCCAACCTGGCGCCGATTGGCACTGGTGCGTATAAGCTCAATGAATTCAAACCGGGTGACGTCGTCACCTACGTGCGCAACGAGAATTACCGCGACGCTGCAAACACCTATTTCGACACGGTTGAAATCAAAGGTGGTGGTGATGCCACTTCCGCAGCCCGTGCCGTTTGCGAAACCGGCGAAGTCGATTATGCATGGAACCTACAAGTACAAAAAGCTGTGCTCGAGCCAATTCTGGCGGCGGGCAAATGCGATTCAGTGGCTGGCGGCTCGTTTGGGGTAGAGCGCCTCGAGCTCAACTTTGCTAATCCTGATGAGGCCCTTGGTGACAAGCGGAGCGAACCAGATCAACCACACCCAGCTTTCAGCGATTTGAAGGTGCGTCAGGCCGTCAACAAGGCGATTGATCGCCAAGCGATTGCTGACCAACTTTATGGTCCTACCGGTTCGCCGACCTGCAATATCATGGTATCGCCAGCATCGGTCAATTCGCCGAATACCAAGTGCGACCGCGATGTAGAAGGCGCCAAGAAATTACTGGATGAGGCGGGTTGGACAGTGGGCAGTGATGGTATTCGTGAGAAAGATGGCAAGAAACTAGCGCTCTTGTATCAAACTTCGATCAACCCGTTGCGCCAAGGTGAACAGGCTATCATCAAGGCGAACCTGGCCGAAGTTGGGATCACAGTGAATCTTAAGTCTGTCGATGCGGGTGTCTTCTTTGGTGGCGACCCTGGCAATCCAGACACCCTAAATAAATTCTACGCCGACCTGCAAATGTTTACCAATAGTCCTGATGGTCCTGCCTCGACTGGGTATCTGGGTAACTGGACTTGCGCCAAGGTGAACAATGCAGCCAACAAGTGGCAGGGCGGCAATGAATCGCGCTATTGCAACAAAGATTATGATGCGATTTATGCCAAATATGCCACAGAGCTCGATCCTGCCAAGAGTGCTGAGCTGGCGATCCAACTCAATGACTTTTTGGTCAACGATGTAGCAGTCATTCCGCTGATCAACCGTGTTACGCCTTCAGGTAAGCTCAAGAACCTGGACGGCCCCACCTTTAACACGTTTGATTCGAACCTCTGGAACATTGCTACGTGGAAGCGTAAATAGTTAGTGAGACCGTAAATCAAGGCCAGTGCGTCGGTAAAGCACTGACGCACTGGCCTACTCGCCCGATGATCATGCATATATTCTTCTGCTGATTTATTATCTACCGCCTCAAGGAGCGATCGATGTCCCAATATATTCTGCGGCGGGTGTTGATCTCGCTCCCGACATTACTCGTGATCAGCTTTATTATCTTTGCGGTTTTAGCCCTTGCCCCTGGCGATCCACTTGCCCAATTTGCCGTTAACCCTGCCATTCCAGAGTCAACGCGCCAATTGATCCGTCAACAACTAGGCATTGACAAACCCTGGCACATCCGTTATGTAAAGTGGCTAATCGCCATGTTCCAAGGCAACTGGGGTTTCTCGTTTCAAACCAAGGCACCCGTAATTGATTTGATCTGGCAGCGCCTGCCGCAGACGTTACAGGTGGTCGGCGTAGCCTACATCATTGCGATTTTGCTTGCCATTCCGATCGGCATCATCTCCGCGGTGCGGCAATATTCACTCTTCGACCAAGTCGCTACTTTTTTTGCATTTATTGGTTTTTCGGTGCCCTCATTTTTTACCGGTTTATTGCTAATGCTGGTCTTCGCGATTGGGCTACACTGGTTTCCCATCGTGTACAGCTCAACTTTGCAGATTACCAATTGGAGCAGCTTTGTGCTGCAACTCCGTCAAATGACGCTGCCCGTCGCCGTGTTAGTCGTCCAACAGACCGCGGCATTAACCCGTTTTATGCGCTCATCGATGCTCGACAATCTGCCACTTGAATATGTGCGGACGGCGCGCGCCAAAGGGCTGGCCGAACGGGTGGTCGTGTTACGCCATGTGGTGACGAACAGTCTGATCCCGGTGGTGACGCTAATCGCGCTGGGCATCCCTACGATCTTCGCCGGCGCGATTATCACCGAGAATCTGTTCCGGGTCAACGGGCTTGGTCAACTCCTGATCACGGCGATTCAGAACTCCGACACACCAGTGGTGATGGCGCTAACCTTTATTTTTGCGGTGCTCACCGTAACCTTCAACCTGGTCGCAGATGTGCTCTATGGCGTGCTCGACCCACGCGTGCGTTACAACTAACGAACCGTTAGCTCTCAAGTGAGGCGTGTATGACTC
>JBBQBY010000392.1:0-6581 GCA_038318235.1 Caldilineales bacterium
GTAAGTGTGGGTTGGCAACATAGTCAACAATCTCTTCTACTCCCTACTTCTTACCACTTACTTCTTACCATTTACCACTTACTTCTTACCATTTACCATTTACCACTTACTTCTTACCATTTACAACCTTCCATCGTTGCCGCCCATGCTGGCCGCCAGTAGACCAATCGCCGCAGGGGCAACGGGAACGTGGGTTGCCGCATACGGGGCGAGCGCGGTGACGGCGGTGGCGGTGGCCGCCGGGTCATAGCCGGCCCGAATCAGATCGTCGATGCCGTGATTGAGATCAAAGACTGTGCCTTCACAAAGCCCAATCGCGAGCGCAATCGTTTCGCAGACGGCGGTTTCATCTTCGAGCAAGATCACCCGCTCGCCGAGCAAGGCGCGCCAGTGGGCTTGTACCTCTTTGCTCTGGCCGTGCGATGTATTGGTGGGAATAATATGAAAATACTCATACTGCGTCTGCACTTCGGCAATGATCTGATCGATGGGGATGTCCCGTTTCAGCGTGTCGCCCATCTGCTCTTGCACCTGTTGGTGCTGCACCACGGCGTAGGGTTTTTCGTCACCAATCGTGAAGAGATAACCCTTGTGGCCGCGTTTTTCGTAGCAATCGAGCTGCGTGTGGCGGGCGCAGAAGTAAAGCCCTAGTTCGTAGGTCTCATGCACCTGCCCGCCGCCGCCCCCTTCCAGATAAATTTTGCCCAAATCGTCATCCATTTCCAGCCCGGCCTCGAACTGACCGATCTGGAGCGGCACGCTGTCACAATAGGCATCGCCCACCGCCCCGAAGAGCATTTGTGGATGTTCGAGATAACCCTTTTGGATCAACAGCCGCATCAGCTTGCCGAGTTTTGTCTGTAGGACGCGTGGCACGTTGCCCATCGAACCGGTGACGTCGAAGATCACGGCGACGGCGACCGAATTCGGGTGTTGATCACTGTCGCGGCTTTCGCGTGTGACGCCGAATGGATTCATCTGATCGTGGACGCGTTTGATGCCGCTGGCCCGCACCTGTTGATCATAGGTAAAGGCGCTCTGGTCGGTTGCCTGGCGATAGTTTTGGCGGGCCTCATAAGCCCCATCGCTCCAATTTGAATAACCCATAAAAACCTCCTAAGTAAGTGAAAAGTGGATATTGGTAAGTTGTGATTGGGCGGCCTCACCCCCAGCCGCCTCTCCTGAATCAAAGGACCGAGTTCAGGAGAGGGGGAGTAAGAAAGATCTGCTGTTCTCCCCTCTTCTGAAACAGCCCTACCGTTCAGGAGAGGGGGCGCCCACAGGACGCGGGGGTGAGGCTGCCCTTCTCCAATCACTAAAGCGTAAACGGTCGAAACACCCGCGGCCCATAGAGCCGCTGGAGGATCGCCTGGAAATCATCGAAGAGTTCCCAAGTATCCCCCATACGTCGTTGCGGGGCGGGGAGCAGACAGCCGCGCAGTAGTTCGCGAATTGGTTTGGGCACGCGGTCGGGCAACACGAGATCCGCGCCAGCCGCTGGTTGCGTGCCGCCGAGCAGCCGAAGCAAACAGCGCGCCGCCATAAAGAGATCGGTTGCGGCGCTGGCTGGCTGCTTAGCCAATACTTCCGGCGGATAATCAGCCCGGTAGGGTGGACTCACGGCCTTGATCCGTTCGCCAAACGGCACGCTATAGCACCAGTCGATCAGCATGCCGTTGTGGTCGGCTGGGCGGATCAGCACATGGTCCAGCGTCAGCGCGCCGTGTACCAGACCCAGACTGTGAATCACGCCCAGCGCCGCCAGCATGCGGTTAAACACCCAGGCCGCATCGGCAAGATCAAGCCCGTTGGGATACGCGCGTACCACCACGGCGAGCGAGACATAGGTCAGCTCATTTTGCAGCACGTTGATCTGACGTTGGCAGCCCGCCGTATCGCGCAGGGTGCAGTGCTCGATCAGCGTAGGAAAGTGCGCCCGCACCGGTTGGCCGTCCGTCGCCCGATTAATGCGGCGCAACATTTGGGCTTCGCTTTGCAGTAGATCGTTATTGCGCGCATCACGCACAATTTTCAGCAACACCGGCGCGCCGTCCACTTCTGCCGCAAAGAGATCGCACAAATCGCCGGCGAGCGGGGCGGCATGACTCGTGTAACGGTGCAACTTGCTGGTGATATCGATCGTGGGCGATGCACTGTGCGGCTGCGACTGGCGTTGGGCTGCTGCATACCACTGCTGCAATAATTTGAAGGCCTCATCCGCCGCGGCGCGCTGGGTTGGGTTGTGGTCGGGATGGGCGATGGCGGCCAGCTCCCGGTAACGCCGTTTGAGCGCGCCTTCTGCTGCATCAGTTGGCAGATCGAAGATCGTCGCTGGATTAGTGGCGGTGCGTAATTGAACAAGTAATTCGGCTAGTGTCAGATTCATCGTGCCCTCGCTTTGCCATTTCGGCTAAGCTGTTTCTTTTGGTGTTTTATGTACACTAACCATTATAGTGTAATAGTGACACAAAGTCAATAGGCAAAATGAAGCAAATGGTGAACTTTGTCCTCCAGCGCGGATAAAGTTATAATCTGGGTGCAAAGTGACCTCTGCCTAACGCAGGAAACCCCACCCGCGCCCTAGGGGCTCCCGCTCCCCTGGTAAGGGAGGGAACTGTTTGGTGGACAGAATGAGAGACTTCGTCTGTCCCGTGACAGGCTCCCTCCCTTACCAGGGGAGGGCGGGGGGAGAGGTCGCGTTATCAAAAAAATCCACCATTATGGCGCGCTTTGCGCGCAGAAGAGGCAACTTTCATGCGATTGGGTTATAGCACTTGGGGGATGCCCACTGTCCCCATTGACGTTAGTTTGAAACATATCGCCGATCTGGGTTTTGACGCGATTGAGATCACGGTTCTGCCTAATTTCACGACGGCGGTGAGCAAGTTGGATCGCGGCGAACGCACGCGCATCGCCCAACTGCTGAAAGACCACAAGCTTGCCTTGTCGGCCGTCGGCTCCTATCTCAACCTGATGGAGCAGGACCCCGCCCAGTTTGCGCAGAATCTGGCCTATGTGCAAAGCGCGATCGATCTCGCCGTCGATTGGACGCGCGATGGGCAGCAGCCGGTTGTGATCAGTGGGTTTGGCGGCCAGCCGGGTGATTTGGCTACCCAGCAAGATCAGTTGGTGGAGCGGCTCAATCTTGTCGGCGAATACGCGCAGGCGCGCGGGGTGACCCTGGCGTTTGAACATCATGTGGGTGCGGCTGTGGAAACGCCAGACCAGACCGTCAGCCTCATGCAACAAGTGGCATCGCCAGCGGTCCGTCTCAATTTTGACATCAGCCATTTCAACGTGGTCGGTGTCCCGATCGAAGAATCGGTGGCGAAGATGATGCCGTATACAGCGCACACGCATGTGAAGGACGAGCGTGGACGTTCGCCCAACCATGAATATCTGATCCCAGGCGAAGGTGAATTTGACTATGTGCGCTATCTAAAGGCGATGCAGGCGCATGGTTATACGGGCTTTGTCTCGACCGAAATCAGCATGATGGTGCAGCGCCGGCCCAATTATGACCCACTGGCAACGGCGACCCAGTCTTATAAAGTGCTGAGTAAGGCTTTTGCCGATGCGGGGATCGAGCGGAAAGCGGGGAAGTAAAGTTAAAGAATCGTGTAGTTCGCATCCTCAGATGCGCATCTGAGGATGCGAACTACACGAGAGTTACGCCGACTTGCCATCCAACACGGCGTTGACGGCGCTCAACTCGTCGGCGGTCAGCTGCCAACTGGCGCTTTTGGCGTTGTCCTGAAGCTGGGAGAGTTTGGTGGCGCCGGAGATGACCGAGCTAACTTGTGGTTGGGCGAGCAGCCAGGCGTGAGCCAGTTCGGCCATCGTGTGATTGCGTTTGGCGGCCCACTGCGTCATGGCTTCGAGCTTGGTATAGTTGTCATCCGTCATGTACTTTTGTACATACGGGCTAGATTCGCCGCGTGAACCGGTCGGCGCGGGTGCGTTGCGCTGGTATTTGCCGGTCAGAAAGCCGCCCGCCAGCGGGAAGAAAGGCAAGATGCCCACATTGTGCGCGTTACAGAACGGGATCAGCTCGCGCTCTTGGTCGCGCTCGAACATGTGGTAATGATTCTGAATGCTCACGAACGGCGTCCAGTCGCGCAACTCGGCGATCACATTGGCGCGCGCCAGTTGCCATGCGGCGTAGTTAGAGGCGCCAATGTAACGGATCTTGCCACTGCGCACCAGATCGTCCAAAGTGCGCAAGGTCTCTTCGATCGGGGTTTTATCATCCCAGCGATGCAGTTGATAGAGATCGATATGATCGGTCTGCAACCGGCGCAAGCTAGCCTCGACGGCGTTTGCCAGGTGATAACGCGAAGCGCCGCAATCATTTGGCCCCTCGCCGGTGGCGCTGACGCCTTTGGTCGCCATAATGATCTTGTCCCACTTGCCCTTTAGCGCCACGCCCAACGTCGCTTCCGAATTCCCTTTCGTGTAGACATCGGCGGTGTCGATAAAATTGATGCCCAAATCAATTGCGCCCGCCATGATTTCATTGACGCCAGCTTGATCGACCTTGCCACCAAATTGATTTGTGCCCAGACCAATCACAGATACGTTCAGGCCAGAATTGCCTAATTGACGATAATGCATAGATTGTCTCCTTAAACTTTCAATGGGTAAACGCTAGGGCTAATAAATGCTACCCTTGGCTTCGACGCTGCCTTGGGTGGCGCCGGTAAAATCAATCGCCCCGTACTCCTCTTGCGCGGCTTTGACCATCAAAGCGCCATCGCTGGAAAGGGCCAGAAACTGGAACCCTTGGCGAATGCGTTCGGTGACTTCGGACGCGCTAAAACAGTGCTTGCCGGCGGCTTTGCCGGTCTTTTTGCAGGCGGCTAGCACGGAAAGCATGGCGGCCTCGTGCTCAGTGCCGGGGCCGGTCTCTTTCTGGGTGATGCCCATTGACAGGGCCAAATCGGTGGGGCCGATAAAACAGCCAACCACACCTTCGACGGCCATAATTGCTTCGGCGTTTTCAACGGCTTGGATCGTCTCGATCATGACCATAATTGCCAGATGATCATCCGCCCACGCCCGATAATCGCCATCGATATAGGCCGCCACCCGACTCCCGCCAAAGCTGCGCTGGCCGCGCGTGGCATATTTCGTATTGCTGACCACACTCTTGGCGTCGGCCACCGTGTTAATCATCGGCACCACCAAGCCCATCGCCCCGGCATCCAACGTGCGTTGAATCCAGATCGTGTCGTTCCAGGGCAAGCGCGCCATCGGCGCCGCGCCACCTAGCTGGATCGCCCGAAAACAGTTGACCATCGTGTCAAAACCCACCGGGCTGTGTTCGACATCCACCACCAGCCAATCCCAGCCAACATGGGCCATACTCTCCGCCGCCACTGGCGAGCAGAGGCCCAGCCAAGTGCCGACCGCCGGTTGGCCACCGCGCAATTTATCGGTTACTGGGTTGGTTTTAATCTTTTGGACGGCCATAGTGCTCATATCATCTATCTCCTTTGACGTTGATCTTGGTTGATGGCTTGGAAAATCAGTGTGTTGGGCGGACCCAGACCTCTCCCCCCGCCCTCCCCTGCTGGGAGGGAGCCTGTCACGGGACAGAACGAGATATTGCGGTTGTCCACCAATGGCGCTTTCGGGTGCCCACTGGGCGCGCGGTGCGAACAGCCCCCTCCTTGCAGGCTTCGACGTGAGCCGGGTGCCCATTGGGCGCGAACGGGAGGATTAGGGCGGGGTCTGTGGGATCGCCGCAATTGGCAATTGTTGGTTGGCCTTGATAGCATGATCCACTGTCTCTAGGATTGCCACATCTTGTAACGCCTTTTCCGGTGTGTAATACGGATCGTGGCCGGCCTGCCAGGCTTGGGCCAGCGCCTGCCACATTTGCACACGGGCATTCTCCGCTGGTAAATGGATAATTTGCGTTGGTTGATTAGGCTTTTCGATCAGAAAACACTCAGATTCGATGACAATTGCGCCAGCCGTGCCATGGATATGAAAGTGGTTTTCCACTGGCGGTAGACAACTAGCGTAACTTAACTGGCCGACACTCTGATTGGCATATTGAAACAGCATCGCCACGTGATCATACTCGCCGTAATCCGGGCGCAACTGGCGGCCCGTGGCAAAGACCCTTTCTGGTGTGCCAAATATTTTGCTCAGGCTGGCGATCAGATGGATGCCACCGTCAAAGAGCGTCCCCAGTGGATAATCGGATTTTTTGCGCCAATCGGTGTTGTCGTAGCGCAGCGCGCCCTGGGCTGCGTCCGCATCAAAATGTTGAACTCGATTCCAGAGGATCAGATCGCCAATTTCGCCGCTGGCGATCAACGCGGCCAACTGTTCGTCCGCCTGCCGATAGGCTAACTGCTCGGTCACGAACAATCGCCGCTGTAGCCGTCGCGCCGTTGCCACCAGATTTTGCCCTTCGGCCACCGAGCGGGCAATCGGTTTTTCCATGATTACATCTTTGCCGGCGTTGAGCGCGGCCAGTGCCACCGGTGTATTGAGCGCAATCGGCGTCAGCACCAAGACAGCCTCGACCGCGGGCAGTTGGAGCAAGCTTTGATAATCGCTTACGACAG
>JBBQBY010000393.1:0-6581 GCA_038318235.1 Caldilineales bacterium
TCAGTTGGTAATGGGCTTGCACGGCTCGCCTGAAAACCACTAGTCTGCCCGCGGGCCTTAGGTTTGTAGCTCGTCGTACAGGTGTAATTATACCACGAGACAGGATAAAATTATGTTACATTTGGATTACAGTGGCACAACCAACACAACACCATCACCGGCTAAAGCCTATGGAAAAACCCGCCTTGCCGCACGCTTAAAATCGCAGGGGTTTGCAGCGGGTTCAAGTTATATCAAACCCAACCTACCACGGTTGCTCTTTTTCGGGATGCCAGGTATTTTCTCTCGAACAGTTCTTGATGCCTTGTTGCACGCGCATGCACCGGTCTGCGCGGTCATTTTGCCGGCATCCACCCCGCATGCGCCGCCCGTTTTGTTACGCCCCGCGCCGCCACCACTATTACCCGATGGTGATTTGCCCTTGCTAACCACTTTCGTCGCGCCGACCACGCTCCATCTGGCCTGGCAGCACAGCCTTCCCGTTTACGAAATGGGCCAGTTGAACTCACCTGACACACATGCGCTGATCCACAGCCTAGCCCCCGACGTGGCCTGTGTCGCCTGTTTCTCAAAACGAATTTCTGCGCCATTGCTTGCTATACCACGTTATGGTTTTCTCAATGTTCATCCTTCACGCTTACCGGCCTACCGTGGCCCTGCCCCGCTCTTCTGGCAGTTGCGCAACGGTGAACCACAGATTGGTGTGACCGTACACTGGATGGACGCTACGCTTGACACCGGCGATATTGCCGCGCAGGCACCCCTGCAATTGCCCGACGGCCTGGCCGGCCCCAAATTGGATGAGTTGTGCGCCAAAGCGGGCGGTGAACTATTGCTCGAAGTTTTAAAAACGCTCGCAACTGGTCGCCCGTCGCGCACGACACAACCCAACAACGGCAGTATTCAGCCCTGGCCCCAGGCGGTAGATTTCACCCTGCACACAACATGGTCAGCGCGTCATGCCTATAATTTTATGCGCGGCACAGCCGAGTGGGGGCAACCCTATGCGGTCGAAGTGGCTGGCGAGCAGTTCTGGTTGTCGACCGCGCTCTCCTATACGCGTGACGCGCTTGGTGGACCCTATGTGCGAGAAGGAGATGTGGTGCAGATTCAGTTTACGCCAGGGGTGTTGCAGGCGCAGTTGGTTGACGGTCGAGCATAGGCTAATGAGTCTGAGTAGCACAACTTGCCATTTATTTAAAATCCACCCTCGAATTGCCGCATTTCCGATAAAAAAAAGCGACTTGCGGTATTTTATCAAATCGTATACCATAATCTGGCGTTACCTGATGTGCCAATGTTCTGCTGAAACCAGAGCTTTCAGGACGCACCGAATCAGTGCCTATGTTCCAGGTGTATGCTTTAACGAACTGCTTGTCGAGCGTTGCAAGAGCTGTTTTGAGCATGGAAACAGAGCATGTAAATAATGGTCGATCTCTATCTAAACCACTATTTGTTCACTCCCCCAACATCCTTGAGCTTTGATATGCACCCAGGGTGCCACACTGTGGCTACTCTTTTTGAGCTTTCACGGTAGCTTGTAGAGGTTGTTGCATTATTTATTGTGGTTTTTAAACATTCCATTGACCCGAGGAGGAACTATGAAGAAGGTGCAGGACCAATTTCAAGATCAGCCGCAACAGCACAGCCGGCGCGATTTTCTGCGGCTATCGGCGGTGATCACCGGGGGCGCACTTATTGCGGCCTGTGTCCCTGCCGCGCCCGGCGCGGCCCCGTCTAGTGCTGCGCCCGGTACGGCGGCGCAAACGATCAATGTCTGGTGGGACACGACGCCAACCCAACTAGGGGTCGTCAATGCTTTTCAAACCGCCAATCCCACGATCAAAGTGGAGTTGGCCGAGTTAGGTGAAAGCGTCTATGGCAACCCCAAATATGTGACCGCCGTCGCTGGCGGCACCGGGCCAGATGTGGCCTATCAGAATCGCCATACCTTCCACCAATTTGCCTCGCGCAAGCTCTATCGCTCGATTGATGATCTCTTTACGCGCGACAATTTGAAGAAAGAGGATTTTCCAGCCGCCCAATTAGAAGAAGTCAGTTGGGATGGCACGCTCTATGGCCTGCCTTATGTGATTGATACGCGCTATTTCTTCTACAACCGCAAACACTTTGAGGAAGTTGGACTCGACCCGGAAACGCCACCGGCTACGTGGGACGATTTGATTGAATATACGCAGAAGCTGAGCAAGCGCGATGGCAGCGAGATTACTCGTTATGGCTTCATCCCCGGTTTCCCCGCCGCATTAAGCGATCAGCTTTTGATCTTTGCAATTGAAAATGGTGCCAAAGCCTACACACCAGATTTCCGTACCTGTCTGCTCGATCAGGCGGAATGGATCGAAGCGTTAGAGTGGGTCACCAAATTCTACAAGGATTACTGCGATGGCTTCGGCGTGGCGTCGGGCTCGATGCAAGGGTTTGCCAGCCAAGCGCAGGATGCCTTTGTCCAGGGCAAAGTTTCGATGTCCTCGTACGGCAGTTGGATGATCTCCAGCTATGCCGCCTTCCCTGATCTGGATTATGACGGCACAGCGGTGATGCCAGTTTCGAGCAAGCTGAAGGGCCAAAAGATCAATTGGTCCTGCGATTATTCGTTTGTCCTCGACCCGAATACCAAAAAGATCGACGAAGGCTGGACCTTCCTCAAGTTTGCGATTGGGCCAGATGGCTTCAAGGCCGCTGGCACTGAAGGCTTAGCCCTGGCCAAGCAGGATTGGGAGCGCCAACAATTACCCGGTGTGCCGGTGTATGCTGCGCCGCCGCCAGCCTATGCCCCTTCGCGCGCCATGATGGCCAAGGAATTCTACAGCCTGCTGCCGCCGCGCCAGAAGAAGATGAAGGATTCGGAAGTCGATGCCGCCGGCTGGGCCCAAGGTTGCGGTAACCTAGGTGGTCTAGCCGCCTCGGAAATTTGGACAGCGATGGCCTCAGCCTGGCAAAACGCCTTAACCGAACAAGCAACGCCCGAAGCTGCCTTGGTGCAAGCCCAAGCGGATGTCCAGAAGGCACTTGACGATTTCTGGAAGCAATTGCCTAGCTAAATTTAAGCAGCAGGGGCGAGGTATGTCTCGCCCCTGCTGCTTAAATTTAGCTGGTTTTCGACGCGTTATCAAGCTTGATTATCTATAGCCAGGAGCAATGATCCTATGGCGCACGCGCAAGCAACCAGAAACTGGCGCAACACAATCAGAGGTCGCGAGAGTATCACATTTTATCTTTTTGTCGCCCCTTGGCTGATCGGTTTTCTGATCTTTACGATTGGCCCGGTCATCACCTCGTTTATACTGAGTCTCGCCGATTACAGCATTGTGACGCCGCCACGGTTTATCGGTCTTGACAACTACCGTGACCTGTTTTTGGATGATCGGCTCTTTGGGCGTTCACTGTATAACACGGGTTATTACGTGGTGATCTTCGTCCCCTTACAGATCGCCTTATCGTTGATCTTGGCGCTGCTGCTCAACCAGAAAGTGCGCGGGCTTACGATCTATCGCACCTTGTTCTATATCCCCTCGATTGTGCCGGTCGTCGCCAACTCGATCCTTTGGATCTGGATTTTGCAACCGCAGTGGGGGCTGCTCAATTTTGGCTTGAGCTTGATTGGCATCAAAGGCCCCCTTTGGTTAAATTCGGTCGCCTGGGCCAAGCCATCGCTGATCATGATGAGTTTGTGGGGATCGGGCGGTGCAATGATTATCTTTCTGGCCGGCTTACAGGGTGTTCCGCAACATCTGTATGAAGCCGCCGAGATCGATGGCGCCAACCGCTGGCACAAATTTTGGAGCATTACGATTCCACTGCTCACCCCCACGATCTTCTTTGTGCTGGTTTTGGGGATTATCGGCTCCTTCCAAGTCTTTACGCAAGCGTATATCATGACCGGCGGTGGCCCAGCCGATGCAACGCTCTTTTACATGTTCTACTTGTACCGCCGAGCTTTTGTATTTCACAACATGGGCTATGCCTCGGCGATGGCGTGGATCCTCTTCTTGATCATCCTGCTCCTGACCATCATTCAATTCGTCACGGCATCGCGTTGGGTCTATTACGAAGGAGAACGGAGATAACCGATGCAACAGGTAGAGGTTCAACCCGTTAAAGAGCAGCAGAGCTATGATACCCAGGCAACCCGTAACTGGCGCTTGGTACGACGGCGCTTTGGCCCATTCTTCACCCAATTGGTATTGGCGGTGCTCGGCTTGATCTTTGGGCTGCCCTTCTTGTGGCTGGTTACGACATCGCTCAAAGCCAACCGCCAAATCTTTGTCTGGCCGCCGGTCTGGTTCCCCGATCCGCTGATTTGGCGCAACTATACGGACACCTTCACCTTTGCGCCGCTGCATCTCTATGCCTTGAATAGCCTGATCATCGCCAGCGCCCACGTCTTTGGCGCGACGATTGTGTCGGCCCTGGCGGCTTATGCCTTTGCCCGTTTAAGGGCACCCGGCAAAAACTTGCTTTTTATGGTCGTTATCAGCACGATGATGGTGCCCGGCGTAGTCACGTTGGTGCCACTTTTTATTCTATTTGCCAGGATCGGTTGGGTTGACACTTTCTTGCCTTTAACGATTCCGGTGATGCTGGGCGGGCCTTTCTTCATCTTCCTCTTGCGTCAGTTCTTCCTCTCCTTGCCCGAAGAGATGCTAGAGGCCGCCGTAGTGGATGGGGCCAGCCAATGGCGCATCTGGTGGAAGATTGCCATGCCCAATGCCACACCGGCCTTGGCCACCGCTGCCGTGTTTAGCTTTATTGACGCCTGGAATGATTTTATGACGCCGCTGGTCTTTCTCAATTCGCGCGCCAAATATACATTGGCGTTGGGGCTCCAGGTTTTTCTCACCGAACATGGCGCGGAATGGGGCTTGCTGATGGCGGCTTCCACTATGGTGTTATTGCCGATCATTGTGTTGTTCTTCTTTGCCCAAAAACAATTTATTCAGGGCATTGCCTTGACCGGGATCAAGGGGTAGCCAAACGTTTGCTGGTCAGAGGATAAATTTATGGCGCATCTCCTACGTTTTTTCGCCCTATTGCTGCTGATTGGCAGTATGACCCAGGCCGCGGCCCCCCCACCGTTGGCTGCGCATTCGTTGTTGCCGATCACACAGTTTACTGAAGTCAAAGTCGCATCCACCGCGCTGCACCTAGGGCAGGCCCAGCAGCTCTCGGCCAAATTTGAAAGGTCGCCCGGCGAGTTGGTGATTTTGTTGCTGGCGCTCACCTATCCCAGTGGCTTAAAGCGGACGGTGGTCGGCTCCACATCGACTGGTGAGGCGACCTTGGCCTGGCAGATCCCGCCGGAAGCGGGGTTTGGCAAGGTGACTTATCAATTGTCAACCAGCGGTTGTGGCTGTGGCTATGGTCAGGATGGAAAACCTAAAGTCGCTTTGCAGAGTTTTGCCGAAGGCTCATTTATGATCAAGTAATTTATGTTGGGCAGCAACCGCGGTTACACGGAGGGCACAGAGCATTCACACAGAGCGCAGAGAAAAAGCAAATTATGTGCGCTTTCTCCGCGTTCTCTGTGAGCACTTTGTGTCCTCTGTGTAACGCTTTTCCGTGGTACGTTGTGGGTGTGAGTCACCTAATCCTTTTTAACCGGAGTTGAATGATGAACAAAATACAAGAGACAATCCTAACCCCCGAAGCGGCGATCCAGAAACGCAACCAGTTGATGGAAGATGGCTTCTGTGTCGTGCCGGGCATTTTACAGGGTGAACTATTGGCGCGTGTCCGCAGCTTTACCCTTGATTTTCTGAATACGCACGCCAGCGATCCAAAGCATCGTTATCAGGGCAGCGACTTCCATATTCAGGCCGAACGCACCTGGGCGCAACACCAAGATCCCAGCCGTTATCATGCGCCCCTGGTTGATGAAATTTTAGATCTGCCAGCCGCGCTTGCGGCCTGTGCCGAACTTGGCTTGGAAGGTTTAGTGGACACGGGCAGCCTGATTGTGCTGAGCAAGCCGCCACATGGTCCGGCCCTGTATTGGCATCAGGATAGCATGGATTGGAACCACCCCAAATCTAGCCTGCCTTGGCCGAGCACGCTCTTCCTTTCTTATTATCTGGTGGACACCACTCGCGAAAACGGCTGTCTGCGCGTGATTCCAGGCACCCACCGTAAACGGATCGATCTGCATGGCGTGCTGCCCGATGCGCATGGCCCCGAAATTCAGGCGGTCGATGAAACGCATGAGGCGTTTATGGTCCATCCGGATGAAATTGATATTCCCGTCAAGGCCGGCGATTTGGTGATTGCCGATGGCCGTGTTCTGCATGCGGCCTGGCCAAACAATTCGGATCAGCCGCGCCCGCTAATTTTGGCCTGGTGGCGGGTCTTCCCCTTCCCCAGCGTGCCGAGTTGGTGGGAAGGCGCGGTTCCGTCCGAAATTCAGGCCGATCCCGACGCACCTTATGAACGAACGCGTAAACCAGGCCAGTATTTGCGCTGACATTCGTAGGCCAATAAATCGATAAGTATGCTGTGTAGTTCGCAGCCTCCGCACGCGCGTGTTTGGCTATGCGGCTGCGAACTACACATGACCGAAATAAATT
>JBBQBY010000394.1:0-6565 GCA_038318235.1 Caldilineales bacterium
GGACATCGTGCCTGTGCTAGAGAAGCTGGTCCAAATTGGCAAGCGCGAAATTGTTATCATTGCCGAAGATGTAGACGGCGAAGCGTTGGCCACCCTCGTGCTGAACAAACTGCGCGGGATGGTCAATGCCTTGGCGATCAAGGCCCCTGGCTTTGGCGACCGCCGCAAGGCTATGTTGGGTGATATCGCCATTTTGACCGGTGGCCAAGTGATCACCGAAGAATTGGGCCGCAAGTTGGAAAGTGTGATGCTTGACGACCTGGGTCGCGCCGACAAGATTGTCAGCACCAAAGATGCCACCACGATTGTGGGCGGCGCCGGTAGCTCGGACGAAATCAAGAGCCGCATTGGCCAGATTCGCGCCGAGACCGAAGCTAGCACCAGCGATTACGATCGCGAGAAGCTGCAGGAACGTCTGGCCAAATTGGCCGGTGGCGTTGCCATCGTCCGCGTTGGTGCAGCCACCGAGACCGAATTGAAGGAAAAGAAGCACCGCGTCGAAGATGCCTTGAGCGCTACCCGCGCCGCTGTCGAAGAAGGCATCGTCCCCGGTGGTGGTGTGGCGTTGATCAACGCCATCCCCGCCTTGGACAACCTGAACCTGGAAGGCGATGCCGCAACCGGCGCCCGCATTTTGCGCCGCGCGCTCGAAGAGCCAATGCGCATGATCGCTCAAAACGCCGGTCTAGACGGCCCAGTTGTGATCGAGAAGGTTCGCAATCTACACGCCGAGGGCAAGAAGACCACCGGTTATGATGTCATCTCCAATTCCTACGTGGACATGTTGGAAGCTGGCATTATTGACCCGGTCAAGGTTACCCGCAGCGCCGTTGAGAACGCATGCTCGATCGCAGCCATGATTCTGACCACCTCTGCTTTGGTCACCGACATCCCAGAGCCTGAGAAGGCTCCGGCTGGCGGCCAGGGTGGTATGGGCGGCATGGGCGGCATGGACATGTAATCTCAACGTTGCTTTGGCGACGTTAGGTGTTATAAAATGGGCGGGTCGAATATATTCGACCCGCCCATTTTAATAAGTAACAAGTAATAAGTAACAAGTAATAAGTAATTGTGAATGCGTCTCGATGAAACATTATTCATCATTCATTATTACTTGTTACCTATTACTTATTCTTCGATCTATCTCTACTGGAGAGGAAACCAACCCTATGTCCTTGCCAACCCGCGCCGAAGCCTATGCTTTACTCTGTGAATGGGTGGAGTCGGAGAGCTTGCGGCGACATATGCTAGCGGTAGAAGCTGCCCTGCGCGCCTATGCCCGCCATTTTCATGAAGATGAAGAACTATGGGGCATCACTGGCCTGCTGCATGATCTGGATTATGAACGCTATGCAGACATGGACGATCTGATGAACGGTCATCCGCGCACGGAGCTACGCCTGTTTGAAGAATGTAACTATCCCGCCGAATTGATTCACGCCGTGCAGGCCCATGCGACCTTTTTGGGCGTACCGTCAGAAAGTTTACTGGACAAGACATTGCTTGCCTGCGACGAGTTGACGGGCTTGATCCAGGCCAGCGCTTATGTGCGCCCCGATCGCAATCTGCGCAATGTAGAACTTAGCTCGGTCAAGAAAAAATGGAAAGACAAAGCCTTCACCGCAGCGATCAATCGCCCCGAAAACATGTATTTCATCGAGGCGCTAGGCGTGCCTTTTGACGAACATGTGCAACGCGTGCTGGATTCGATGAAAGCTATCGCCGATGAGTTGGGCGTAGGCGGGGCGCAAGCATAATGGTTAATTACTAATGCAGAACTAATGCTCGTCGCATGAGCATTAATCGTTACCCATTATCCATTCGGCATTAACCCTTAACTACTGTTTCATTGCCTCGCGGATAATGGTCACCAAGGCTTTGGCGCTATACGGTTTGGGCAGAAATTGCGTCAAAGGCTGCTGCATGAGCCGCTTGGTGACATCCAGTTCACTATAGCCGGATGAAAGCAAGATTTTTAGGTTCGGATCGATTGCGCGCAAGGCGTGGAAGGTTTCTTCACCGTTCATAACGGGCATTTTCATATCAAGCAAGACCAGATGAATCTCAGCCTGGTGGCGTTTGAATTTTTCCAGACCGTCGCGGCCACCAACCGCGACAATAACATTGATGCCTTCGGTGGTTAAAATATCATTGACGACCTCGCGGACAGAAGACTCATCATCGATCACGAGCACGGTGTCGCCAAGCACCGGAGGAATTTGCACCGGCATTATTGGCTCCGTGGGCTCACTTTCGCTGGCCGGAAAGAGGACGATAAAGGTAGAACCCTGGCCGGGTTTACTCTCCACCTTGATCGCGCCACGAATTTTTTGGATAATACCGAGGGTTGCCGCCAGGCCCAGGCCACTCCCCCTGGATTTTGTGGTGAAATAAGGCTCAAAAATATGTGCCAGCGTAGTTTGATCCATGCCAATCCCATTATCAGAGATCTTTAAGTAGACATGCCGGGCAGGCGTCAGCCATTCGCCACCCTTGTAGGTTTCCATGTGTGCTTGACCCACTAACAGCTCACCAGTCTCCACAATAATCCGGCCGGTTTCGCACTGGATCGCTTCGGCGGCGTTGATCACAAGATTCATCACCAATTGTTGAACTTGACCGCGGTCAATCTCAATCGGCGATAAATTAGAGATAAGCGAAAACTCCAGGCGAGTCTGTTTGGGCAAAAACGCTTCTAGCAACCCCAGATTATCCTTGACAAGCTGGTTGAGATCAACAGCTTCAATTTGGAAATCGCTTTGCCCCGTATAAGCCCGCAACTGACGCGTTAGATCGACCATCAGTTCAGTCGATTTTATGGCCTTTTCGATATGGGCGCGGGCATTATTATCAGCCGGCAATTTGCGTAAGGCCAACGAGTTCTGCGACAAGACACTCGTCAACATATTATTAAAGTCATGGGCAATGCCGCTGGCCAACAAATTGATATGTTCGGATTTCTGGGCCAGCAAGAGCAACCGTTCGACGCGTTTACGTTCGGTGATGTTACGATTGACGCCAACAATCCCCACATGCTGGCCCTGACTATTCCAAATATAGGAAACTGAGGCAAAAATATCAATCGGCGTGCCATCCTTGTGATGGTGAATTTGCTCACCTTGCCAGGCACCATCACGCTCTAATTTTTGCAGCAAGGCAATTCGATCCGTGCCTGGATATTGGACGCATAGCACTTCGGCAAACGGTTTGCCAATCACTTCCGTGGCCGTCATCCCATAGAGTTCGGTGGCGGCGCGGTTCCAGCTGGCAATCCAGAAATTCATATCGGTCGAGATAATCGCATCGGAAACACTTTGCACAAGATTCGCCTGATAGCGGATCATCTCTTCAGCTTGTTTATGGCGGCTGATATCGTGAACCACCAAACAAAAGATACCGCCGCCCTCATCTTGTTGATAGCTTGTACTGACCTCTACATCGATCTGTTCACCATTTTTTCGCCGGTAACGCAGCTCTTGGACAGAAGCTTTGCCAGATTGACGCACCCGCTGAAGTTCGTATACCAGCATTTGCCATGATATTGCCACTACATCGTCCAGGACGAGGGCTAACATTTCATCCGCGCTATAGCCAAGCAACTGTTGAAACGCAGGATTTGTGTCGACAAAACGATAGGTTTGGGCATCAAATAGACCGATACTAATTGGCGTCTGTTCAACGGCTGTCCAATAGCGCTGAACGCGACGCGACGCCTGCTGTACAGCAAGGCGTAATGGTCCCACTTCGCTGGGTGCAACCCCTTGGATTTTCGGCATTGAATGCTCGTTACTCCGTGCAGGCATGGAACTATCCTTTTAAAACGCTTCGATAATAGGTATGAATCAAGGGGTTGCACAGGCAACGTCAAGCGCGCTGTGTTCAATGGCAGACCACGCAGCATGCTATTTTATGATCCTGCTGCGGAGCGCTCTCATGCAGAAAAGCGCAACAGTACCATTTTCGATCGATGTTAATCGGCTGGTCTTGGGGGTGACATGCATCCAGCCGGAGAACCACAGACTAAAAAGCGCAATCAGAGGGCAGAGACCATCAGATGCAAAATAAATTTTTACCGACCAGCTTGTCGCGCTCACTCAATCGATCAGGCTTTAGCATAGCACAGCCCTGTTGCAAAGGACATTACCTTCGACGCAAATTTTATTACAATCTGTTTGCAATTTACTGGGTCTAATTTGCTTATCACGGGCATTGGGCAGCCAAGTCAATTTTAAGCTTGGCAGCGGTAGTTGCGGCATTGGGGATGAGCCGCGACCCAAAGCCGATTTAATTTGTGCCGTCACACTGATAGAACGATTGTTGGTTAATCATCCTCGCGATGCGACAGATCAGGTTCCCCTTGGCCTCAGCCCGGCCTTTTCATAAACAGCATCAATCACCCGCATATTGGCAACGGCGTCCATCGCATCCGTGGGCATCGAGGCTTCCCCGCGCACAGCCTGGGCGAAGGCCTGTAGCTGATAAGTATAACTCGTTTCACCGGGAAAATGTTCGCTACGTTTGCCCAATGAATTGCGTACCGTCAGGCGGTGAAACAAATGCGGCAGAATTGGGTTGAGCACACGCATTGTTCCCTGGTCACCTTGTACGATGGTTACAATGCGCAGGAGGAAGATCGAAAAGAACGAAACTGTCGTGCGGGCGGTGTACCCATCAGCAAAACGCAAATTGGCCTCCATCCAGCGATCCACTTGCGGTGCAGAAGTTTTGGCTTTGGCGCTGACCACTTGCGGTTCGGCGCCGGTCAAATAGCGCAACTGATTGATGGTATAGCAACCCAGGTCCATTAGCGCGCCGCCGGCCAGGTCATAGCGATAGCGGATGTCATGCCGCCGTAGCAATGGCACACAAAAATGCGCTTCTAGATGGCGCACGCGGCCTAATTCGCCACTATCGATAATCGCCTTCATACGCGCCGCAAGCGGATGATAGCGATAATGAAACGCTTCTGCCAACACACAACCCGTTTCTTGGGCCACACGCGCCAACTGTTCTGCCTCCGCCGCATTCGATGCGAGCGGCTTTTCGCACAAAACATGCTTACCAGATCGTAGAGCAAGCGTTGTCCATTCGGAGTGCAAACTATTGGGCAGCGGGTTATAAATGGCGTCAATTTCCGGGTCAGCCAACAACGCGGCATAGCTCGCGTGGACAAGCGGGATGTGATATCGGGTGGCAAAGGCTTGGGCAAGGACCGGATCGCGGGCGGCAACCGCCGAAATTTGTACGTTTGGTAGGTGTTGAGCCGGAAAAATCAGCGCATTGGGGGTAATTCGCGCTGCGCCAAGGATACCGATTCGCAAAGGAAGCCTATTGATCAAAGCTTTTTGCCTTTCACGCCGCTAGAATAGAATTTCAAATAATTATACGCTTAATCTATATAGATAGGAAACAGAGCAAAATCAAAAAGTCAGCTTGATCGCGTTTTATATTTAGAAAATTTGACATGCTTTGTAGGGTGGGAGTACCATCTTCAGTATTCAATATGAACCATCATGAACAGAATATGATGAGTGAGCAGTGATGAATGAATTTAACACTTCACTCATCATTTCTCACTCATCTTTCACCCTATCAAGCGAAAAGCCCAATGCCAAAAAAAATTATCATCGACACTGATCCTGGCATTGACGACGCCATGGCCATCTTGTTTGCGCTCCACTCGCCCGAAGTTGAATTGGTTGGGCTGACGACGATCTTTGGCAATGTCCACACCGCGCTGGCGACCCAAAATGCCTTAGGGTTGCTTGAATTTGCTGGCCACCCCGAAATCCCCGTGGCGCATGGTGCAGCCCAGCCTTTGCAGATTGCGTTCGACCACCCAGCCACCTTTGTGCATGGTGAAAATGGCTTGGGCGAAATCACCTTGCCCACCCCAACCGCCCAAGCGGATCCGCGGGCTGGCGCCCAGTTTATTGTTGACATGATCATGGCGAACCCAGGCGAGATCACCTTGGTGCCGGTGGGGCCGTTGACCAACATTGCCCTAGCCTTGGCGCTAGAACCACGCATCACCACCCACGGTCAATGGCAACGTCAATCCCGCCGCCGAAGCCAATATCTGGCACGATCCGCATGCCGCCGACCATGTCTTTACGGCCGATTGGCCCATCACGATGATCGGACTGGATGTGACCGAAAAGACAGTGATGGAGGCAGATTATCTGGCCGGATTGCGTAGTTCGCGCACGGGCGTTTTTATCTACGACATCGCGCGCTTTTATCTTGAGTTTCATCAACAAGCGCATGGCATTTACGCGGCCTACACCCACGATCCGTCGGCGATTGCCTGTATCGTTGATCCAACGCTGTTCGCCGCCCAGCGTGGGCCAATCTGCGTGCTCTGTGAGGGCATTGGCGCGGGCCAAACGCTGTGGGATCGCAGTGGTCGGCAATGGGGCGACAAAATGCGTGGTCCGGGCGGCGACCAGTGAACGTCTGTGTCGACGTCGATAGTGCGCGGCTACTTGCGCTTTACCAAGAAAGAATATTGGCAGCGTCGGGGCGAGGCATGACCAGGAGATCAATGGACGACCAACATATATGT
>JBBQBY010000395.1:0-6560 GCA_038318235.1 Caldilineales bacterium
AAAGCCGGCTTTAAGCCAGTGGCTACCCTGCCCAAGTGGCTTGCTCGCGATACGGCGCAGAAAGCATGGGCAGATGTGGTTGTGTTGCAAAGATAAGCAGCAGGAATAAATCCCGCGCCCGACAATAAGAAGTCGCCGCAGTAGACCATTTCGCCAGGTAGGCTTCGTGTTGCGCAATCCATCGCTTGCGGCGTTGAGAACGCCAGAAACGGAACCACTTGAGAAAATTCGAGGTAGAATAAGGAGAACTTACAATGCGTGATGTTGACAATCTAGGCGACGGTTTGATCCGGCGTTGGTCGACTCAAGCGGATCAGGCAAAAATCGGCCGGCTGTTAGGGTCAGCTTTTCGCAACAGCCAGGATGATCCGCCTAATCCGCGCTTGATGGATCAAGCAAACATGCTGATGGGACCTGATTTTCCGTTTATGGGGCCAGATGATTTTGCGGTGGTGGAAGATACGAGTAAGCCAGACCGCCCACTGGTTGCCTGCACAAGTCTCTGGCGCCATCGTTGGAGTTATGCCGGCATTGAATTTGGCGTGGGACGCCCGGAATTTGTCGGAACAGACGGCGCCTATCGCAATCGCGGCCTGGTACGGGCTTTGTTTGACTTGGTGCATGAACGCAGTGCCGCGCAAGGCCATCTGGTGCAGGCGATTACAGGCATATCTTATTTTTATCGGCAATTTGGCTATGAATATGTGCTCGATCTGGGCGGCGAGCGCACCACCTACTTGAGTTTGATTCCGGCCAAAAAACCAGATGAACCGGAGCCCTACCATTTGCGCATGGCAACCCTCCATGACATTCCCCATCTGATGGTGCTTTATAACCAGGGTCGCCATGCAAGTCTGGTTTGGCACGAAGCAGATGAAGCTTTCTGGCGCCACGAAATTAACTATTGGACAGATCCGGCGGTTGGTGAGCGTGATGCCACAACCAGTGCGTTGGGCAGACGGGTTTATATGATTGTGGCCGCTGACGGCCGCGTTTGTGGCTATAGCTGGTTGGCCGCGCGACGCTCGGGGCGCAGCTTTTATGTCAACGATCTACAATTGTACGCACCACTCAATTGGCAGACGGCCATGCCCTGCTTGCTGCGGGCGATTCGTGACCAAGGCATGCAGACACCGACGACCAAACCTGATGCCGAGCCGCTCAGCGAAATCTGTTTCGGGTTGGGACGGTCGCATCCATTCTATACGGTATTGGGCGAAGCCCTGGCACCCCGCGTCGAGCCACCTTATGCCTGGTATCTGCGCGTGCCGGATCTGCCGGCCTTCTTGCAGCGCATCACGCCGGTCTTGGAAGAACGGCTGGCAAAATCCGTTTTGACCGGTTACACCGGCGAACTCAAGTTTGATTTTTATCGCGGTGGTTTACGTTTACAATTTGAACAGGGCAAAATCAGCGCCGTCGAACCTTGGCGCGCGCCCACCTACGGCGACAACGCCAATGCGGGGTGTCCACCGCTCGTCTTTTTGCAACTGCTCTTTAGTTATCGAAGTTTGGCCGAACTGCGGGCTAGCTATCCCGACGTTTGGGTGAATCAGGAGACGATCTTGTTGGTCAACACCCTATTTCCAGCGCAGCCGTCCGCGGTGAATCCACTGTAGGCAGGGGAGCCCCGCTTCCCGGAAGGCTAGACACGCGGCCACGGATAAAGGAATTTATTCATGTCAGTTACAAACGACTTAGACGCTTACTTTCGCGACCTAGAAGCCCAGGACAAATTCTCAGGCGTAAGTTTGATTACGCAAGGCGAGACGATCTTGTATGCGAATTCTCATGGCTATGCGAATCGAGCCTGGCAGGTAAAAAATAATTTGATGATTCGGTTCGATACCGCCTCCGTCACGAAGTTGTTTACAGCCGTGGCGACGCTCCAGTTGATCGAGCAGAAACGCCTGGCGTTTGATACCTGTGTCATTGATTTTTTGGGCTTAACCGACACCAACATTGCCTGTGAAGTCAACGTTTTCCACTTATTGACCCACACGTCGGGGATTGGCGACGACGCCGATGAAGAGGCCGGGGAAAGTTATGAAGAACTGTGGAAGACCAAACCCAACTATGCCGTCACCGAGACCATTGATTTTTTGCCGCAGTTTGTGCATAAACCACCCAACTTTGCACCGGGCCAAAATTGTCGTTATTGCAATTGTGGTTACGTCTTGCTCGGTTTGCTGATTGAGCAAAGTAGCGGCATGAACTATCACGACTATGTGCGCCAACACATTTTTGCCCAAGCAGGCATGACTCAGTCTGACTTTTTGCACAAAGCCCAAGTGCATAAAAACATCGCCGAGGGCAGCGATCCGCTTCAGGACGCGACAGGTCAGGTGCTGGGCTGGCGCACCAACATCTATAGTTTTCCGCCGATTGGCTCGCCCGACGGTGGCGCCTATGTGACAGCCGCTGATTTGGATCGTTTTCTGCGCGCCGTGCAAGCGGGCCAGTTACTTTCGCCCGCACTGACAACCGCCTTTTTGACGCCGCAAGTGCCGTATCGCACGCGCGATGACCGCTCGACGATCCAGTATGGTTATGGGTTATGGTTCCATGTGGATCAAACGGGCCAGATCCTCTATTATCAAAAAGAAGGCATTAACGCCGGTGTCAGCGCCGTCCTGCGCCATTATCCGGCGCAGGATATCAACGTCGTATTGCTTTCAAATATGAGCGATGGCGTCTGGCAACCTGTGCGCAAAATTCATGAATGGCTAATGCCTGCACCTTAACTTGAGAGGGAGTCAATGAACTTTATAAATTTGACCATTCACCCAAGGCAAGTGACCGCATGACCTTTACCATCGCCGGGCCATATACTGGAAAAGCAATTGTTTGCGAACCGATCCTGCGCGCCCTACCCGCGTGGTTTGGGATTGAGGAAGCAATCGTTCATTATGTGAAGGTGATCGAGCGGCTACCCACCTTCCTCGCCGATCAATCCGGTCAGGTGATTGGCTTTCTGAGTCTGCAACAGCATAATGCCTATGCCGCCGAAATCTATGTGATGGGGGTGCGACCAGAAACACACCGGCAAGGCGTTGGCCAAGCACTGCTGCAACAGGCAGAGGTATTTTTACGCCAACAACAGCTTGAGTATTTACAGGTAAAAACGCTGGCGCCATCCCACCCTGATATTAACTATGCGAAGACAAGAGCCTTTTACACGGCTGTTGGCTTTCGCCCGTTAGAAGAGTTACCGCAACTATGGGGTGAACAAAACCCTTGTCTGATCATGATCAAACGACTCTAAACCGCGCACAAACAAAGGAGAGATCATGCGCTTCGTCATCGCTGGCCCACGCCATAGGTTACTTGTCAGTATCATCGTTATCATTTTTCTTGCTTTAATTGGACTGGAATTGGGGGTGGAGAGACCACTAAGCAGCTTTGCCGCCACCGCTAGCGCTTGGCAGACTTACACGAATAACGACGCCGGCTACACGGTCGATCTGCCCGCCGATGCGCAGATTACGGACAGCGACGATGCTGGGCTGCGCTATAAATTGCTCTATGCGCGCTTGCTGGCAGATCGTTTAACCGGCTATCAGGGTGTGCGATCTTGGTGATCGAGAATGCGAATACACCGGAAGCCTATCTAGCCAAGGCGTATACGGATGCCGGACGCGATGTCAAAAACGCCGTGCGCAAGGGTACAACCGGCCCAGATCAATGGCCAGGCCGCGCTACAACTCGAACGTGAGACGATCACGCTACCCGCCGACCGTTCTGGGGCGACGCTGCGCTTCTGGCGCTATGTGCGCAGTAACGAGGCGGTCGCTTCCGACAAAGATACATTACGCGTGCTTTTGATCGCCAGTGATGGCAGCGAGCGCAGCGTGAACACCATCACTTCGGCGGTGGCGCGCAACCAGTGGGTGCAAGAGACGGTGCCCTTGGATCTGCGCGGTGTGAGCGGGGCGAATATCACCGTCGCTTTTCGGGGGCTCAATAACAGTACGCTCGTCAGCAGTTTCTTTGTCGATGACGTCTCGCTGAGCATGCCCTGTGGTGTTGGCGCGCAGACCGTCGCACAGCCCGTAGCGCCGCCGGTGACAGTGGCCGCGGCCGACACCACAACGGCGAATGTCGTCTGTTCAAATGTAGCCCGCGATGGAAACTTCGAGGCGGGCAAGTTAGGCATTGGCTGGGCCGCCATCTCCAACACATCCAGCAAGTTATACGCCGACCCTGCGATCTATACAGTGCGGCCGCATGCTGGCAGCTATGGCGCGTGGTTGGGCGCCAACAATCTCAATAGCGTCTGGAATGAATTGGTGCAGACCATCCAGTTGCCGCCCAAGGTGACCAGTGTGCAGGTGCGCTTCTGGCGCTATCTGGAGACTGCCGAAACCGACCGGGCGAAAGTCTATGACCGGTTTACGGCTGGCCTTGAGACGGAGAAGGGGATCCAGATCGTCACCCCGCAACAGGTCGACAATACGAGTCTGGGGCGTAACACCTGGTCACAACAGACGCTCGATCTACCGAATGCGGCTAGCTATGCGAATCATAAGCTCTGGGTTGCCTTCAAAGCCACCACCGACAGCAATTTGCCCAGCAGTCTCTACATCGACGATGTGGAGATCAACGTCTGTGTGACGCACTGATACCAACCGGTTAAACGCTGTTTGAACGAAGAATGAGCGGATCCACACCGAATGAATCGAGAGGAGGGAAACCATGTCGACACAACTCGCTGAACCAAACTACGTCGAGAATCTGGGTGATGGTCTGATCCGCCGCTGGTCCACCAAAGCGGACCAGGCAAAAATCGCCCAGCTGCTCGGTAGTGTCTATCGCGATAGCCCAGACGAGCCCCTAAATGTCCAGGCCGTCGATACAGCGCGAATTCTCATGAGTCCGGGATTTCCGCTGATGGGGCCAGGGGATTTTGCGGTGGTGGAAGAGACGAGCAAGCCCGAACGCCCGCTGGTGGCCTGCACTTGTCTCTTCCGCCACCAGTGGAGTTATGGCGGCATTCAGTTTGGGGTGGGGCGACCCGAGTATGTCGCCACCGATCCCGCCTATCGCCAGCGCGGTCTGGTGCGCGCCCTGTTCGAGATGGTACACGCCCGCAGCGCGGCTGAGGGCCATCTGGTCCAGGCGATTACTGGCATTCCCTACTTTTATCGACAATTTGGCTATGAATATGTACTCGATCTAGATGGCGAACGCATCACCTACTTAAGTTTGATTCCAGAGAAAAAAGACGCGGCCCCAGAACCCTATAGTTTGCGTCTGGCAACCATCGACGATCTTGCTGCTCTGCTGGCGCTCTACAACCAACCAACCAACGCCAGCCTGGTTCGCTATGAGCCAGATGCGGCATATTGGCGCCACGAAATTAGTGCGTGGGACGATCCCGCGGCCTGTGACCTAACAGCAACGATGATCGGTTGGCACACACGGCTCTACATGATTGTCAACGATCACGAACAAGTTTGTGGCTGCACCTTGCTGGCCGCCCAACGGCGCGGGCGCGCGCTCCATGTCTATCATCTGCAAGTCGAGCAAACCGTAAATCTACAAGCAGCCATGCCAGCCTTATTGCGGGGCTTGCGCACACAAGGCTTACAGACGCCCGCTGTCGGCGCTAATCCAGAACCCTTGCGCGAAATCAGCTTTGGCTTTGGTCGCACCCATCCGGTATATGATGTATTGGGTGAAGCCCTGGCGCCGCGCTATCAGCCACCGTACGCCTGGTACCTGCGCGTGCCAGACGTGCCCGCGTTCTTGCAACGGATTACGCCGATCTTGGAAGAACGCCTCGCGAAGTCCGTTTTGGTCGGTTATACCGGTGAACTCAAACTTGATTTCTATCGGGGTGGCCTTCGTTTGCAATTTGACCAGGGCAAAGTGACCATGATCGAACCCTGGCGCGCGCCCACCTACGGTGACAACGCCAATGGTGGTTGCCCGCCGCTCGTCTTTTTACAACTATTGTTTGGCTATCGCAGTTTAGCGGAACTACGGGCCGCTTATCCTGATGTGTGGGTCAATCAGGAAACAACGCTGCTCGTGAACACGCTGTTTCCCGCGCAGCCTTCGACAATTTATCTATTGTGGTAGGCACAATTGTGTGCTCTTTTCGTACGGTCTCCATCCCAAAAAGGCACTGACGGATACCGCCTATTTCCCGTTTCTAACGCCTCGGCACGATGTTTCGTGCCGAGGCGTTCCTTGCCTTGCTGATAAGTATTCCTTTTTAATGGTAATTTTACGGCGATCGAATAGATCTGGCATAGGGGAAGAACCTAGCCCACAGGTTGTATAGCCTGCCCAATCATATGTGGTATAAGGGCAGATGCGAAAAGAACGACAATTTATTCCGGTCTAATTTTTGGATGCACCCGATAAGGCGAGAAAGATTGGATTCTGCATTGTGGCTTGTGCTAAAATAGAGGAATGCTTTACCAACATGCACCATCTTCCCAAACCAGCACAAGCGGCCAGCAGGGATTGCAACTCTATCTGCTTGGCCCATTACGCATCGAACGCAACCACCAAGCGATCCGCCTGCCGCGCCGCAAAGTCGAAGCCTTGCT
>JBBQBY010000396.1:0-6537 GCA_038318235.1 Caldilineales bacterium
ATCAGACACCGAAAAATCAGACACCGAAAAATCAGACACCGAAAAATCAGACACCGAAAAATCAGACACCGAAAAATCAGACACCGAAAAATCAGACAATTGAGCAGGCGGAGCAGCAGGTGACTTTGTTGGCTGTTTGTAAACTGCTGCTCGATGAAGATCGGCTCAAAATTTTAGGCTTGCTGGCGCAACAACCCTGTAGCGCCGAGACATTAGCGACTCAAATGGACATGGCGCGTGTAAAGCGACACTTGCATCAATTGGAAGAGGTCGGTTTGGTTAACCAGTGCAGGGATCATGAGGCTGCGCCCTATCAACTGGATAGCCAGCGCATCTTCCAACTTAAAAAGTTGCTCTTTGCGCGCGCTGAAGCCAGTGAAGTCCAGTCACCGACTGAAAAAGAACTAGCGAAGTTCATTAAGCAAGGACAAATCACGCAGTTGCCGGTGTCGACCGCCAAGTTGCTGCTGGTATTGGGTTGGCTGGCCGACAAATTCCAGCCTGGCGTCGAATACCCAGAGCGGGCAGTGAATGAACTGCTCAAGGGCCATGCTGTCGATCACGTCACCTTGCGCCGCTTGTTGATCGACCATAGCCTGCTCGTGCGGCAGGCTGGCATCTACCGAAGAAATGTGAGGCAGGATAGAAAAATAAATTCAGTGTGTCTGGAGGAACGATGATGACAATTGACTATCGCCCACTCCGCACTGAGGAAGTGCCGGCTCTGCTCAACTTCTGGAGTCAAGGCTCTGATACGTATCGGGTGTATCAGACCGCACGCTTCGCCAGCGACCCGGCGGCGTGTGACCATACCTACGTCGCCATCTGTCCAGATGGCACGATCGTATCGACGATCCACTACCATTTCACGCGTCGCGGCGACGCAACGGGACAGCCGCGCCTGGTGGGCGAGATAGATTCTGTCGGCACCCGGCCCGCTGCGCGACGCCAAGGCCATGCGCAGCGGCTGCTCTTACTGGTGCTGGCTGCGCTGGCGCGTGAAGGCTGTGACTGGTCGCTCTTGAACACGTCCAACATGGCCCGCTCACTCTACGAGCGTCACGGGTGGCGCTACTTTCCAGAGCCGTGGCGCCGGGGCACGGTTGTTGGTGAAACGCCGCATACGTCCGATGCGTATTTTGTGCGGCCATTCGATCCGCGCACTGAGCAAGACGGCTGGGCACGCATCGCAACGGTGGACATGGCCTTTAATCAGGCCCGACCGCTCGCCGTCGTGCGCGATGCAGCCTATTGGCAAAATTATGCAGCCCTGCGCGTCAACCACTGGATCACCACGGAAGGGTTGATCATTTTCGCAGTTTTTCGCTCCGCCACTGAGCCGCAACTCTGTGGCTATGCGCTGGGTGAGTTTAATCCCAGCGTGTTTTTTCAGATTCGCGATCTGGGTGTGCTGCCTACCGAGACGGCGGTGATCCCGGCCCTACTGAATGCCGTGGCGCAAGCGGGGCAACGTAGAGGTGATCCGCCGGTCGGGCGCATGTTTCTGCCTCGTGAGCCAGCGATTGATGCTGCGCTTGATCAGATGTTTGGTGCGACGCTAGAGCATGGTCAGAATCAAGGCTCCCTGATGGCGCGCACGATTGGCGCACAGTTCACCGATCAGCAGCTTGACGCGCTCTTTGCCGCACCAGGGGCTACCCTTTCCGCCATTGATCTCTTTTAAGCGCAGTAGACCAATCGTGATTATGCATACATTCAATTTTTTAGAATTGGCCTAACGAAAATAAAACTCAAGCAGGAGAGAGTGAGCCTTTATGACTTCCGACATCATTTTGATCGGTCCGATGGGCGCCGGCAAAAGCACGCTGGGTCGCTTGTTGGCTGAAAAACTGGGCATCCCTCGGCGATCGATGGACGATTTGCGCTGGGATTATTATAAAGAGATCGGCTTCGACGCGGCGGTGCAGAAGCAGATTGGCGAGCAGGAGGGCTTCTTGGGCGTCTATCGCTATTGGAAACCCTTCGAGGCCCATGCGGTGGAACGCCTGTTGGCCGAACACAACAACTGTGTGATTGATTTTGGGGGTGGCCATTCCGTCTATGAAGATGACGCGCTGTTTGCGCGGATCCAACACGTTCTGGCCCCGTATAAGAACATTGTCCTCATTCTACCCGCGCCAGACTTGGATGAAGCGGTGCAAATTTTACGAGAACGCAAAGGGGAAAGTGTGGCGGACGGCTTCGATTTAAACGAGCACTTTGTCAAACATCATTCCAATCATGATCTCGCAAAGTTTGTGGTCTACACCAAGGGGAAAACCTCAGAAGAGACGTGTGACGAGATCCTACGCGTAACCGGTCAGCAGCAAACCCCACCTAACAACGGGTTATCGGCAACGATTGAGTAAGCGGCTAGTTTATCGCTCACAGAACAAAACAATGACAGCCGCGTTTGGGCGCTGCTTACTGCTTGAGGTAGCTGAGAATGGCACAAGAGAATTTCGGCCAACTGCTCCAGTTTTTCAAAACCCTGGGCCATGAAACCCGTTTGCAAATTGTCGGCCTGCTCGCGAATGGTGAACGGAGCGTGGGTGATCTGGCTGTACTGTTGAAGCTGACCGAGCCCACCGTCTCCCATCACCTGGCGATGATGAAAGAGTTGGGCTTGCTCGGTGTGCGTGCCGAAGGCACCACGCGCATCTACTGGCTCGACACGACCTTCCTGGAACGCATGAGTAAGGATATCTTTTCGCAAAATAATCTTGCCAATCTAGTCGTTGAGAACAAAGAAGAGTCATCTGACCAAAAGATTTTGCAAACATTTGTCGAAGCTGACCGCATCAAAGAAATCCCCGCTCGGCGCCAGAAACGTTTTGTTGTGCTCAAGTGGCTAGTGAATCAGTTTGAGCGCGACGTCCGCTATCCCGAAGCCGAGATGAACAGGCGTTTAAAGCAATATCACCCCGACCATGCCGCGCTCCGGCGCTACCTGATCGAAAATGGGCTTATGCAACGCGAGAATGGGATCTATTGGCGGATTGATGAGGCATAAGGTTTGCCGGTCACGCAGAATGGGTGACCGGCAAACTAGTGTGCGCCTAGTCGCTGAGGTGACTTGTTACTGTCAGCGGCCAATTTTAATTGTGCCTTTAATGGCGTCCATCCCAATCCCCCTGCCATAACTGCTGCATTTCTGCACAGCGTCCAAGCAATTCATCCAACGTGCCCTCATCTTCAACCCGACCATCCTTCAGCACAATAATGTGATCCGCCCGACGCAGGGCGGCGCGCCGGTGTGACACGACCAGGCACGTGGGTCGTTCTGCAGCCGCGAAGAGACGCGCCCAGAGTAGTTGTTCGGTCTCCACGTCGAGGGCGCTAGATAGGTCATCAAAGACGAGTATTTCTGGCGCGCGTACAAACATGCGCGCCGCCGCCGCACGTTGTACTTGGCCGCCAGAAAGCCGCACGCCACGCGGCCCGACCACTGTATCTAAGCCTTCGGGCATCTGGGCGATATCTGTTTCCAATACCGCTTGATGAATGGCGTCCGCTAGGTTTACTTGGGCTGCGGGCCATCCCAACAAGATGTTATCGCGCAGCGGGTCGCTGAAGAGGCGCGGCGCTTGCGGGGTGTAGGCGCTGTGTGGCGGGACAAAGAAGGTCGCTGGATCAGCCACAAGGTCGCCGTTCCAGCGAATTTCACCTGCATCCTTGGGCAATAGACCAAGCAAGACCCGCAACAACGTCGTTTTGCCGGAGCCGATCCGCCCGGTCACGACGGTGAACGAGCCGCGTTGTAAATGTAAATTGATCGCCCGAATACCGCGCTTGGTCGCTGGATAATCATAGTTCAATCCGGTTGCTACACACGTCACCAACGGTAGTAGCATAACCGACGCGGGCGGCGATAAGGGTGGTGGCTCACTGGTCAGATAAACTGGTCGATGTCGCACCAGGGTTTCGGCTGGGACCCCTTGCAAAAGGATGTGCAGTCGGTCGAACGATACACCCAATTGGCGCTGACTGGCCAACATCCAGCCGATGGCGTTGGTCAAATTCGAGGCCCAGGGTAAAAAGAAGACAAACAAAGCAAAGTCACCTATGGTAAAGTGACCCGCCTGCATCTGTTGCGCCATCAGTAACAGGATCAGTCCGGCGCCCAACTCGGCGATGTTGCCAGAAAGCGCATCGAGCAATTCGCGGAACATGCGGTCTTTGATCGCGGCCTGCCGGCGTGTTGTATTCAGTTTGTGCAGATAGCCGATGATGTGCTGCTCGGCACCCGCGACCTTGATTGCCTGCACCGCGCCAAAAAATTCACCCAGCACACCAGTTACGCGCCCAGTGGCTGCTTGGTTGGCGGCGCGATATTGGACGATCCGGCGGCGGCTCTGGTTGATCAGCACGGTGACCAATATTAGCGGCGCAAAGACCATCAGGGTGAGCAATGGATTGATGCGTACCATGATAATGGCCGCAATGGTTGCCTGAAACGTGCTGGAAACCAGATGAAACCCGCTGCCCAGAAAGCTGCCTAAGCTATTGACATCATCGCGGAACCGGCTGATCGCTTCGCCGGATGAAGCGGGCAAAGCCTGCGCCCCTGGCCGTTGGAAAAGCTGATCTAGCAAATTACTACGCAGCAAGCCAGCCAGCAGGTGGCGATGGAGAGTGCTGCCCAGGCTAAGAAGGTAATAAATTAGCTGGCGCGCCACTGCGGATAATCCATAGAGCGCCACCAGCGTCCACAAACCCAACCGAACGGGCGCTTGCTCGGTTAACCGGTTAAAAATCTCTCTGGAAAGCACGCCGGGCACGACTGTCAAGCCGTAGAGCGCCAGACTGCCAAGCAAAAGTAAGCTTAGAAACCGGCCACGGTAACGCAAGAGGGGCCAGATTGTTTGCCAGGTTGACATGGAAGAACCTCCTTGTGAGTGTAGTCAGTTGTCAGTGGGACAGTAAGTCAGTCGATGAGCCGTATCGACCGTCTTACTGTCCCACTGCCCGACTGATCGACTGATTCAAGTCCCGTTTGTAAGAGATGGGCAAAACGTGAAGTAGGCGTGGCGGCCAATTGTAGGCGTGGCCCGGCTTCGCTGATGCGCCCGTTTTCCAAAATTACAATGTCGTCCACCCGCTGCACGGTCGCTAGCCGGTGGGCGATGACAATGGCGGTGCGATTTTCTAACAGTTTGTCCACCGCCCGCTCGATCAACTGTTCGGTTGCCGGGTCTAGGCGCGACGATGCTTCATCCAGAATCACCAGGCTGGGATCCTTGAGAAAGACGCGGGCAAACGCTAACAATTGTGCTTCGCCCGCCGATAACCCATTGCCTGTCCCCGTCAGCAGGGTATCCAATCCATTGGGGAGCGCTTGAAACCAGTGGCTCAGACCGACCGTCTCGATCACCGTTAGAATTTGGGTTTCCGAGAATGCAGCGTCAAACAGTGTCAAGTTATCGCGCACGCTGGCTTGGAAAAGCTGCACATCTTGGGTCACAATGCCCACATGGTGGCGCAAATCGGCCAGACGCAAGTCGCGAATGTCGACATTGCCCAGGCGAATCACTCCGTGTTGCGGCTCATACAAGCGCAAGAGCAGGCGCGTAACGGTCGTCTTGCCACTGCCGGTGCGTCCCAACAGACCGAGCTTGCGGCCTGGCGTCAGTTGTAATGAGAAGTCGTGCAGCGCTTTTTGAGTGGCATCAGCGGTTTCATCTGCTGATGGGACGCCATAGGTAAACGAAACCTGCTCAAACTCGACGGTCAGCGCGCCCGCGGGCAACGGCGCGCCTGCGCCGTCCAGGATCGTGCGCGGCGTGTTATACAGTTCTTCAATGCGCAATAGGCTGCCGCTGGCTTCTTGCAGATTCTGTAACTCCTGCGTGAGCTGTTCCAGGGGCGTGACCAGCATGCGCACGTAGGTATAGAGCAAAATAGACTGTGCCCACGCTGATCGCGGCCCAGTGAAAGAGCAGGGCGCCCAAGGCCAGGGCCGCGCCAATCTCAAACCAGATCCCAATCAGCGAGCCGAAAATCGCGGCACGCAGCGCAGCTTGGCTACTTTTGCGCCACAGCGTGCGCATCAGACCGAACAGACGGTGCATGATATAGGCCGCCGCGCCATTCGCGCACAGATCCTCCATGCCGCCCAGCCGTTCTTCCAGAAAACCAAACAATGCGGCGCTGGCTTGGCGCTCTTCTTTTAATTGTTGCGTGGCGAAATTGCGTAGACTGGTCAAGATCAAGAGCGCCACGATGGCGAACCCGGTAAAGGCCAGCCCAATCTGCCAGCCTTCCCAGTACAGCACAATCAGAATGCCGAACATCAAGAGCAACTGACCAAGCAGTTGGATCACGAGTTGCGCGAAAAAATGGGCCAGTTGGCTCACATCACCATCCACACGTTCGATCAGTTCGCCCGGTGTATGCGCATTGTGAAAGGCCAGGTCGAGTTGCAGACAGTGGTTGGTCAAATCGGTGCGCAAGGCGTTGGTCGCCGTCCAGCCCACATCTTCGCTGACATAGGTTTCGGCTAGTTTGACCAAATAGCCAAGCAGCGCTACGCCGAGA
>JBBQBY010000397.1:0-6532 GCA_038318235.1 Caldilineales bacterium
AAAAACAAAATGTATATCAATGGAGATAAACATGAGAATTTTGCTTGTAACGACTGCCTATGATGGCCTCAGCCAGCGTATTCACGTCGAATTGAACACGCTCGGCCATGATGTTTCGATTGAACTAGCGTTGGGCGATGACGTCCTGCGCGAGGCAGTCGCCTTATTTCAACCCGCTCTGCTCCTTTGTCCTTTCCTCCAACAGCCACTGCCCAACGATATCCAGCGTCACTACACTTGTATCCATCTTCAACCCGGCTACGTAGGCGCGCCGCGCGGCGCAACCCTCGCGCAAGCCATGCTCAATGGTGCTGAAAATTGGGGTGTAATGGCGGTGGAAACGACAGACGACCCAACAGTAAGCCGTATCTGGGCAACGGCTACCTTTCCCTTGCGGACAGCCAGCCGAGCCAGTCTCTATCGCAATGAAGTGACCGAAGCTGCTACACAAGTCGCTTTGGCCAGTGTCAGACAAGTTGCCAATCGCAGCTTGGTGCCAGCAGCTCAGACTTACCCCCAAGCTGCTTATTGCCAAACGTTGCCACCGACCGAGTTGCAACCAACCTGCGCCATCGATTGGTCAACCGATTCGACTGAACTGATTATTCGCAAAATCAATGCGGCTGACAACGGCCTGGGTCTGTTGGATAGCATGGCTGGCCAACCCGTCTACCTGTTTGGCGCCCACCGCGAAGGCCAATTGCAGGGGCAACCTGGCGCGATCATCGCCCAAAGGCATGGCGCCCTCTGTCGTGCAACCGTGGATGGCGCGGTCTGGATCAGCCATCTCAAACAGCAGCCTGTGGGGGATCAACTGACGATCAAATTGCCCGCCGCCACTGTGTTAAGCGACCATTTACAGGATGTGCCAGAATCGCCCATCGAAATCCTCTATCAGGGTCGCGCAGATACCTTCCGCGAAATCTGGTATGAAGAGCAGAACGCGGTGGGTTATCTCTACTTCGACTTTCACAATGGTGCGTTCAGCACGGCCCAACTTGGCCGTCTGCATGAGGCCTTTCTGGCCGCGCGCCGCCAGCCAACCAAAGTGATTGTCTTGATGGGGGGTATGGATTTCTGGTCGAACGGCATGCACCTGAATTTGGTTGAAGCGGCCAGCGATCCAGCTGAGGCTTCGATTCGTAATTGCAACGCGATCGACGATCTGATGCGCACGATTATTACGACCGACAGCCACTTGATCGTGTCGGCGATGCGTGGAAGCGCCGGGGCTAGCGGGGTGATTCTGGCCCTGATTGCTGACAAAGTTTGCGCCCGAACCGGGATTGTCTTGAATCCCCACTATCGGACAATGGGTCTCTATGGCTCTGCGTATTGGACATATCTGCTGCCCCAGCGGGTTGGCCAAACAAGGGCGATTAGCCTGGCGGCTAATAGTTTGCCGATGGGCGTTAAAGAGGCCTTTGCCATCGGGTTGATCGACACCATGTTGCCAACTGATTTTGCCGATTGTGATGCCGAACTGCGGCGCATGGCCGAAGCGTTGGCGCACAGCCCGGATTATGAGCGACGTTTAGCCCAGAAGCGCGCCAAACGTTTCCACGATGAAAAGTTGAAACCATTGGCCGCATACCGAGCCGAGGAATTCGCCCAACTAAAGCACAATCTGTACGGCGCGGATCCGGCCTATCATGTGGCACGCTTCAATTTTGTTCATAAAATTGCCCCAATCGCCACCCCGTTACGGCTGGCCAGACATCGTCAGGCTGGTGTGCTGGAGAGTGCGTCAGCGGCCATCACACTGTTACAACCCGCAGCAGCACAGAGTTATTGGGGATAAGAGGGCGAAGAGATCGAGAGAATAAGAACTGCTACAGTGTGGCACAGGTAAATATACAGTAGGGCTGTAGGACAGTGCAAACACTGTCCTACAGCCCTACTGACGTACTTACGATCCTATCGGACAGAAAGCCCTCGACCTTTAGTCGTGGGATGAATGGCCGCTGAACCTACTGGTTCAGGAATTCCATTGGTGACGAACAATATGCGGTTACGCAGTTGCGTTGATTGCGTAACCATGCTATAATACCCTTATGCGAATGACCTACAAGTATCGATTGTTTCCCACATCTGCGCAGCGAACAAGCCTCGAAAGAACGCTTGATCTTTGCCGATGGGTCTATAACGATACCCTGGCGATTCGCAAAAACACCTACGAGCAAACGGGCAAGTCGATTTCCCTGTATGATACCAATAAGCTTTTGACCGAATGGAAAGCCGACAAACCAGCATTGGGCAATGTTCACTCGCAAGTGTTGCAGAATGTTCAAGAGCGAGTGGACTTGGCTTATCAAGCGTTCTTTCGTCGGGTCAAAGCTGGTGAAGAAGAGGCAGGGTTCCCACGTTTTAAGGGTTATGGAAACTATGACAGTTTCACCTTCAAGCAAAAGGGCTTCAAGTTGGCCCAGAGGGCACCCCGCGCCAAGCTCGCGCTTTCTAAGATTGGCGACGTGGCGATCAAGTTGCACCGTCCGATCTGTGCAACCGTCAAGACCTTGACGATCCAGCGTGACGTTGTTGGTAACTTCTACGCTTGCTTTTCCTGCGAGTGTGATGCTGAACCACTTGCACCAAATCACAAGGTTATTGGGGTCGATTTGGGTTTGACTACGTTCGCTTATTTCAGCAACGGTCGAAAAATCAAACGTCAACGTTGGATGAAGAAAGATGCTGATGATATTGCCCGACTGCAACGCAAGAAAGAGAAGTTGACGAAAGGTAGCCTCAAGCGCAAGAAGGTAATTCGGGCGCTGAACCACGTTCATCAACGCGTATCCAATCGTCGTCGCAACTTTGCTCATCAGGAATCGCGTAAACTGGTCAACGCATATCAGGTTATCGCCTTTGAAAAACTCGACATCAAGCACATGCAATCCGATGGTGACAAGCGTTATACCCGTGGCATTGCCGATGTAGCCTGGGGTCAATTTGTGCAATTCACTACCTACAAAGCTGAAAACGCTGGTAGGGTAGTGGCGCTCGTTAACCCCAGAGGTACAACGCAAATGTGTTCCGGTTGTCATGCGATTGTCCCCAAAGGCATTGAAGTGCGTGTCCATGATTGTCCTCATTGCGGCTTGAAACTAAATCGAGATCATAATGCCGCTTTAAACATTTTGGCCCGCGGATTAGCTGGCCTTAACACCGATTCGTCGGTAGTTATAGAAGCCCACGAGCTTTAGTCGTGGGAGTAATCACACTCGTATTATAGTTTAGGTGAATTACGAAATAAATCAGCATCTTGTCTGATCTATTTCGTAATCTATCATCCGATCGACAGCGATTTAGTATAACGGGCCAGCTTGACAAGATATGTTCAACCTGCTATAGTTGGTTGAACAAGTAAATAGTATGACTCTTATCCAGAGAGGTGGAGGGAACGGCCCAATGAAACCTCGGCAACCCAGCATGAGACGGCAAAGATGCCGCTTGAAGCGCCCAGGGTGCCAACTCCGGCAGACAAGTTCTGGAAGATGAGAGAAAGCTGGACGCCGCTTTCCTGCTCATCCCCGTTTGGGGATTTTTGTTTCACCCAGCAGGTGATCGAACCAATCGTCTAAAAAAACCTCTCATCAATCGGATGAGAGGTTTTTTTAGGGTTCAACCATGCTTTATTAAGTTTGTGCCTCGCTCGCTGCGATGGACTGACGTAAAGCAAAGTGATGTAATCTATTGCTGTTTAATTGATCCTATCAACTACGGAAGGAAAGCTATTTATGACGAACGAACGAAAATTTGGTTTTTCTACGCAGCAATTGCATGCGGGGCAGACGCCTGATCCGAGCACGGGTAGCCGCGCGGTGCCGATCTACCAGACCACCAGCTATCAATTTCGCGATACCCAACATGCCGCCAATCTTTTTGCGTTGGCAGAACTGGGCAACATTTACACGCGCATCATGAACCCAACCACGGATGTGATGGAGCAACGCCTTGCCGCTTTGGAAGGTGGCGTCGGTGCCCTGGCCGCGAGCAGTGGTCACGCTGCACAAGCCATGGCGGTTATGACCTTGTGCAGCGCCGGCGATCACATCGTCAGCAGCAGCCGTTTGTATGGTGGCACCTACAACCAGTTCAGTTATACGTTCCCACGCATGGGCATTGATGTCACCCTGGTTGATCCGAGCGATCCCAAGAACTTTGAGCAAGCGATTCGCCCTAATACCAAGATCATCTACGGCGAAACGTTGGGCAACCCCGATATCTTTGTCTTTCCTTTCGCAGAAGTGAGCGCGATTGCCAAGGCCCATAACATCCCTTTGATGATCGACAACACCTTTGCCACACCATACCTGTGCCGTCCATTTGAACACGGGGCCAATATCATCGTCCACAGCACCACCAAGTTTATTGGCGGCCACGGCACTACCATCGGCGGCGTGATTGTTGATGGCGGCAACTTTGACTGGACGAGCGGGCGTTTTGCCAACTTCACCACGCCTGACCCAAGTTATCATGGCCTGAAGTATGCCGATCTGTTGGGCATGGGGCTACCGCCATTTATCATCAAAGCACGTGTGCAAATTTTGCGTGACATTGGCGCATGCCAGGCGCCGTTCAACAGTTGGGCGACGATCCAAGGCATCGAAACCTTGAGCCTGCGCATGGAGCGCCATGTTGCGAACGCGCAAAAGGTGGTTGAACACTTGAACAGCCATCCATCGGTGGCGTGGGTTGCGCACCCGAGCTTAGCCAGCCACCCGAGCCATGAACAGGCCCAAAAATACCTGCCCAAGGGCGCGGGCGCGATTCTGGGGTTTGGGATTAAGGGCGGCGTGGAAGCCGGTAAGCAATTTATCAACAATTTGAAACTGTTTAGCCATGTGGCGAATGTGGGCGATGCCAAGAGCTTGGCGATTCACCCGGCCACGACTACGCATAGCCAATTGAGCGAGGATCAAATGATCGGCGCCGGTGTCACCCCCGATTTTGTGCGCCTGAGCATTGGTCTGGAAGATATTGAAGACATCCTCTGGGATCTGGATCAGGCATTGGCCGCAGCAGCGAAGTGACAAGGGAGGCAAGGGGACAAGGGGACAAGGAGAGGAGCTATTCATCTCCTTGTCTCCCCCTCTCCTTGTCTCCCTCTCTTCCTCTCAAATATGGAGGAACCATGACCAACGAACACTCTGTCGGCATCGTGGAGGCCCAGTCCTTCACATTTGCCGAGGATGAGCCCTTTTGTCTAGAGAGCGGGGCGACGCTTAGCCCAGTCACGATTGCATATGAAACCTATGGCCGTCTGAACGCCAATCGCTCGAATGCGATCCTGGTTACCCATGCGTTGAGCGGCAGCGCCCATGCGGCTGGTTATCATAGCGACAAAGATACAAAACCTGGTTGGTGGGATGACTGTATTGGCCCTGGCAAAGCGTTCGATACGAATCGCTTTTTTGTGATTTGCAGCAATGTGATTGGTAGTTGTTACGGCTCCACCAGCCCGGCTGATATCAATCCGACCGTTGGTAAACCCTATGGTCTGCTCTTCCCAGTGGTGACGGTTGGCGATTGGGTGCGCGCTCAGATCAAACTGATCGATCATCTGGGCATTGACAAATTGCTCTGCGTGGCGGGCGGCTCGATGGGCGGTATGCAAGTGTTGGAATGGGCGGCCCATCACCCTGATCGCGTGCATGCCATCATTCCAATTGCGACTACGGCGGCCCACAGCCCCATGTTGATTGCCTTTAGCGAGGTGGGACGCCAGGCGATTTACGCTGATTCGGCCTGGAATCTGGGGGATTATTACGGGTCTGAGCACAAGCCCGACGCTGGGTTGGCGGTGGCGCGCATGGTGGGGCACATTACCTACCTCAGCGAAGAATCCATGCATGAAAAATTTGGGCGACGCTTGCGCGATCTGGAACGTTACGGCTATGAGTTCCAGACCGAATTCGAGATTGAGAGCTATCTCAAATATAACGGTAACAGCTTTACGCGGCGCTTTGACGCTAATAGTTATCTTTACGTCACCAAGGCGATGGATTATTTCGATTTGAGCGCGCCTACCGGTTCGCTGGCGGCAACTTTTGTCAATTCCGCCCACATTAAATATCTAGTCGTCAGCTTTACAAGTGACTGGCTCTACCCCAGTTATCACAGCAAAAAATTAGTCAGCGCACTGACGGCCGTGGGCGCCGATGTCACGTACCTAGATGTAAAAAGTGCTTGGGGCCACGATGCTTTCTTGCTCGAAGTCGAAACGATGACCGATCTGATGTCCAGCTTTTTGGATCGGCTGGCCCGCGAAGAAAATATTGCCCGGCCAGCGCCGAACAGCGACAACTCGGCCACCAAAATTAAGCCGGTGACCCGCCAACTATCCCCAGAAGAAGCACACCGCTTGAAGATCGAGGCCCTGGCGTGAGCATAACCCCTCAATTCGTCACTGACGAGCATTCACCAGCCCTCCAACCAACCACGATTTTGCGCTCTGACCTCCAGGTGATCGCCGATCTTGTGCCTGATCGCGTCAAGGCGTTGGATATCGGCTGTGGCAATGGTGAACTGC
>JBBQBY010000398.1:0-6500 GCA_038318235.1 Caldilineales bacterium
CTTGCCCATCCGACAGGGCGTGCGCTGGTGTTGCTGCCGCGCGCCCACAGTGCTCAGCCGCCAGTTGAAAGAGTTGTTCGCCCTCAACGGGACGGCCGACAATGGCAAAAAATTCAGAAAGACAGTGCGCACATGGATCGAGCTGCGTCCACTGCGCATAATCGATGGCCCAGCGCCACGCCTGGCGCACATGGTCAAGCTCACGCTGAATTTCGGCCACGGTCTCCCGCACGGCACTGCCAAGCAAAGGCGCTTCGCGCGTAGCCAGCCAGGCCAGATAGAAGGCGCTATAGCGAGCTTCGGTGGCGGCGCGTTCTGGCGTGGCGGTCAACTCTTCGGCGGCAAACTGCCGCACCAGCGCATGGAGTTCATAACGGCGCGGCGCGCTGGCTTCTTGGTGGAGGGTCAGCCCAGCCCCCTCGCCGGTGGAGACATAGTGGAGCAGGGATTTGTTCAGCAGGCTGGTGAGCGTGCGCAGCGAAGCCCCGGCGATCTGCTCGGCCGCGGGGCGCGTAAAGCTACTGGCAAAGAGCGCCAGTTGGCGCAACACCCGTTGTTCGTCCGCGGTGATCAAGCGCCACGACCACGCAAAAACAGCGCGCATACTGCGTTGCCGTTCCGGTGCATCCGCCCAATCCACGCGCAGAAAATCGGCACTCTTGGTAATCTCAGTGGCAATCTCTGCCAGCGGCAGCAGCGTCGTCCAAGCGGCGGCCATCTCCAGCCCCAACGGCATGCCCTGGACAAATTGACAAATCTGCCACAGGGCGGCATTATCCCCGTCGCGCAGGGTAAACCCGGCATCGATCTGCTGCGCACAGTGAACAAAGAACTGCACGGCAGCGGGCACCGTCACCTGGGTCGTCCCTGGCGTATAGTCGAGCCCAGACAGCGGATAGAGTTGTTCTCCCTTATAGTAACAGTTCGCTCCATACTGGCTACGAAGCACCGAATAGCGCCAATCAGCAGTATGCGCTGGCAAGTACTGTAGGTGATGCTGGGCCAACCCTACGGGATACATGGACGTTCAACGACGGACAATCACACCATGCAAGAATCGATTATACCCTTGGCGTTGATGGTAATTCTGGGTTTATCAGGGGCTTTCTCGATAACATCTTGGGGGCGATCATTCAGGCACCAATCAGTCAACAAGATTTTGCGCGCATCGCGGCGGCGGGTGGCGCCTATCTTGGCTTCACAAGCGCAAGTGGTATGACGACGCCAGCGGATGTCACGATTCGCAACTGGAAACTGACGGTGGTTACGCCCTCGGCGGCATTGAGCCGCGCGCTCCAACCGCCGACTTCGATCCCAGTCGGCCAGACCGGTCAGGTACAGGTGCAGCTACGCGACGCGTGTTTCAACCAATTGGGGGTAGGAGGCGCAGGGTATGCCAATGAGTTCCAAGCAAAGTTCACTAGTGTGAGTGATCCCACGCAGTCGGCGGCGACAACGGTCACCGACAACAACGATGGCACCTACACGATTGGCGTTGGCCCGGCGTCGCTGGGCGCCTGGCAGCTTGCGGTCAGCCTGGGGGGCCTCCCGATCCAGGGCAGTCCCTTCCCGATCGATGTCGTGGACATCACGCCACCAACGGCCACGCCCACCTATACCCCTGTGCCACCCACACCGACCGATACGCCTATCCCACCCACTGCCACGAGCACACCGGTGTCACCGACGGCAACACCGACTCTTATCCTGCCAATGCCAACGGCACGCCGATGCCACGGACTGCGACCAACACGCCCGCCACCGATGCCTGTATCACTCCAGGGCTGCTCGATAATTTCAACCGCGCCAACGGTGGCTTGGGCAGTAACTGGACTGGGCTGGTTGACCAGAGCTTCTATAAGCTTGCCAGCAACAAAGTCGATGTGCAACTCGGTGGCGCGGTGGTCTGGAAGCCGACTACCTTCGGGACGAGCCAGGCCGCCTTTGTCGCCCTCAGCACGCTCGATCCGCGCAGTCCAGCCCAGGGCGTTCTGCTCAAGGTGCAGACGGGCAGCATCCCCAACACCGGGGCGATTGCCGTGGTCTATGACAATCTTGCCCATGCCGTGCGCGTCTCCACACTGCGCTTTAATACACCGACCTGGACGCCCTATGCGCACACAGCCAGCACCTTTGCCAATGGCGACAAACTCGGTGGCTGTGTGCAAGCCACCGGCACGGTGCGCGTCTACAAAAACACCACCTTGCCCACGACCGTCACCTTGAACGCCGCCGACCAAAGCTTCTTCAACGCCAAAAACACTCATACCCTATTATGGATTTCGCGTGTTTCAGAGAACGCTGCAAAACAGGAGAATGACGGCGAATCTGGGCCTGAGGCTTCTGTTAATTATGGTTGCAGTTGATGAGCCAGTTGGGCGCCAAGCAAGGCGGTAGCGGCAATGATATCAACGGTGCGATGGCGCATCGCTTGGTCACCGATTGAATTATATCCAGACTTGACCACAAGGTCTAACCCCGATGTCTGGGCTGGCAACTGATAGATCGGTGGCAGCAGGCGCAAGGCATACGCGCCAGGGGTTACATCCCAGAAGCGAAAATCACCCAGGGCATCGGTATGGGTTTCGGCCAGCACTTGCTGCGCACCAGCGACAAGTTGCACCGTCGTATCGGCATAGCGCAAATTGCCACCCACGATACCAACCCCAGTTGGCCGCAAACGGATTTGCACGGGATCATGATCACTGGCCCGCTCGACATTCGCCGCATCGATCAGGGCTGGTGAGGGGAAATCGGCATTGATGTGAATGGGCTGCACACTGGCCAGCACCGATTCCATGTTCGGCGTGAGCAAGATGTGATCTAATACTTGGCTGGCCCCGTTATAAATATAGGTGTAGCGAGCCAAGCGTGGTAGGACATCATACGTATGCAGCAAAGCCGGTTGCACTCCTGTACGCAAAGCCGCCACGGGGGCGCTGCCATAATAGTCATTGAGATCGCCGAGGACGATCACATGGGCGGCTGGGTCACTGGTCAATTGCGCTTGCACCAGTGCAGCCACAGCCCGTGCTTGCTTTTCACGCCGCACCACATTGACGGTTTCATCGCCACCTTTGCTCTTCCAATGATTGTCAATGATATGCAGCACATAAGGTTCGCCCCAATCCCCAGCCACCCGTAACGTAGCCATTAGTGGCGGGCGGTCAAACAGCGCAAATTCATCGGCGGGGCAAACACCAGGGATGACATTCACCTTATAATTTTGTGGCGTACAAGTCTGGGGCGCCGCCGAGTTTAGCACCTCCACGCGGTCACGGCGCGTCAATAAACTCAACGTAAGCGGGAATTCTGGATTGCTAGTTTGTGGCCCGGCAAGCGAAGTTACCACATAATCCAGCCCAAAGCTTGTGCGCAACTCGCGCGCCAGATTCTGCGCGTCTTCCGGCGCGCCGGTCTCTTGCAAGCCGAGAATGGTGCAGCCTTGCAGACTTTCACGAATCGCCAGCGCTCGCTTATGCAGATGGGCCTGATATTCAAGCTCATCGGTTAGTTGTTCGCTGCCGCGGCCCAGGCCGTACAAGTTGAACGTACAGACCGTAAAATCATGCGCGGTGCTAGCTACGCCCTGCGCCAAGGCCAGACCATGCGTTTCGGCCGTCACGACTTGATCGGGTAATAAATTCAGCCGATACTGCCCAAAATTGTAATCCAAAACGCCAGTCGCGATGCGCGTCCCATTCACCTGCGCGCCAGCCACAATGTGATCACCCCAAACGACATCCGGCAAAACTGCGCCAATGTTATTGCTCAAAAACGTGAGTGCTGTTGTGTCATTGGCATTCACCTGGTAGACGCGCGCATCATCAACATAGGGGACAAACGACTCTGGCAAGAACGCAATTTCCACACTATTATTACTAAAACGCTCAGTCGGCCCCTGTACAATGCCGGCCAAATTTTCCATTTGTACCAACATGCCTTCATAGCGTTCGAAAAGCTCGACTGGTGGTCTGCCCAGGCGCGCCGATGGCATCAGCACCGGTGCGAGGGTGGTGGTGGCGCAACTGTCGGCGGGGAGAAGCGCCTTTGCGCGCGACAATTCTGTCTTCTCGTAAAACTCGTCCACATACGCGCGCTGCACGCGGATGCACTGGCCGGGCTGAACCGGTGGGCGTGTGCGTGTATAGACAAAGATCCCGTCGCTCGTGGTCGGATCGTTGTCGCCCACCGGGTCTTGTAGGTAAAAGCCCGTCTCACCGACTCCCGTGACAACACCTGCCGTGTCCACCCACTGTTGCACCTGCGGCGAGACCAGACCAGAGCCTTGAATCGCATAGATCGGTACGAGGTCAACGACGGGCGGCGCGACAAACAAACGCGCCGCGCGTACAGGGACAATTTTAATGCCCAGCCAAACGCAGACCAGGCCGAGCAAAAGAGCAGAGACTGTAAAGGTTCGTACAAATTTAATCAATGACATAAGCTATGGTCAACGTGTTTGTGCAGTGATGGGGCTTTGAACCTGCCGCTTGTACAATTCGCTTCCGGCCAGGTCTAGCAAACGTATACAAATTGACAGGCGAAATCGAATATGGCTTTGCTCGGTTGCATCAGGCATGCTGGCACGCCATCGATACAATTTGCGTCAACGCGTGTGCATTTGTGATACAAAGCCGGTTTAAATTGTTAGTACTCCATATTCTCACAAAAATTAGCTTCTGAAAACCAGGTTAATGGTACTATCCGGTGATTCCCAAGCGAAATCGACCCTGTTATAATCCAGCCACCGAATCACTCGCTTACAAAAACAAGGCTACTATGAAATTCTCAACCATAAAATTTACGACGATCCTATTATTTACGCTACTCTGCGCGGCGGGCAGCCAAATCAACCCCGTGCAGGCCGCCTATCCCGCGCCCAGCGTGGTGGTCGCAAACCAGGCTGCATCAGACGCTTGGGTAAGCGTCCTCATCGAGCTACAAGCGCCCGCGGTCACCCAGATCTATGCCGAGATGCAGGCAAAGACTGGGGTGCAAGCAGCCACAACAACACAAATTGCGGCTGCCACGCAAGCCCAATTGGCCACCATCGAGCAAGCACAACAACGCACATTGACGGCGCTCGAAGCCCTGAACGCAACGGTAATCTATCGCAACCAACGCGTCTATAACGGCATCGCGATCCGCATTGTCACCGATAAGCTGGCGCAACTGGCGCAATTGCCTGGGGTCAAGGCCGTCCATCACTTAATTGCCAAATATCCAGCGGATACCACTAACGCGCCCTTGAGTGGCGCACCGGTGCTTTGGCAAGGGGTCAATGGGCTCGGCATCACTGGCGCAGGTATGACGATCGCGATTGTTGATACGGGCGTGGATTATCTGCACACAGATTTCGGCGGGCCTGGCACCGGTTATGCCGCGAACGACCTCACGCGCATTGGTGACGTCACCGGTTTCCCTGGCGAGAAAGTAATCGGCGGTTATGACTTTACGGGTAACCTTTATAATGCAGACCCAGATAGTGACAAATATCAGCCGATTCCGACACCAGATCCAGACCCGATGGATTGTTATGCCCACGGCACACATGTCGCCGGGATCGCGGCCGGTTATGGGGTAGAAAATGATGGGACCACCTATCGCCGGGCATACAATGCAGCGACAAATCTTAGTGATCTGCGGATTCCACCCGGCGTTGCTCCCGCTGCAAAAATTTACGCGTTGAAGGTCTTTGGTTGCACCGGTAGCAGCGAAATTGTCGATCAAGGGATTGAATGGGCAGTAGATCCCAACGGGGATGGTGATTTATCTGACCATGTCGATGTGATCAACCTCTCTTTGGGTTCGTCTTATGGCACACTGGATGATCCAACATCGATTGCCAGCGTCAATGCCGTCGCGGCAGGTATAATTGTCGTCGCTTCGGCTGGCAATTCAGGCGATGTTACCTATGTCTCTGGCAGCCCAGCGATCGCCGATGCCGTGATCAGTGTGGCGGCTGGTCAAATCACGACGAATAGTTTTGAGACGCTCGCCAATTTTTCCTCGCGCGGCCCGCGACGGTTTGATTCGGCGCTCAAACCGGATATAACCGCGCCAGGGTATCGGATCATTTCGGCTGGCCAAGGCACCGGCAACAACAGCGCCCTCAATTCGGGCACATCAATGGCCGCACCGCATGTGGCGGGTGCAATGGCGCTCTTACGCCAGTTGCACCCAGACTGGCGCGTCGAAGAATTAAAAGCCCTGGTGATGAACTCAGCGATGGCGCAAATTCGGACAACCGAAGTAACCACCGCCTCAGTTTATGCACCCATGCGGATTGGCGCTGGCCAACTTGATCTGGAAAAAGCGCAGAAGACGAATGTGCTGGCCTATAACGCCGACAACCCAGGGCTGGTAAGCGTATCTTTTGGCGCGCCGGAAGTGCTCAACAACATCACGGCACTGAAAAATATCCGCGTGGCCAATAAAAGCAACCAAGAAATGGTGTACACGCTCACCTATGCCGGGGTCACGGACACACCTGGCGT
>JBBQBY010000399.1:0-6488 GCA_038318235.1 Caldilineales bacterium
GGCGCGGTTTTCTGGCCGCGCCGATCAGCTATTTTTCTGGTACATCATATAGGATTATTTTGGTGTGTACGATTATTTTGGTAACGATAAAGCTATGACATTCAAATTTGTTTCCCAACCACTCGCTTTTGGTTTTTATGAACCTGAAGGCATATATCTTTCTACGCCGTTTGCTGGGCGTTGTCCAATTGTCCAATTTTGGGGCGAACACCCAGAATATTATGCCCAGTTTAAGTATAACGGCGTTGGGTTAAAAGGGCATATTGGGCTCGATTTTGCGATGCAAAAGGGCAACCAGATCTTTGCCGTAGACACAGGCCGCGTGATGGAATTGAGTTATGAGCCAGGTGGTTTTGGCCGCTATTTAAAGCTAGAACACACTTGGGGCGAATCATTCTATGCGCACTTGGATGAAATTCAGGTGGAGTCTGGCCAAATGATCCAGCGCGGTGGTTGGCTTGGTTATAGCGGCGCTAGCGGTAGCGACCAGCTAGCACAGGTTGCTGCCCAGGCGATCCAACCGCACCTTCATCTAGGTATTCGCATTAAACCCTATAACCGGTTTGACGGCTGGGGTGGCTTTACCGATCCACTGCCCTATTTAAGCCCTGTTGATTTTATCATGCCGGATGAGATCGAGCCTGACGAAAAACAAGCCTATACACCACCCTCGATGGCGATTGAACGAAGCAGGATGCGCCGCCCTTAGCACTTTATTTGTGTAAGGTAATTGTAATGACAGTTTGGTTAAATAGTTAACCTTGTGTATATTATAGAATATATAGTCATTATAGTAGGGGCTGGGGATTTGGGGATAAGTTAGAACACATAGGCACTAAATGCCCATATATAGTTATTTATTGAGCGATTGATGCCTTATATTGGTGTTTTGTGTGCTAAGTTTTTCCTTCTATTATTGAATAACTTGGGGAATAGTCGCGAAAACTGATGAAAACTTTTTGCACTAACGGTAGCTAGCCTCTATATCTTGTTGTGCTTGACCGACCGAATACTAGAGTGGGGATAAGTAGTAATAAGTAATAATAACTTTGCTTTTTACTTTGCCCTATTTATTACCGCTTATTCCACAGTTACCCCCAGGTTTTCCCCCACTTATCCCCGCGTTTATTATACGTGCTTTAAGCCAATCGACTTTATGCCCTGCAAGTGCGACTCGCTTAAAGTGTACAAAAAATCCGCGACACAGCATAAAAACCAGCAATTTATCGTAGTAAAAAAATTCAAAAATCTGTTACAATAGAAATAGGCCATATATACGTACGACTGATGACCTACGATCTGACTGTTCTTGTTTTGCCGATATAATCAACCTTTTGGCTAGGAGGATATTTGTGAACAACCCCATCCGTGTCTTGCTTGCTGACGACCATAATGTTGTGCGCGGAGGGATTCGCGCTTTGATCGAAGCAGAGGGTGAAATCGTCGTCATTGGGGAGGCTGCCGATGGTATGGAGGCAGTCATGATTGCACGGCTACTAAACCCTGATGTAATCTTGATCGATTTGCAAATGCCGCGCAAAACCGGTCTTCAAGCCATTAGCGAGATTACACTGAATAACCCCGATGCAAAAATTATCGTATTGACCAGTTACTCGGAGGAGGATAAAGTATATGCTGCGATCAAAGCTGGCGCGCTAGGCTACCTGCTCAAAGGGGCTAGTCCTCAAGAACTGATCCAGGCTATTCGTGATGTCTATCATGGTGAAACTTCGATTAATCCTTTGATCGCTAGTAAATTAATTCGCGAGTTGAACCGCCCGCTGACCTTACCGCCATTGGATGAACCCTTAACCGGACGCGAAGTGGAAGTATTAATATGGGTGGCGCGCGGCATATCCAATTACGATATTGGCGTTTCCTTGTCAATTAGCGAGCGCACTGTACGTACCCATGTTAGCAATATCCTCGGCAAATTGCACCTGGCTAACCGTACGCAGGCCGCGTTATATGCTTTAAAGGAAGGTCTGATGACATTGGACGAAATGCAAGAGGTGAAAATCGCCTGACCCGCCTGTTCGTGGCACATTTATCTGGCTGCGTTTAATTTTGCTTTTCTCCAAGTACAAAAAAATCGGTCACTGCCTGAGCAGCGACCGATTTTTTTGTACTTTTTTGCGATCTGGATCGGCAATAATAAAAGCTATATTTATTTAGTATAGGTAGTACAAATATCCTAGAGACGCCGCCTGTGTGCATGGCTATACTCTTATACGGGTCTATCGATGAGAAGCTAGACTGAGATTTGTGAACGTCTACACCAGACCATTGATCTAATGTGGACTTTAGTTATAAACCTTACCCTTGACTACAACCACTTACTTGTTGTTTTTGAAGGAATTGCTATCGATTCAGGGAGCGCTTGATTGTGGCATTAAAAGCGAGAATGCAAGTGGCTGTAAGATGTTTTACCCAAACAAAGTGGCTGGTTGTGATTATAATGCTGCCAGCATTGAGCCTGCTTACACCTCCTGTCGCTATCTATGGCATGGGCAATCCCCCTTTGACAAGCAATGGCTTGCCACAAGGCGAAGTTTATATGGTGCAGTTTGCGCAGGGTGTATCGTTACAAGAACGTGATGCTGTGATTGCTGGGATGGGCGGCGAATTGCTATATTGGCTGGCACCGCTCAGTATGGCAAAAGTGCAAATGGTCGAAACCGTCAACGCGGCCGGCGTACAAAGCCGATTGGCGGAGATTGCCAAAAACCCTCAAGTGGTCGTTGTCGAAGCTGATCTGCCGGTAGAAGGTACCTATGAGATTAATGATCCAGATGCTTTGGATGAAAATAAGAGCTATACGACCGCTTTGCTCAACATGCAATCGGCCTGGGATTATACAACTGGCAGTATTAGCGTAACGATTGCCGTGCTTGATACTGGCATCGCTCAGGCCCATCCAGAGTTTGCTGGACGGATTTTACCAGGCTATGACGTGGTAAATGACGATGATAATCCTGAGGATGATTTTGGTCATGGCACGCATGTGGCTGGCATTGCGGCGGCGGCGATCAATAATGGCATTGGCATGGCCGGCGTATGCGGCGGATGTAGCATTTTGCCAGTGAAAGTCCTTAACGATCATAATGCGGGGACCTGGTCTGGCGTGGCCGAAGGCATTGTCTATGCCGTCGACCATCACGCCAATATTATCGTGCTGAGCCTGGGCAGCAAGACCAAATCGACCGTGATCGAAGATGCTGTAAATTATGCACTTGGGCATAATGTCTTGATTGTGGCGGCAGTAGGCAACGCTAATTCTAAGGATAATTTCTACCCAGCCGCCTATGATGGTGTGATCGGCGTAGGTGCAACCGGCAGAAACGATGAACGGTGGTCACTCAGCAACTTCGGGGATTACGTAGATGTGATGGCGCCTGGTGATAATGTTTATAGCACCTATAATGATCTCAATAATGAATATGGCGGTTACACCTTTTTAACCGGCACAAGTATGGCCACCCCGCATGTCGCTGGCCTGGCGGGCCTGTTATTATCACAAGAGCCGACGCGTACCGTCGCTGATTTAACCCGTTTGATTGAAACAACCGCCTTCGATTTGGGCGATCCCGGCCGCGATGAAAAATTTGGCTACGGGCGAATTAATCCACTGGCCGCGCTAGAGACCGAAGCACCGGCGCAATTTATAACGGCTACATTATCGGGCCTTACGTGGCAAGATGATGATTATGACGGCTTGCAAGGTTTGAGTGAACAGCACCCCCTCAGTGGGATCAAAGTGGATATCTACGACGCAAACCTCAACCTAGTCACTACGACAAGCAGCAATCGTACCGGCAACTGGGTCGTGGCCAGTCTTCTCCCCGATCTGTATACGGTACGCGCCGAGGCTCCGGTGGGCATGATGATGACGGGCGATGCCGAACTACACATCACCGTGGCATCGACCGACCATCTGAACAATCTGAATTTCAGTTTTGCGCCCGTGCCCCTAACGATTACACAATTATATTTACCTTTGATCACCCGTTGATTTTAAAGTGAAAGTAGTTTGAAAACGCGTGTTCCGAAGCTGTCCAGGAAGCGGACACCGCTGGCCTCGTTTACTTAAAAGTCTCTGTCCGCTTCCTGGACAGCTGGCTCGACGAAAACCACTGATCTCTGGCTGATTTTACTTTAAATAGTGATGCGCTTGGATTGATTACTGGTCGGAGTTCTCAGCCAGTGGTCGCCGGTAACGTTATCACGTCCTGCAAACAGCGTTGATCTGCCCAGCCCCTTCTCGTATATCCGCCCTAGCTATGTCCTGCGCAATCATCACGCACATGCATGGTTCTTATCGCTGATGGTGAATTCATTCGCTGCAGCTTGGCTTATCTTCTTCTAAGATTAAACTTATCCTTATCTTCTGCCTATGTTCTCTTCACCTTGCTCGATTATACTCGCCAAAACTGGCGTGAAAATCAGCGCGCCGACGCTAGAATAATGTTGTTCCTCCGGCAAATTGAATAAAATGAATCGGGCATAGTTATGCAGCAGCAATCGGCTTGTTTACCGCAGTTGATAAAACAAAAATTATTTTGGATGCTCAGTTGTCTGGCGATTGGCGTGCTTTTGAGTGGTTGTGTGCCCATCAACACGGTCAAGCGTCTGCTGCCCGATCTGCTGAGCCTGGGCCATTATCGTCATCCGTGGCTGGGCATTCGTTATGCCTATGGCCTCACAGATCGTTTGGCTGAAATCGTCAAACTGCCCGTGGCAAAGGGGCTTTTACTGGTGCAACTTGAGACTATAGGTCCGTTGGCGCAAGCTGGCATCCAAGGCGCACAACGCGAAACCATGATTGGCAATCAGCGCGTTTATGTGGGCGGTGACATTTTGCTATCAGTTGACGACAATGCAATTAGCACGGTAGACGGTTTAGAAACCTGGTTGGAAGATCATCATCAAGTGGGCGATTCGGTAAAGGTTACGTACTTGCGTCAACTACCCAAGCCTAAAGGCGTTGGGCTTGTAACTACCGGACGGCCATCCGTCGAGGGCGTTACGATAGGCGTGTTGACAGAACGCCCGCCAGCAGCAGATATACCACCACTGACAAGATGTTTCCGAGCGATATTACGAGCACCGTTCAGGTCGGCGTTTAGTTGATAACCACATTCACGGCAGCAAAATTCAGATTGGGACTTACGGTTTGACCGATGTTGATAACCACATTTAGAACAGGTTTGCGAAGTATGTCGAGGGTCGATACCAACCACGCTACAGCCTTTAGCTTCGGCTTTATAGGTGATCAGTTCACGCAAACGGGCGCGGTTCGGTAGAACCGACAACGTCCATTGGTGGAACTGGCGGCGTTGCTCTGTGCCGCGTCGTTTGCCATTTGTTCTAATCTCAGTCAAATTTTCAACCACAATCGTACTACCGGACTGGACACTATCAACGATACGCCGACTGACAACGTGATCGCAATCAGAACGAAACCGAGTCACGGTCTGACTAAGACGCTTCAATTTGCGTTTAGCCGAACGTGTGCCTTTGCTCTGAAGCTGACGCTTCAATCGGAAGTATCTTCGTTCAATGCCTTTCCAGCGCCGCTCACCAAAAAACAGATTATTCGATGTGACGGCGGGACGTGTCTCGCCAAAGTCAACACCGACAACCTGATCGCTGATAGCGACGATGGATTCGGGCAAAGTAACAACAAGGTGAAGAAAGAAGTGGCCGTCACGGTAAATCAGGTCGGCACTATCAAAACCTTCAGCTTGGGTAATCATAGTTTTCGCCCAAGCGTAGGCTTTGAAAGCAACGGGCAATCGACCGGCGACGGTGGAGAGGTGCGCAAGGCTTTGCTTGACATTAAAGCGATAGCTGCGGGCATCGTAGCGGATGGTAGCAAAGATTGCGTGTGGGCAAGAAACTTTTTTCAGTTCGCCCTTGCTGTTCTTTTGCTTGCGCAAGGTGAAAGCCGAAACCAACGATTCAGTTGCACGCATACGGGCAGAAACGACAAGCTGCGATGGCATCTTTGGGAACTGCTCACGCAAGGTGTAGTAAGTATCCTTGTGCAAGGTTACGCCGTTCTTTATGTTGCTATCCCAACCGTGACGCGCCACGACATTGTAACAGGCGGCGTGTTGTTTGATCGTCTCAATCAAGGCATTAGCCTGTTCTGGCGTCGGTTCAAGTTTCAAGCGCACGGTTCTTTGCATAACTCAATTGTATCATATGTGAGACGATTTTGCAAATCATGTTATCAACAATCGCAACATCACAGTGAAAGGAAGGTGACGCTTCAGAATCGAAGCGTAAATATGGATCAGGCTAAAGCATCGTCCGCGCTAGCGTCCGAACAACTTAGCCCCTCATATCCCAAAGCTAAAGACATTGGGTTTCACGGGGCATCCCAATGATGGTCAACCGCGCGAGATCACGGTGGCATTGGGCGAAGAGCCGAGCGGTGGTGACGGTAACTAAAGTGGCAAGGGGAAAATGGACGCAGATTTGCG
>JBBQBY010000400.1:0-6449 GCA_038318235.1 Caldilineales bacterium
ACAAAAGGCGCCCTGAGGGCTCCCGAAAGACCGCAAAAGCATCGCGAAGGGAAGTACCATACGGGTCAGGCTAAAGCATCGGCTTGCAGTAGCAAACCGGACTGCGTTAGAGGGTTATATCCCAAAGCTAAAGTCATTGGGTGTCACGGCGCTTCTTTATGAAGCACAAGCAATCAATTACTTGGCAGCCACTGGTCTAAAATTAGCCATTTTATTAAATTTTGGGGCCGATTCGCTTCAATATAAACGGGCGATTAATCGGAATATTCATGGAGAATAAAGCTTTTTGCAACGAATTACGCGAATTAGGACGAATTAAAAGCTATTAATACACTGTAAAGTAGGGGCATGTGGTTGGCGGCGCACCTAGTCAAGGGTGTGCCACCAACGATCTTAGCTGCCAACTGCGTGCCCATCCTTTGTATTTAATTCGTCCTAATTCGCGTAATTCGTTGCAAAAAGCTTTTCCTTTGATCTCAACCCGGCCACTCAGCCCCATCATAATAGCGCGTACCGCGATGTCCTTGCCTGGGAATGGGCACACTCAACTTTTCGCCCGGCGCTTCGACAAAAATCAAGGTGCGGGGTTTACCGGATTCTGGGTTAAAGGCGCCACCTTCCAGCCGCTTAATCTTCAGCCGTCCTATCACTTGGTCATTGAAAATCGTATAAACGTAATCGCCAACGGCCAGTTTAGACGGTTTCCCCGCCATATGAAATTCAAATTCGGTGCGCGAGCCGTCATAGAGCGTGTTCAAACCAGCGAGCCCTTCTTGGGCCGGGATCGTTTTTGTGATGCCAAAACTCATGCTTGGGTAGGCTCCTTTGTGCCCTGGGATTGGTGACTTTTATGGCTCAAGCTTTCTAGCAAACGTTCTGTCGTCGCGGTAATTTCGGCGATCGCCTGATCAAAAGCAGCTTGATTGGCCTGCGAAGGTGTGCGATAACCGCTCACCTTGCGTACAAATTGGCGCGCCGCCGCCGCGACCTCTTCGTCGCTCGGAGGTTGATCAGGATAACGTAGTTTTTTGATGCTTCGACACATAGGATTTGTCCAAGGTTAATTAGCGGATAACGATTCAGACATCGCTTTACAAAAATCAACGATTAACTAGTGGCCTGTCCAACACAAAATGTGTAGTGACGACTTTAGTCGTTCATTCTGCGACCAAGAACGACTAAAGTCGTCACTACGATCTACACAAATGATCGTGGATAAGCCGAATGACAAGTTCAAATTATAAACCAAAGCAATTTTGACGCCAAAAATGTAGCGTTTGACACCCAATCAAGAATATGATACCCTTATTTTATTCCCTACCTGTTTGTGCCCATTCTCAGGTCGAGCGTAAAAAACAGACTTAAAATCTTGCTACTCCCAAAGTTCGTTTTGTTATAAATTTGTGTTCGTAACCCATAGACTAAATTAGTCGTCATTTGACGCCAACCGGTAACAAGAAACTAGTCCGAGGTTATGTTTTGCGTACGCCACAAAGCTGCCTAGTCGATCTTCCAAAAGAATTTTAATATTTTCTCTACAACTTTGGATTAAGTTTTGCTTGGCGGCGTAACATTCGTTTGTCATTGTTGGATACGGAATAAAACCTACCCCAAGGTAAGCTCCCTGTTGCCTTCTCCCAGTTCAACATTTTTTTTCTCCATCTTCAGCAGTACACAAGAAAGGATGAACCATGCATCGAGTTAAATTACGCAATTTTCTCCATCTGTCGATCGTTGTGGTGATGTTGACCCTGACGGCTTGCGCAGGTGGGCCAACCGGGCCAGGCGCCGCGCCAGGCCAGCCCGCTGCACCAGCGGCAGCAGTCGTACCAGGTGGTGAATTGCCCGTACCCCGCAATGAAACCATCTATTTGGAAGATTCGGGTACCTTCCGTATCTTCGACAGTTATAACCGCTTCATCCCCAATGGTTATGATTTCGCGAATGGGTATGTGCAGATTGGTCTGGAGTATCTCTTTTATGCCAACTTTGCTACTGGTGAAATCCAACCCTGGCTCGCCAAAGATTATGTCTATAATAAAGACTTTACCGAATTGACCATCCATCTGCGTGATGATGTGAAGTGGAACGATGGCCAACCGTTCAGTGCTGACGATGTGGTCTTCACCACGGAAATGGTACAAAAGAATCCAGCCATGCAATTTGGCGCTACCATGCAGGAATTCGTCAAAAGCGTTTCTGCTCCAGACAAGGCAACCGTTGTCTTTGAGCTGACCAAACCAGCACCACGCTTCCACTATACATTCTTTGCCCAGGTGGCTGACTTCACCCCGATGCCCAAACACATCTGGGAAGGCAAAGACCCGATGACCTTCAAAAATGACCCACCGGTCACCACGTCGGTCTGGAAATTGAAACAGACGCTGCCTGATTTGAAGATGTTTATCTGGGAACGTGACGAGAATTATTGGGGTAAAGCGCAGCAATTCCCCAAGGCCAAATATGTGGTCTTCCGCACCGCACCGCCCAAGGATGCTGATTACCAAGATTTGGTGAACAATGTGATCGACCACGGTCATCGCCTGGAGTGGCAACAGATCGTCCAAGCGGAACAGGCCAATCCAGCCGTCGTTCACGGGCCATTCCAAGACCCCTGCCCGCGCGGCATTTGGTTCAATGCCGGCAAATATCCGCTGAGCAAGCCAGAATTACGCTGGGCGCTCTCGGATCTGGTCAACCGTGACAAAGTTGCCAAAGTGATCTGGCAGCCGCCCACAGTGCCCGCCACCCACCCCTGGTCGGAATGGAAACTGTTGGAAAAATATTTGGACAAAGATGTGATCGCCAAGTATAAGATCGAATACGCGCCCGATAAGGCCACCAAATTGTTGGACGACATGGGCTTCAAGCTGGGCAGCGATGGCATTCGTGTGGACGACAAAGGCAATAAACTCTCATTCACGATGATCACACCAGCTGAAGTCGGCGTCGGTGAATACCAGATCGCCACCGATTTGGCCGAAGAAGCTAAAAAAGTCGGCATCGACATCACGGTCAAAGCCGTCACCGGCCCGGTGTTTGACGATTCAACCGCCACTGGCAATTTTGACATGACTTCGCACTGGCTGTGCGGCGCGTTCATCGACGCGATCAACCTCTATCAGCCCTTCCAGAGCAAAAATGCCGCCAAGATTGGTGATCGTGACACTGCGGGCAACTGGATTCGCTTGCAGGACAAAGATCTAGATGCCGCTGTTGCGAAACTGGAAGTATTGAGCCCAGATTCGCCCGAAGCCAAAGTCGCCTATAGCCAAGCGCTAGAAGCCTGGATGAAAGCCATGCCAGCGATTCCCGTAGTTCAGACCCTCTATGTGATGCCTTGGAATCAGACTTATTGGAAGAACTGGCCAGTCGAAGGCAACATGTACACCGTACCCTTCACGTGGTGGGCGCTCTTCTACCCGGTGACCTTTAAGTTAGAACCGGCGAAGTAAGGATTGTGATCTGTGATGAGTGATTGGGTTGGCTCGACAAATGTCCACTCATCACAGATCATTGCATAAAAGACGTGACGAGAGCGAGGGGCAACCTTCGCTCTCTCAATTTAAACGGCCTGCCTCACCCCCGCCCCCTCGCCTGAACGGAAGGGCTGTTTCAGGAGAGGGGAGACCCGCGGCTGGTTTGACTCCGACGCCCCCTCACCTGAACTCTGACCTTCGATTCAGGCGAGGGGGCGGGGGGGGTGAGGCCGCCCTTATTTGCGGATAAATAGCAGTCGTTTTTCATTGGTTGGAGATGACGTGATGAATTTAAAATCACACCCAGTATTGGCCTATTTTTTAAAACGTTTTGCCACCTATCTATTGACCATTTTTGGCTCGTTCACGGTGGCCTTTGTCTTTTTTCGCATGATCCCGGGCAACCCGATCGGTGCGCTGATCAGTTCGATGAAACAGCAATATTCGTACACAATCCCGAATGCCGACAAAATGATCGCTGAATACGAGAAATTGCTGGGGCTCGACGGCAATCTATTTCAGCAATACATCCGCTATATTTCCAACGTATTGTTGCATTTCGATTTTGGACCATCCTTGACCGCGTTTCCCACGCATGCCCAGGTGCTGATTTTGCAGGCGTTGCCGTGGACGGTTGGCTTATTGGGTCTATCGATCATCATCTCTTGGGTGCTAGGTCTCGTTCTAGGCGGGATTGTCGGCTGGCAACGTAACTTCCCCGGCTCAGAGCTCATTACCACCATTGCGATTGCGCTATCGCAGATTCCCCAGTACTTTGTGGCATTGATTTTGATCTTTCTCTTTGCCTATACCCTGCTCTGGTTCCCGGCCCGTGGAGCGTATCCGGCGACCGAAACGCCCGGTCTATCTTTGTCCTTTATCCTCGGTGTAATCAGGCATGCTTTTCTGCCCTCGCTCTCGATTGTCGTGGTCTCGGTGTCGGGTTGGTTAATATCGACCCGTTCGCTGCTGATCTCGATTCTGGGTGAAGATTATCTGCTCTTTGCGCAGGCGAAAGGGCTAAAACCGGGTTATATTTTCACCCACTATGCGCTGCGCAATGCGCTTTTGCCGCAACTAACCGGCTTGGCGATTTCGCTGGGTTTTATCATGAACGGCTCATTCCTGGTCGAGTATATTTTCACCTATCCAGGCATCGGCTCGCTCTTTGTCAACGCGGTCGGCATTCTCGACTATAACACGGTGCAAGGGATCGTGCTGATTTCAATTGTGGCTGTGCTGACGGCTAATCTTATCCTAGATCTGTTGTTGCCGTTTGTCGATCCACGCATTCGGATGGGAGGGTAAATTGCATTCTAGTCTGCGCTCCCTTTGGGGCAATAAACGTTTGTTGGTGGGGATCATTCTGTTCACAATTATCTGTCTGCTGGCGATCTTCGAGCCGGTGTTGGTCAACTGGCGACTCAAAGGTGGCGATGCCATGACAATTGGCACCTTTGGGCTTTATGAAGATCTGAGCGGCGAGCATTGGCTGGGCACGGATCGCATGGGGCGTGATGTCTTCTCCGTGTTGCTGGTTGGGTTGCGCTATTCACTGGAAATTGGTCTGCTGGCTGGCGTCTTGGCCACGACAGTCGGGATTATCGTCGGCTTTATCGGTGGCTTTCAAGGTGGGCGCGTGGACAGTTCCTTGCGCTCGTTTACGGATATGATTCTCGTCATCCCTACCTTTCCCATTTTGGTCACACTCTCGGCCTATATCAAAGGCTTGAATGTGGTGACAATGGCGCTTTTGTTGGCGGCGTTCAGTTGGCCCTATTCCGCCCGCACCATCCGTTCGCAAGTGCTTACGTTGCGCGAGCGTGGCTACGTTGATCTGGCGCGCGTGTCGGGGCTCAGCAGCATGGCGATCATCTTCCAGGAAATTCTGCCCAACTTGCTGCCTTTTCTGGGTGTCGGATTGGCAGTCAGCACGGTCGGCGCAATTTTGGCCGAGGTTGGTCTGGAATTGATTGGGCTGGGACCGGGCAATGTCGCCACCTTGGGTTTGATGATCAACTGGGCGATTGGTTGGGGCGCGATGAGCTTGGGCAAGTGGCACTTAATTGCTGGGCCGGCCGGGATTCTCGTGATTCTCTTCTTCTCGCTTAATTTGATCAATATCGGCCTGGAAGAAGCCTTTAACCCGCGCCTGAAAGGAACCACAGGGCAGTAATCATGGATAAACAACCTCTGCTCGAAACATCCGATGTACGGATTTATTACAAGAGCGTCCACGGTGAATACAAAGTCGTAGACGGCGTTGATGTGACGATCAACCGCAATGAAATTTTTGGTCTGGCCGGCGAGTCTGGATGCGGAAAATCAACCTTAGTTGAAGGGATTATGCGCCTGGTGCGCCCGCCCGGCTACATCAACAGCGGCACGGCCATGTTTTACCCACAACAAGCGTCCGCGAATACGTTTTCTGCGCCAACCCGCAACGGTCAAGGCAAGGACGATGAGTTGACGCAAGGCGTGGACTTATTCAAGGTGAATGAAAAGGATTTGCGCCATCTACGCTGGCGCCATCTTTCCTATATCCCGCAAGGGTCGATGAACTCGCTGAACCCCGTCATGCGGATTGGCGACCAAATGATCGATGTGATCGTGCAACATTCCGAACTCAGTCGCAATGAAGCACGCGCGCGGGCCGTGGAACTGCTCAACCTGGTCGGGCTGTCCGACAGCATCGCCAAAGCCTATCCACACGAGTTAAGCGGTGGCATGAAGCAGCGGGTCTGCATTGCAATGGCGATGACGTTGAGTCCGGAACTGGTGGTGGCCGACGAACCCACCACAGCGCTGGATGTCAACGTGCAACGCGCGATTATCGAGGCAATTGCCGAGATCAAAGAACGCACCGGGGCCACCGTAATCTTTGTCAGCCACGACATGGCCGTCCACGCCCAATTGGTGGACCGGCTAGCTGTGATGTATGCGGGCAAAGTCATGGAAATCGCCAATGTT
>JBBQBY010000401.1:0-6407 GCA_038318235.1 Caldilineales bacterium
CTTGAAGCGCTCCTCCAGCGGCTTCCTAAAGGTGATCGGTTTGTGGACGCCGCCGGCGACCCCACAACAAGATGCCTTTGGTCAACAACAACAGCCGCTCTCTTCCTGGAACATGATCAATCAGAAATTAGCCCAGGAATACACCGTGAAACCGGTGGATTTGAGTACAGGCAAGGCCCCTGCCGATATTGATACGTTGGTGGTGCTGATGCCGCAAAATATGACCGACAAAGAGCGTTTTGCGATTGATCAGTTCTTGATGCGCGGCGGCTCGGTGATTGTTGGCGCTGGCAACTATGCCCCGAATGCTGATCCGGCAACGGGCGGCTTGGGGCTAAAACCAGTTGAAAATAGTTTGCAAGATATGCTCAAATCTTATGGCATTGATGTCCAGCAATCGCTGGTGATGGATGATCAGAGCCAGCCTTTCCCGGTGCCGGTGCAACGCCAGGTGGGTAATTCGCAAGTCCAAGAGATTCAGGCGATCAAGTTCCCCTTCTTTGTCGATGTGCGGCCCAGTGGTATGGAACGCAGCCAGAGCATTGTCTCGGGTTTGCCCGCCGTCAGCATGAACTGGGTATCGCCCGTTGTGTTGGACCCAGCTAAGAATAAGGATCGCCAGACCACGGTGCTCTTGAAATCGAGCGCTAATTCCTGGCTGCGCACCGATCCGAACATTCAACCCGATCTTGTGCAATACCCTGATCGCGGTTTTCCGGTCGAAGGCGAGATGAAATCCTATCCGTTGGCTGTAGTCGTTCAGGGTGCGTTTGAAAGTTACTTTAAGGGCAAGCCATCGCCATTTATCGAACCAACGCCTGGTCCGGCGCAACCAAGCGCGGCACCCACCCCGGTGCCTACGGCTGGACCTGCCCCAGATATGGGTGCGCTGGGCGCTTCGCCTGCCTCCGCCCGCTTAGTGGTGATTGGCAGTGGCGAATTTGCCGATGATTTTGTCTTGCAACTCTCCTCCCGCTTGGTGCAGGATCAGATTTTGAACAACTTGCAATTTGTCCAAAACGCCGTGGATTGGTCGGTGGAAGACACGGATCTGTTGAGCATCCGCTCGCGCGGCACCTACACGCGTTTGATCGATCCGTTGACTGAACGTCAGCAGACCACTTGGGAGATGGGCAATTATTTGGTTGCGCTGCTGGCCTTGTTTCTTACCGGTGGCCTCTGGTATGTGCGCCGCCGCAACGAACAGCCGATGGAATTGTCACCTTCCCCGGCGATGGTAAGTGCACCGGCCACGGGCGACTGAACAGGGCGTCGTTACAATATAACTATACCAAAATCAGAACGAAAAGCGTGTTTTGACCTCACGCTACACCCTGGTGGGCGAGAACCTTTTGAGGCCGACGAAGCCTCAGTTCCTCCTCAGCAGGGGGAGGTTAGGTGGAGGTCTGAGCCCGCAAGCGGTCAAAACGCCGCTTTTCAAATTGACTTCAGGATAACAAGCGTAATTAGTAATTAGTGAGTAGATGTACTACTAGCTGATTACTCATTACGCCTAGCGATCATCAACCCGATGGGGGATATTATGGATCGACGGAATCAAATTTTAAGTATCGTTTTGATTGTCCAGGTCGCCTTGGTGGCCTTTGTCTTTTGGCCAAACCAGAACAGCAGCGCCGCGGTTGGCAAGTTACTGGCTGGTGTTAAAGCGGCGGATGTCACTGACGTAAAAATTCAGGACGATAAGAAAACCGTCCATATGGCAAAAACGGATGGCCAGTGGGTGTTGCCCGATAATGGCAATTATCCGGTCAAGGAAATCCAAGTCAGCCAGATTATTAGTAAGGTGTTGGCCGTTGATACGAGCCGGCTCGTGGCTAGCACGGCAGCCAGCCACAAACGTCTTAAAGTCGATGATAAAGACTTTATGCGCCGGATTGATTTAACCACCAGTGATGGCAAAGTCTACACGCTTTTGGTCGGCACATCACCGAATATTCGTGCCACCAATGTGCGGGTGGCGGGCAGCGATCCAGTCTATCTGAGTGGCGATGTGACAGGATCGGACATTAGCACCGAAATGGCAAGCTGGATTGATGCGACGTACTTTGCGGCCAACCAACCGGATATCAAAGCGATCGCGTTTGCTAATGCCAAAGGTAAATTCGACTTTACAAGGACGATCTCGGATACCTGGACGTTGGCCGGTTTGGCGAAAGGCGAACAGTTTAACCAAGATAACTTCAGCACACGCTTCACGCGGGTTGGTTCGATCCAGATGCTGGAGCCGCTTGGCAAAGTGGCGAAATCTGAATATGGTTTGGATAAACCTAGCGCTACGCTTACGATTACGGTGCAACTAACGACTACGGTTCCGGCAACCGTAACGACATTCTTAATTGGTGCCAAAGACGCGACTTCGAACAGTTATGTGGTCAAATCTTCGCACTCCGATTATTATGTACGCGTGGCCAGCTTCACCTTGGACTCATTCGTCGAAGATGACCGCGCCCAATTCCTCGTGGTGCCACCTGCACCCGCCGCACTTCCCGCCGCAACCCCTGCCGCTAAACCTTAGCATTTTTCTGCAGAATAAGTAGTAATTCAAAAGTAAGGTGCGCTGTGCTGAATTCAGCACAGCGCACCTTACTTTATTGGCTATTTTCTTGATTTTTTTTAAGCTACCTTGCGGATAAACTAATACTTTTGTCTTATATACGAAAGAGAGAATATGCGGTAAATTACTTATAGAGAAAACAAATAAAAGTCATAGAAAGGGTAGGTGCGGTTTGTAACCGCACAGCCTGGGTAAACCAATCAAGTGTGGTTATAAACCGCACCTACGAAACTATGCACTCTATTTGCTTTCTCTATTACTACACCGATTAAATAGTTTAGTTATGGCCTGGGCCTCCAACAAGCTTATGGATTATTGCACCTCTAAACTTACAATTTTCAAAGAGCTAATCTTATTTAAAGATCTAAAAACGCGCTTTTTGGTGGCACTAACTCTGATTGCCTTGCTCTCCATCGTAGGATTTGGCTTGGCGGCCTACATGAGTGAAAGGGGCGCATTGACAGAGAATTTGCGCGCCGATCTTACCTCGACCGCTGACTTTAAGAAGGCCCAGATCGTAGACTGGCTGAACGAAAGTAGCGCTGATGTTAGGATGGTCGCGATTAATAAAAGCAATCGCGACAATTTGGCTAAATTGATGGGGTTAGAAAATTATCTGCCGCTCAATCATGCGCAAAAAAAAGCCGTGTTGCCTGATCCACGGGCCATGACAATGATGACGGCTATGTTGACGAACAATCTGATCAGTTTGCAGCAATCGCGGATTGGTTATACTCGAATTGTGATGGCCGATCAAGCGGGTCGCGTCCAGATTACGACAGATGCAACGCTCCGTGGCCAGTCAATCGCTGATAGTGCGGCCTTTCAAGGCACCATGAAGGCTAGCAAAGGTACCTATACTTACGATATTCATCGCGATCCGGAAGGATCTGGCGAGCAATATTGGCTGGAATTGGGCCATATTATCAACCCCGATCTGTCCACCGATCATCCTGATCCTGCCAATACAATTGGCGTCGTGCTGATTACAATTAATCTGAATGAAGCCTTCTTCCCACTGCTTCGTAGCTGGCAGGCGGGCAGTACTGGGACGTTTATTCTGCACAGTGCGCAGACTGGCGCCACCTTTGCGATCGATAAACAGAGGATCAGGCCCGTCGACTCATCTATTTTTGCGACAAACAAGTTCACTTCAGCGCAATTTACTGATGATCAGTATGAAGCTACGCTTGAAACGGTTGATGATCAAGGGACACCAATCTTAGCGACTTATCGCCACATTGTCGAAAATAATGGCCCGAGCCTCGATTGGAAGTTTATTGTCAAAAAGGATGTGCGAGAAATTTATGCACCTTTATACAGTTTACTGGCGCATATTGCATGGATTGCCATGGCGCTTTTATGTATAGCCGTTCTGGCTTCAGTGCTGATTGCCAGAACGCTCAGCCAGCCTTTGGCCGAACTGGTCGTTGCCACGCAGTCGGTGGCATTGGGCAATCTAAAGACCGAAATTGACTTTGCCCGCAACGATGAAATTGGTCAATTAGCCACGGCATTTCAAGAAATGATTCGCGCCCTGGACCAACATCAGCGCGAACTTGAAGACGCCAATGTTGCCGTTCGCAACGTTGCCCGCGAAAACGCCCAACTGGTCTTACAGCTAGAAGCGCTTAATGCTGATCTTGAGGCCAAGATTAAGCAAAGAACGCGCGATTTGGACCAAGCTAACCAACGTTTACAAAAGTTGGACGACATGAAATCAGCTTTCTTACTCAACGTTTCGCATGAGTTGCGCAACCCTGTAACGAGTCTAAAATTTAACCTCGATTTATTGCAAAGAGAACTAATCCGCACCAATAGTCAATCGCTCAAGAGCGAACGTTATATGACAACGTTGACAAAGCACCTAGATCTACTGACGCACATCATCGAAGATATGCTTAATTTGCTCCACCTGGAACGCGAAAAAGATGATGTTGCCTTTCACTCTATCGACTTGAATAAGGTCGTGGAAGCTACATTGGCGGATTATCAAACGCAGATTGATGCTGCTGCTCTGAAATTGATCTATGCGCCGGCTTCAAACCTGCCGAGCGTGAAGGCCGAGCCAACTTGGCTGGCACAAATGTTGACCTATTTATTAAACAACGCCATCCTTTACAATACGCCGGCCGGTCACATTCGCATCAGCACGTATTTCAATGGACGAGGACAAGTTGGGTTTCAAGTTGAGGATACGGGGATCGGCATATCTGCAGAAGAGGTTGGGCACATCTTTGACCGCTTCTACCGGGGCGCTGTGGTCAATGAATCGGCGATTCCTGGCACCGGATTGGGCTTGAGCATTGTGAAAAAAATCGTTCATCTGCATCAAGGCCAAATCGAAGTCGAAAGTCAACTCAATCAAGGGAGCACCTTCCGTATTTGGCTGCCGATCGACAAATTCGAGCGCCGAGCAGAACGTAGCTTGCCTGAACACATTCTGGCAAACAGTGGTATCACTAACGATGCCTATTGTTTTCAGAAAATGACTGAAAGAGAATCTACAGGATCGGGAACAGGCTATTGCCCCTAGGATCCAGGTAAACAGATCGGCGTCACCTGGATCTTGTTACCTCTTTACCCAATCCGATGCTTACAGCCGAGCGACTAATATTTTATCCACCCGCCGCAGATCCATATCCATCACCTCTAGACGATACCCCTCCCATTCAAAGTGATCGCCAGCGCTCGGTATGCGCCCCAGCATAGCCATCACGAAACCACCGACTGTCTGATAATAGTCTTCAACGGCTTCGGGTAGTTGTTTGATTTCTAGCAACTCTTGGAATTCATCAATCTGCATCATACCGTCGATCAGCCAAGATCCGTCTTCCCGCTGGATCACTTCGGCTTCGACAAGCTCCCCCGCCTCGGGAATATCACCGACAATCGCCTCCAGAATATCATTGAGCGTCACCAACCCTTCGAGGCCGCCGTGTTCGTCGATCACTAGCGCCATGTGGGCATAATTTTCTTTCAAACGATCAACCACCACCAACGCTGGTGTGCTATCAGGTAGAAAGAGCGCCGGTTGGAGGGCGCTTTCCAAATTCAACGGTTGGCCGCCCAGGCTTTGGGCGAGCAACTGTTTGATCGAGACCAGGCCCAGGACATGGTCAAGATCCTCCTCGGCCACCGGAAAGAAAGAGAAGCCGCTGTCCATGACTTTCTCGGCAATTTTTCTCGGCGGATCTTTGATATCAAGCCAGACAATGTCGATGCGTGGCGTCAAGAGCGCGTTCACGGTGCGATCGCTGAGCCGAAAGACTTGGTCAACAATCTCCTCTTCCATTGGCTCGAAGACACCAACCTGAGTGCCTTGTTCGATGAGCGTGCGCACATCTTCTTCGGTCACCGCGGCATCTGCCACCGCGCGCGAGCCGATCAGCCACAATATGAAATCAGTGGAGAGACTGAGAATGTGCACAATCGGCGCTGTAAACCAGGCGAGCACACGCATGAACGGGGCAACGGTGGCCGCGATCCCTTCGGCGTGGTTGAGGGCAAGGCGTTTTGGCGCTAATTCCCCGATCACCAAGGATAGATAAGTAATTCCCAACACCGCAATGCCGACACTCAGCCCCTGTGCGTAAGGCGCCAACAACGGGATCCGACTGAGCGGCCCGCTTAGCCGTGTTGCCAGCGTTGCGCCGCCCACTGTACCGGCCAAAATACCGACCAATGTAATGCCAATTTGGACGGTGGAGAGAAAGTTGCCGGGCGCTTCCGCTAAGGTCAGCGCGGCACGCGCCCCGGTGTCCCCTTCTGCCGCCCGCTGTTGGAGCCGAATTTTGCGGGCAGAGACCACGGCCATTTCCGACATGGAGAG
>JBBQBY010000402.1:0-6388 GCA_038318235.1 Caldilineales bacterium
CGCGCATGGTTCACACAGTTCTATCAAGTACTATTCACTGCATTGCTTGTTGTGGCCGTGATGGGTGCAGCCGTCTATTACTGGAAGGTGTACGATCAGCGGCGCGAGTCGTGGGCGCGTTCCGTAGACGGCACGTTTTCCCTACAGGCTTTCATCAATGGGCAAGTACGCTGGCAGATTGACCCCAACAAGCACCTAACGGGTACAACCGGCTTTCAGGTGGCCACCGGCGCACTCGGTGAGTTTGGCAGCGCAGCAGGCCCAGACCGCCAACTTGCCTATAACCTGTCTGTGCAAAAGACACGCACCACATCGGCCATGATGGTTGGTGACGGCGGCCCCAAGTACGCGGCCCATGCCAAGCTATTAGCAGGTGCCTATGATCGCAATGATTCGGAGCGTGCTACTGCAGTAGCTGATAGCGAGGATGTTCCTGCTACTTGGCAGGTGTTGAGCGCACAAGATGCCTTTGACCAATCAAGCGCTACCAAATGGATCCTTGGCCAATCGCCAACAACGGGTGAACTATTTGAGTTGAACCCAAAGGAGACTGTTCACTTCGGGATTGTCGGTGCACCAGGAACCGGCAAGACCGCATACACGGCGCTCATGTTGATGGCCTACGCACTCAAAAACAAGTATAGGGTCGTCATCTTGGACGGCAAAGGTGGCGCGGACTGGCGCAAGTATCGCCACTTGACCGAGTTCTACAAACTGGACTACACCAATGTAGGAGAGTTGATCACGCAACTCTTTGCCGAATACCAACGGCGCCAAGAAATTCTGAATCAGTATGATGCTAACAGTATTTGGGAATTGCCCGCTGGCGTTCAAAGACCGCGGCCAACCCTCATTATCGTGGATGAGTTTGGATCGGTGATGGATAACATGAAAGCTGTCAAAAGCAAAGATGAGATTAAGCAATTCGATGTTGCTTTTGGCGATCTACTTCGTTTATCACGGGCGGCCGGGCTGTACGTTGTGCTCTGCGACCAGAACCCAACCAAATGGCCGTCAACCGCAAGTGCTGTATTGGCTACCAATATCGCCTACCGAATCGGCGGCGGAAAAGGTAACGGCGTCAGCGAGTACAACCTGAACAACTTGAAGCGCACCGGCCAATTTCAGGTCAGCAACGAAGTCTATGATGCCTTCAAAACGTATGAAGTGATTACCCAACTTTTGCCGGATGAGAGCTACAAGAAACCCGCGGCGTTACTGGCGTTATCACCTGTTACTGATAACAGCGTAGGGGGGGGGCTAAACGCTCAAAATGGCGCAAACCACCCCCTGCAAGGCTTTATCGGTAAAAGTGATAACGGAGGTGGTAATACACGAGTTATCACTGATAACAGAGGTGGTAACGAAGGTGATAAAACTGGTAACGAAGGTGATAACGTTACTGGTAACGATAATGCTGTTACCACCCCTGTTATCACCCCATTATCACTTGCGGGCCCGGCTGTTACCACCCAAGAAAAGGCAGAAGTTTACCGCATCTATCAAGCGTTGGGCGGGCGCAAGAATGCCACCGCCAAGGCAATTTGGGGCAATGCAGGCGGTTATCTGAAATATCTAAACGCCGTAATCGCAGAGTTTGAGCAAGGCGAGGTGTTGCAGTGAGCGAACAAAAGAAGCCGGCCAAACTATCGCACCTTCAACAAATCGACAACATCTATTTTCGAATGGCCATTGTGGCCAACGGTGTGATCGCAATCGTCTGGACTGTGCAGATGTGGCTACGCAGTTACCACCGTTGGCACAAGAAGCACCCGGCGCAATGGTTCAGGCCACAACTGCCCAAAGTCATCACAGTCTGGGTGATTGGCGATGAACCACAGACACCCTACCTGTATCACCTGATGGCAGCGTATCATGTTAGGTTTTTTCGCTTTTCGTATCAGTGGACAATCCAGGATAACCATGTTGGCCTGACCCTGCAACTGCTCATCAACCCAAGCATGTACGATCAGGTTGATTCGATTCTATTCAATGGTGCCAATGGCTTGTGGGAAGTGCAGAGCAAAACAGGCACGCTACGTCACGTACAATTTAGGCCACACGACCAAGTAGGCCAGGAACGCCAGCAGCAGGCCCAGCGCCCTGCACAGCCAGCCAGGAAGCCAACTAAAGCCAAGTTGGGTAAGAGTTACCAGCGCGGATGATCGTGCTATAATCGGCGCAACCAACAGCAAAACACAATCGGCCTACAATCATGGCCAACAGATGCGCTTTTTCATAACATGGAGATGAAGTGAATTAAATCATGAATGATTACAGCTACCTTTACTGCAATTTATTAGAAGCCGAAGTCTTCTTACGCTGGTTACAATGGTTTAAGCAATATGTTATGGACATGGAAACCCCTATGTCAGTGATGGCTAATGGAGGTCATCCCATATATCTTGTGCAACTGCCTACACATAATCAATCCATCCCTGTCGCCCACTGGAAGGTTGAGGAATTACCGATTGACCGCCCATTGACACTAGATATAATCTCTCTCTTCTATTTACTATTTAGTGTCTACATTGAACCACAAGACACCCGAATTCAGGTTCGAGTGTATGGGCGGAATACATCGGCTTCTGCCTATGCGGAGGAACATGCAAAAATAAGAAGGCGCTTAGAATGGGACTGGAAGATCACAAAGGAGATGTACGAAGTATGGGCCAAACAAATAGCCTCTGAACAACCAACCGAACAAGAAACAGCTAAAACAGTAGAGAGTAGGGAAAGACTAAAAAAGAAGATCAAAATGCGTATCAAGACAGGGCTTATCCGTTGGGCCAGCGAGCGGGTTTCCAGAGGGCCAGAATATATGTGTGGCAAAGGTGGTTTACCAGTCCTCAATACATATAGTGACTACAAAAAATATCAATTGATTTACACAGATGAGGATATTGCTGCAATGGGCACCAAGTGGCAAGACCTTTATGGCGCGTGGGAGAGGGGAGAAAACAAGTTAGATAAACTTATCGAGGAGCTTTTACTTCAAAAACCCAAAGAGTAATTTGAAGTATTTTTGAAAAAATTGAAGTGATTTTGAAGTGTTTTTGGGAGTCCCTTTGGGGGTAGATTTGATGCCTAACCACAGCGTATACTTATATGTGTAAATCATTTTATGACTGAGTAGACAAAGACAAAGGAGATTAGATGACTCGCCTAACAATCACACTGACTGAGCAGGAATATGAGCGGTTATACCAATCCGCTCGCGGTGAGCTTCGTCAACCACGCGACCAAGCCCGCCACCTTATCCGTAAAGCATTGATCAACGATGCTACCCACCTAAACGCAAACAGCGACGTGACCACCCGCCAAGGTACACACGCCGCTGCTGCATCTTAATTATCTGTCGTTTCATTCCAAATTCATGGAGCGAAACTAGTTATCGAGAACAATATGAATATATCAGAGAAATCAGCGCGCGTCAAAAATGCGCCTGACATCAAACACCCGCCCCACGCGGATATTATCCGCATTGCGATTAACCCACATTTCGTGGGTAAAGTCGCAAAGGATGCCCCCGATCCAGTATGGGGAGCTTTCAACAACTCTTTTCAACATGCAAAATTAACCCTTGATGAACTTGCAACCCATATTCAAAAAGGCCATGCAATCGCGGCCATTTGCCGTGGTAAGCGTAAAGTAGAAAACTTTATCCAGCGTCAAGACCTAGGGCTAGACTTTGACACCGAAGACGAGCGCAGCACCCTTGACACGTTGCAAGCAAATCCTTTTATTGCCCAATACGCGGCCCTGCTACACCACACCAGTAGCCATACAGAAGAAAAGCCACGCGCCCGCGCTATCTTCGTCTTGGAACAACCCATTACAGACCCCAACCTATACCGAGAGGGCGCCCAGGCTTTAAACTGGTATTTTGGCACCAGTGACGCACAATGCTTTGACCCTGCCCGCGTTTGGTTCGGTGCGCAAAATTGCGAAGTGCGCAAGTTGGGCAGCATACTACCTATCACCGCGTTGAATAAGCTGATCACGCAGTGGAAAGCTGCGCAACCGGCCCCCACCGCGCCGACCGTGAACACACCGATCGCAGACTCCCATGAACTATTAGACCAAGCATTGAGAGACGGTAGAACAGGCAACCGCAATAACGCAGGCTTTGAACTGGCAAAAGGTTTAAGAGACGCCGGTTATAGTGTTGACCAAGCCCGCGAAACTATGCTCGACTATCAACAGGCTGTCGAGCGCACCGGCAACCATCCTTATTTAGTGCGCGAAGCTACCGATAGTTTGGCAAGCGCTTACAGTCATAAGCCACGCGTAGACACCATCTTAGACGAGATGGAAAATGCCGTCATTACTGGCAATATCAAAGTAAGTGCCAACGTACAAAAAACTCTCTTCGGCATTTTCACCCTAATGCGCAAGGCCAACAAGACAAAAGACATTGCCCTAAGTCTACGCAGTGTCGAACATGCTTGCTTTGGTTTTGTGGACAAAAGCAGCGTAGCTAATCATTTGGCCGACCTGGTAACCCTTGGCATTCTGGAAATGACCCGCAAAAGCAACCACCGAAGCGGCACTAAGTATACGTTGGTATACGTAAAGTTTGGACACTCACAGCAGGAACTGCCCCCCACTGCATTGAGTGTCCAAACTTTACGTATAGATTCCTACCATACGTTGCAGGCAGAACCCCTCTGCGCAATTAATGCCCAGGTGCATCCACTGATGGCCCGTAATGATAATGAATTGCGTCATTCGTTCGGCAGCAGTGTACAGCGTATCCTATCGGTTTTGATTGCTCATCCTGATAAGATTGACAGCCTTGAGACGTTACAGGAATTGACCCGCCTCTCAGCAAGTACCATCGCTAAAAAAATTAACTATTTGGCTTATCACAGCATTGTCGAGACCACCAGAGAGGGCAATCGACGCACTGTAAAGCTTGCTGAATTTTGGCGTGAGATCATCGCAGATATTGCGCCGTCACTTACGTCCTTTGGCCAAGATCTATTACGTGCTGAACGCGCCGCCCAGCAACAAATTGCCCATCATGAGCACATGGCCTTTTACACCGCGAACGTAGACGAAAAGGCTATGTGTGAAGCGACTATCCAGCGTGCCGAACAGAAGCTTGAATTTCTGCAAGCCCATAAAACCGAGCGCATGAATGAGCGTCGAGAGTGGTTGCAGAATGAGGGCATAGACCCAGAGACCGCGCCACCCCTATCATTGCACCCGCGGTCAAATCCTAAACAGACGGTAAAAATCTGTTTAGGCTCTGACCAAACCAAAAAGCATTTACCTGCTGGCAACAACAAAACCAAGTTGCAAGCATTACGTAGAATGAAACGACGATTGACGCCGGGTGAAACGGCAAAGGTGAATCGGAACAGGCTCAACAAAGCAGAACTTGCCCAAGCGATTGAGAGCAAGCAAGTTATTCGTATCCAGTTAGGTGATATGAATGGCGAAAACTTTGGTGCCATACGCGAGGCAGGTGCAGCATGAGCAATCAACTCACCTTAGCTCAAATCTGCCTGCTACGCCAGGGCGCAGCCAATGCGACAAGCCGCCGTGTTGTGGATCGGATTGTGCGCCTGAACTTTCTACAGAGGAACGGGGTAAATGATAAGAGTATGCGACCAGCCGCAGTTACACATTTTCGATATCAACGGAATTTATCGACTGATAGCGGCAGTGTGGAGGATGGCCGTTGAAGATGCGGAATGTGGCAACACAGAAGCAATCGACTTTTTGAATGAGACCATTCCAGACTGGAAAAGAGTCAAAAAAGGAAGAACATATGCTAGAAGAAACTGAAACTATTTTACACCGTAACATTGACAACGACGAAAGCCCCAAGGCCCGCCAGTATGACGATACCCAGCAATGGACGATTGAATCATACAATCCGAGGGTAACGCGGCGCATGATTGAGATGGGTGCGCCTGTTGTGGCCAGCGCGATTGATGGTCGTATCTTCACAGTAGACGCCCAACAACTGATCGAGTTTATCGCCGCCGAAGCTGGCTTGATTGTGGAGTTCCGCAAGCACAAGAAGCGCCAGTATAGCGAGGAAACCAAAGCCAAATTAGCCGAACGCCTACGCGTGATGAGGCAGCAACAGACCGCATAAAATAGCCTTCTACAGACACACAGGACGCTTATTTCGTTTCAAGGTTCAGCGCCGCCGCTAAGGTTGTAGTAGATGACCTTGAAACGAAAATAGAGCCTAAATCGGATTTTGCCACGGTCAAATGCGCCCACTTCTACCTTATTTTTCAGCACTTTCACATTTCACATCAAGGAGCAGTATGTCACAGCCAACGAGAGACAGCAACGGACGTTTCGTCCCAGGTTCACCAGGCGGCCCAGGTCGCAAGCCGCGCGAGGTCGAAAAAGAATACATGAC
>JBBQBY010000403.1:0-6347 GCA_038318235.1 Caldilineales bacterium
AGCAGTAGGGTTAACTCTCCTGAAAGGCGTAGAGCCAAGTGCAGTTGTATAGGCCACACCTCAACTATAATGGCGTTAGGGCGGTAACGCATCGGTGCGAGACCGTAGAAGCCCACCAGCTTTAGCGGTGGGAGCCGTCACGTCTCACCATCAACTTGCCAGCAATTGACCAACGTAGATGGGGCAAAATGACCGAGCTGCGGCGCCGCAGCTCGGTCATTTTGCCCCATCGGTTGAGCATGGTAACTATCTGTTTTTATGGCCGGATTAGAGCACGTGGCGCGTATCCACAATGAGCGGAGCCTTGCGTGCGATATCAGCCCAGTCGTAGGCCGAATGGTCGGTCGCAATGACCACGCAGTCGGCCATTTTGAGGGCCGTATCCAAGTCCTGCACGCCTACCATCTCCATGCCTTCGTGGTGAAAAGAGGGGATATGCGGATCGTTGTAGATGACGTGCGCACCCTTTTCCTCAAGCAGATGAATAATGTCTAGCGCCGGAGATTCACGCATATCGCTGACATTTTTTTTGTAAGCCACGCCCAACACCAAGATATGGCTGTTCCTCACCGCTTTGCCTGCATCATTGAGCGCGTCTTGAACTTTCTGCACCCAATAACGCGGCATTTCGGTGTTAATTTCGCTCGCCAGTTCGATGAAACGCGCATTGTATTTCATCGTGCGCAACTTCCACGAAAGATAATGCGGATCAATCGGGATGCAATGGCCGCCTAGCCCCGGGCCTGGTGTAAACTTCATAAAGCCAAACGGTTTGGTGGCGGCGGCCTCGATCACTTCCCAGGCATCTAATCCCAGTTTATCGCACATCAGCAACAGTTCGTTGGCCAAGCCAATGTTGACCGAGCGGAAAGTATTTTCCAATAATTTGACCAATTCCGCCACATCCGGCGACGAGACCGGTACCAATGTCTCGATCGCCTGACTGTAATAAGCGCTGGCAACTTCAAGGCAGTCTGGCGTCACACCGCCAATTACCTTGGGGGTGTTGTGTGTCATCCAGTCCGTGCGCCCGGGGTCGACCCGTTCGGGCGAAAAGGCCAGGAAGAAATCTTCGCCCACACGCCAATTTTGGCCATTGGCCTCCAGGCGCGGCAACATGACTTCAGTCGTTGTCCCTGGATATGTGGTCGATTCTAGCACCACCACCATCCCTTTGTGCAGATAACGGGCAATTTGCTCAGTGGCCGCCACAATAAAAGAGACATCTGGATCGCCGGTTTTGTTCAGTGGGGTAGGTACACAAATCGAGACAGCATCACACTCGGCGAGCACGGCAAAGTCTGTGGTTGCGGAAAGTTGCCGATGCTTTCTACCAACCTCTGCGACGGATGACGGCCGCGATCGATCATTCTGCAGCGGGCCTGCATTAGCTACCTCAGCCATAGCCAAGGCCTTCACAACGGCGGTAGGCACATCCTCAATATAGGACTCGCCACGATTGATGCTATCAATCTTTCGTTGATCCAGATCGATGCCAGTGACACGGTAGCCTGCTTGAGCAAAACTGACGGCAAGCGGCAACCCGACATAACCTAAACCAATGACAGCGACATGTGCGCTACGGGTTTGAAACTTATTAAGCAGTGATTCCTTCATTGCTTATTCTCCCATTTTAAAAGAAACTTAAGATTACCGTAATGTTTCGCGTAAAAATATAGGGTGTATAAGCTGTTGGCGGCAGCGCCAACAGCTTATACACCAGATTATAACTGGATCAGCCCGCGGCGGACCAATTCTTCAATAATGAGGTCTACGATCTCTTCTACGCTCTGCACATCCGTTTCCACCAAAATTTCTGGATTCACCGGTGCTTCATATGGGGAAGAGATGCCCGTAAATTCTTTGATCTCACCACGCAGAGCCTTCGCATAAAGCCCCTTTGGATCGCGGCGTTTGACCACCTCTAGATCACATTTAACATAGATTTCAATAAAGCGCCCTTCTGGCAGCAAGGATCGGGTGCTAGCCCGATCGGCTGCGAATGGCGAGATAAAAGTACACAAAGTCAAATTGCCATGTTCAAAGGCCAACCGAGCCACTTCGGCCACGCGCCGGATGTTCTCTTTGCGGTCTTGGTCGGAAAAGCCTAAATCGCCGTTGAGCCCGTGGCGAATATTATCGCCATCCAGATAGAAGGTATGAGAGCCCATGTCAAAAAGCCGCTTTTCCAGTTGGCGGGCCACGGTCGATTTGCCAGAACCGGAGAGCCCAGTAAACCAGAGCACGGCGGCATCGTGCCCGTTTTGGCGTTCGCGCGCGCCACGGGTCAGTTGACTGCTCTCCCAAACTACATTGCTAGAGGCTTGGCGTTGCGGTTGTTGTGGCACGACTTCATCCAGGCCACGTGCGCGGCGACGAATCATGCCAGCTGCGACGGTGGCGTTGGTCGTGGGGTCAATCAGGATAAAGCTACCGGTGCTGCGATTTAGTTGGTAGGGATCGAAGAACAGCGATTGCGTCGTCGTAATTTTGACGCGACCAATCTCGTTGAGTTGCAGGGTCTTTACCGTTTCACGATGGAGCGTGTCCACGTCGATACGGTAATTAATTTCGTTGATAAACGCGCGCACCTGGTGGGTTGTGTGTTGCAAAATATAAGAGCCTTTCAAATTCATCGGCTCTTCATCCATCCAGCAAATAATACATTCTAATTGATTGCCCACTTGTGGCAGATTGTGCTTGCGGACGATCATATCGCCGCGGCTGATGTCAATTTCATCGCTCAAGGTCAAGATCACCGAGTCACCAGCCGCCGCTTCGGGCAGGTCACCGGAAGCGGTGACAATCGCCTGCACGGTGCTGTTTTTGCCCGAAGGCAGCACAATCACTTCTTCGCCCGGCGTAATACTGCCCGAGGCAATTTGGCCCGCGAAGCCGCGAAAATCCTGGTGCGGCCGGATCACCATTTGCACAGGAAAGCGAAAATCGACCAAATTACGGCTGGCACCCACATTGACGTTTTCCAGATGATGCAACAACGTCGGCCCATCATACCAGGGCGTCCGATCACTCTTGTTGACCACGTTGTCACCATTGAGCGCCGAGATCGGAATAAATGTTAGATCGTTGATCGAAAGTTTGCTGGCAAATTCCGTGTATTCGGCGACAATTCGTTCATAGGTCGCTTGGTCATAATCGACCAGATCCATTTTGTTGACCGCCACCAGGATGTGCGGAATGTGGAGCAAGGAGGCCAAAAACCCGTGGCGCTTGGATTGGGTGAGCACGCCTTTGCGGGCGTCGATCAGCACGATGGCCAATTCGGCGGTCGAAGCGCCGGTGACCATGTTGCGCGTATATTGAATATGCCCAGGAGTGTCGGCAATAATAAATTTGCGCTTGGGCGTGGCAAAATAACGATAGGCCACGTCAATCGTAATCCCTTGTTCGCGCTCGGCCCGTAGACCGTCGGTGAGCAAGGCCAAATCGACATAGACGTCACCGCGTTGCCGGCTCGCCCGCTCAACCGCTTCGAGTTGATCTTCGAAGATCGATTTTGTGTCATAGAGCAAGCGGCCAATCAACGTGCTCTTGCCATCATCCACACTGCCGGCGGTGGTAAAGCGCAGTAAATCCATCGCCAAATAGCCATCTGCGGAGTAGGTCACTTTTGGATTCGTTGTCGGTTCAATTAGCATAGTCGCGCCATATTTTTGAATTACGATTGACGATTTACGAAGTGAAATCGTCGATACAGTAGTTTCTGCTTTCGACGATGCATTAGCGAAAGCAGAGAAATCTATGTCGCAGAAACTACTTCGTAAATCGTCAATCAAAAATCGTCAATTAGAAATACCCTTGTTTCTTCCGATCTTCCATCGCCGCTTCCGAACGTTTATCATCCGCACGCCCACCACGTTCCGTGACGCGTGCGGAAGCCACTTCTTGGATCACGTCGTCGAGCGTGGCGGCGGCTGACTCCACTGCGCCAGTACACGAGATGTCGCCAATCGTGCGGAAACGCACCTGGCGTTGCTCGGTCTTTTCCGACGGCAGCGGCGTGATAATGCCGCGGAAGGTTGCCATGATCATCCCTTCGCGGATCAAGATTTCGCGCTCGTGGGCAAAATAGAGATTGGGGATGTCAATCTCTTCCATCCGAATATATTGCCAAATATCCATTTCCGTCCAGTTACTCAGGGGGAAAACACGAAAATGTTCTTGGGCTTGCTTGCGGCCATTGTACAGACCCCAGAGTTCTGGGCGCTGATTTTTGGGATCCCATTGGCTAAAGGCGTCCCGATGCGAGAAGAAGCGCTCTTTGGCGCGTGCTTTTTCCTCGTCACGCCGTGCGCCACCCAAGGCAGCCTCAAATTTAAACTCAGCCATTGCATCCAGCAGGGTAGCCGTTTGTAAGCCATTGCGGCTGGGATCGTGGCCTTTTTCTTCCACGACACGCCCCTGGTCGATCGAATCTTGCACATAGCGCACAATCAATTCAAGATTAAGTTTGTCGATTAATTTATCGCGAAAAGCCAGCGTTTCGGGGAAATTGTGGCCGGTGTCGATGTGCAAAAGCGGGAAGGGCATTTTACCCGGAAAAAAGGCCCGCTGGGCCAAGTGTGACATGACGATTGAATCTTTACCACCCGAAAACAACAATACCGGCTGCGTAAACTGCGCAGCCACCTCGCGGATGACAAAAATTGCTTCTGATTCCAATTGCTTTAAATGAGACCGAGTGTATGACGACATAATTTTCTGTTATCTAGACTCAATACGCTTGAGCAGGCATTTTGACGTAGGGCAAACTTGATCACAGGCTATGAACCGATAAACGATGCCTACCATTTATTTTTCTTGTTCAAAACTATAGCGTCACTATTTTATAATAGATTTAGCTATCTTACCACACGGACACTTTACTATATCCTTACCAGGCATTATTAAGGGCTCTTATTGGCAAATTTTTCCTGATACACATCCCAATGCGGCTGAAATACACTTGGCGCAACCGTATAGAGCATCTCCAGCGCACGTTGTGCCATGGCCCGAATTTCCCACTGCGCGGCTTTATCCACCGCACGCAGCCAGAAAAAATGGCTCCATCCGGCGAAATTCATCGACGTAATAATGCGGGTCTCGGCGGCGTTGGGCAGCAGAAAACGGGCATCTTCTTTACGAATGCCCATTTCACGCAATTTGGCATATTTCTCTTCGGCAATCGCCCAAAACTCGGTCAATTCGGCCAGCGCAGCAGGATTTTCGGCCATCGCGGCTGGCACAATTGCCTGCCAGCCGCCTTTACTTAAGTCCACATACCGTTGCGATTCTTGGCTAAAACTGCCCAAACGATGACGCACCAGTTGATGGGTGCAGGTGCGGCTGATGCCCTCAAACAAAAAGACGGCCGCGCCATGATGCTCCAGCACTTTATCATCTAATCCAGGGGGATCATCCAACACCGGCTGCGTAAAGCCCAACAGGGTGACGCGCATCGGGCCATCTTGGGTGGGCAGAAGGGACTGTGGATTGCGGACTGTGGAACGCGGAGTGGTCGATAGTATCGCACGGGCTTCGGCTAGTGGTGCTTCATTCACGGTTAATTCGGCGAAGACGGCAGGGGCAATCGCCTTTAAGAGTGGCAAGACTTCTAATGCGATCTTGCGCCGAAAAAAATCGAGCCACACGCGCGTATTACCACTGACAATCCATTGCTGGTTGCCTAATTCGCTGACCTCACAATGGCGATTTAACATGCGCCAGCGCAAGGGTTCATCCGTGCCGGTAATCTGCAGGGTGACGACCACATGTTCAATAATATCTTCGTGACCTTCGCGGACGCGTGCGGCAATAAAATCGGGCGCCGTGCCCATCCGTTGGGTGCTCAGATAACAGACGCGCCCAGCATATTCCATAATATTTTCGCCAAAGGTGCTCTTGCCTTGCCAGATGGTGGCCAGATCACTAAAACCGGCCACACTTTCGGGCGTCAGCGCGGGGTTTTGCTGGGTGTAGGCGAGCAACTGAACCTGCATAAAATTTCCTCTTAGCGCTGAATGGATTGATCGATAAATTTTGCCGCAAGTGCGCTTGGATTGGCGCTAGTCTTGTGCAAAACTGCACAATAGCATAGCACTGAGCGAGAGAAATACCAAAACATCAAGCGAATGGCGCGCCGATTTATTTAATGTTTTGGTCAATTTTTAGGCGCTTGATCATTCACGATTGGCCGTTTTCCATTTGCAATTTGTTTGACCTTCACCTATGTCAATGTTACAATTCGTTCTTATGAGCAAACAATCTTCCAGCAAACAATATTATGGTGGCCAGGCTGTCATTGAAGGCGTCATGATGCGTGGACGCAAGACAATGGCGGTGGCGGT
>JBBQBY010000404.1:0-6343 GCA_038318235.1 Caldilineales bacterium
AGTTCTACTACACCAAAATACCCCGGTTTATGATAATCCGCCGGGTCCGTCATCGTGGGGGACCAGCAACTGAATTCGGGTTCGGCGTCGTGCGGGCGTTCGATGCGATAGAAGTTGGCGCGCCAGATTTTGGGCAGCGCATGCGGTGCGCCAATCGAGGCCCACGGAAAGACCATCACCGCCCACCAATGGTGGCTGGCGTCATCGCGGCCAGCCGCCCATTGTAGACCTGGGCAATCCCATGTAGCATCGAGCTTGATCGTCGTGCGCTGGCTGTCGGGGTTATGCACGGTTAAGTCCAACATCACGCCATTCGGGCTCACCTCAAACTCGTAATAATCTATCGGCGTAGCCTCACCGGGACCGATAAAAACCTCGACGACTTCTTCATCGAAGATCGGATCATCGCGCTTGGCGCCGGTGCCCCAAATGTCGCGATCATCACAGTCAAAGCGCACAAAGAGCGCCTGTTGGTTGTAACAGACCTGGGCCGCGGTCTGTTGGATGGCCGGTCCACTGCCATCCGCCAGGGTAAATGGTGGTATGGTCGTAGCGCCGGTCCAGTCCCAGGCGGCAAAATTTAAGCCTTGGTTCCAGATGTCAGCCACACGGGGGATCACAAGTCGGGGCAAATTAGTGCTCATACCATTAACTCCTCTGCATAAATTAACGTTTTAAAATGCCGCCATTCACATCAAGCGTCGCGCCGGTGATATAGGCAGCCATCGGTGAGGCCAGGAAAAGCGCGGCATAGGCAATATCGTTGGGTTCGCCGAGCCGCCCCAGGGGAATCATCGCCAGCACCCGTTCACGCGCTTCGGCGGTCAACAAATTGGGGTCAGCATCGATCTGGCCGGGCGCAATCGCATTGACCGTAATCCCATGCGGGGCCAGATCGCGCGCTAGGGTTTTGGTCATGCTGATCATGCCGCCCTTGGAGGTGGCATAGTGGACGCTGCCTGAGACGCCGCCGGTATAGGCGCTGACCGAGGAGATGTTAATCATTGACCCGTGGTGCTGGCGCTCCATCCACGGCGCCACCGCCCGGCAATAAAGATAGGCACCGGTCAAGTTCGCACCAATAATGCGTTCCCATTCGACTAGATCGACCGCAGTGTAAGAGCCAAAACTGATCAAGCCGGCATTGTTGACCAAGACATCGATCCGCCCCCAGGTGTCAATCACACGTTGCACCGTGGCATTGACTTGCGCTTCTATCGCCACATCGGCGGGCAACGCCAAGACAATTTCGCTTGTCGGCTGGCTTGGATCGTGCAAAGGGTGCGTTTGGCGTAACTGTGCGGCCACGTCTTCTAGCGTGGCTGCCGTACGCGCCACCAATGCCAAACGCGCCCCTGCCGCGCCAAAAACTTCGGCAATTGCTTTGCCGATCCCGCGGTTTGCGCCGGTAATCAAAACCACTTGACCGCGCAGATCCAATAAACGCGTCATTGTTTCGTTGGGCATGGATTAAGCTCCGTGGCGTGATGATTGAGCAAATAAGGCTAGAGATCAATGCGTTTGCCACTGTACCATAGGGCATCTGCCGTGTCAATTCACCCTCAAATTACCCCCAACTACGCAATGCCCAGTCTCACCGTGTTACAAACTGTCAGCCATTGTACAGGCAGTACTATTGACAATAGATCTGACCCTTACTATACTAACTTACAGCTTGTTTATTGTCACCGGGCAATTGACGGTTCGCTGTAAGTTTTGAATATACAGACTTGTTGATCCTTGTTTATGTTATGGGCAAAGAAAAATTTGGCGTCAATCACATAGTGGCTACACCACGGGCGCGCGAAGCGTTTATTCCCTGTAGTCGCGAAGACTTGCTTGAACTTTGTCTTCAGGAAGGGCATTTGACAGGGGAAATTGCCACCAGTTTTCGCAAATTTGCCGAGTTGCTGGCCGCCTATTACCACTTTCGCTTCTATCAACTGGAAAAGCGCCTCAAGCAAAATTACGCCCCCTTCAATCCCGATGCCGATGTACTTAGCTTGCTGACCCTGACGGCCGAGAAACGGCTGACGATGGAAAAGCACGTCGTAAAAACATTAGAGCGCATTTTGCGCCGAGCAAATTATCGGGTACTGGATGAGGTCACACTCCGCCAGGCACTAAATCAGTCTTCGCTGATCAAGCTAAAGACGCGCGTTGACTTTGCAGACTTTGAACAGATGATCTTTTACCATCGCGGTAAATTCACGGAGACCGTCCAAATCAAGCAATGGCTTTGGAAAACGAAGATCACGATGGACGTGTTTACGCGGGCCGTCTTGCTGCTCAAGTTCAAAGATGCTGCCTATTTTAGCGCCAAAGGCGTCAAGCCCAACAAACTCAACTTCACGCCAGGCCGGATGAGCGTCTATCTCTACAAAAATATTCCCCAAAACGATCTGGAGCTGCTCTTTCCCAATGTCCAAGTAGGCATGAATTGGCTGGATCGGCTGCTCTTCTTTGGCCCAGCCTTGGGCGCGGGCGTGTCAGTGTTGCTTAAAATTTCGTCAAGCTTGTTGCTGATTTTGGGCCTGATTTTATTCTTTGTGCTTGGCCCCGAGTTTGCCCAGCAGATCGGGGTCGGTGAAGCGCAGGTACGGAATATGACGCCGGTCTTGCTGGCTCTGCTCTCGGTGAGCATGGCCTTGGGCGGCTTTGCCATGCACCAATACAACGGTTATAAGAACAAGCGGCTCAAATTCTTAAAAGATGTCACCGACACGCTTTTTTTCAAGAATCTGGGCACCAATGATACAGTCTTCCACACGCTGATTGATGCCGCGGAGGAAGAAGAGACCAAGGAAGCGATCCTGATCTACTATCATCTGCTCATCCAGCCCGAAAAATTGACACCGACCCAGTTAGATGCGCGCATCGAAGCCTGGATTCAACAAAAATTTGCCATGGACATTGATTTTGACATGGTACAGAGCACGCAACGTTTGCAGGAAATGCACGCAGAACTGCGGGAGCCGGGCGCAACTGAGCCCCAGCCACTCCAACTCTTGACATTGGATGCGCAGGGCTATTGCCAGATTTTGTCGCTAGAGCAAGCGCACCAAGTGATCGACCACCTTTGGGATAACGCCGATCAATTTATGGGGAGTTAACCCAGCTTATGCCTGTCATTTCCATCGACTTAGCCACCCGACGCTATCAGGACATCGGGATCGCGCGGCTTGTCGAGCAAGGTCAAGGGATCACAGTTAATTTTGTCCGGCCAGCCATGCACGGTTTAACCGGCACGCCAGACATGCACCAACTGGCTGAGTTAATTGCCACCCTGGCGCGCGAAATAGCGGCGACGGTGATCACCGTTGATGGCCCGCAAGCCTGGAAAGACCCAGACAATCAGCTACTGCATTCACGCGTTTGTGAGCGGCTGCTCGCCACGCCGACAAAAACCGACATACCCGGCGTAGCAAAACCAGGCACTGGTTTGCGCTTTGTCACATTCGCAATAGAATTTTTTGATCAATTGGCAGAACAAGGCTGGCCGCGCCTGACCACACCCAGCATAGCACCAGCAACCACCTGCGTCGCCGCAGAAGTCTTCCCAACTGCCGCCTGGCGGGCACTGGGCCTGAAACCGTTGCCCGCCAAAAGCAAGACCAAACCAGGTGATGTAAATGCCTGGTTACAGCGCTTACAAGCGTTGATTACATTGATCGTCAACGGTGAGCCAAGCCATGATGAATTACAAGCGCTGATCGGCGGTCTGGCTGGGCTAGCACTGGAGCGAGGTGATGAAACGGGGTTTCAGTTGGTTGGGCGGCCACCGTTTCTGCTGGAGGGTATGTGGCGCGAGGGGTATATTCTGAATGTGAATAACGAGGAGGCTAAATCATGAAAGCACAATATGCAACCGAAATCCGCGAACTTCACCAATTCTTCCAAGATTGGTTCACCGGCGCGATCTCACAAACTGAAGAAAATTTCTCGCGCGTCACTTCGGGCATGAATGAAAAGTTTGCGCTGATTTCGCCCGACGGCACGCTGATTGGCTATCCAACCGTGATCAGTTGGTTGCGCGGTGGTTATCGTTCGCGCCCGAATTTTCGCTTATGGACCGATAAAATTGTCGTGCGCCATCAAACCGACGATCTGGCGCTCGCCACTTATGAAGAATGGCAGGAAATTGATGGCAAAATCAACGCGCGGCTGAGTACAACACTCTTGCGGCCTAAGGCAGGCGCACCGAATGGCGTGGAATGGCTGCATGTGCATGAGACCTGGCTGACTAAAGAACGGTAAATGGTAAGTGGTAAGTGGTAAGTGGTAAGTGGTAATTAGTAAGTGGTAAATGGTAAGTGGTAAATGGTAAATGGTAAATGGTGCTTCGTGAGCTGCCACTTACTAATTACCACTTACTAATTACCACTTACCGCTCACCAGCCATACCGTTCCGGTCCCCAGGGACGCGTCACTAATTCTTGTTTCACGGTGACCACCTGGCGGTCGAGCAAATCGTCATAGAGCACCACGCCCGCGCCGACGATGCTATAGACGCCTGTGCGCCGGCCAGGCATGATGATGGCGTTGACACCGGTGCGCGAGAAATCGCCAAAGTAGGCCGCATTCGAGGCGGTGGTCGGTTTTTCTGGTCGCCCTTTGATCCGCCAGGTCGTATCCCCGTCATCAAAGCGCAAATTGCCACAGACAGTCGCCGCGCCAAAATCCACGCCCTGGCCGACCACGCCCCAGATCTCCATGTAATGGTAACAATAGACGGTATCCAAGGCGACGCCGCTGAACTCGGCAGCGTGACCATAGAAGCCGCGCGCACCAAGCGTGCTATAACCACCGATCTGGCAATAGTTTTTGACATGCGTGCCCGCGCCGATCACAGCCGGCCCTTCTATGATTGCACCATTGGTGACACTAGCGCCCGCACCCAGCCATAAATCGCCTTCGGCCACAACTCGATTGCCAATCACGCAGTTTTCACCCAAAACAACATGGCCTTGCAGTTCCGCGCCATCGTGAATCCGACAAGATGCAGGGATCACGTTGGCGGTTAACCGTGTGCGCATCGCCTCGATCACGCAGTGGTTAGCCGCCAGAATATGCCAGGGTTTGTCCAGATCCACGAAGTAACCGATCGTTTCAATGGCTGCCACCGTTTGGCCTTCATCGATCATCGTCTGCAAAGATTGCGCAATCTCGGCTTCGAGCGGCGGCATGCCACCGACCGGCACCTGGCTCATGATGCCAGGATTGTCGCGTAAATATTCCAGCGCTTCACCACGAAAAGCATAGATGCCACACAAACGATGCTGGCAACCGCGGCGGGTGTGGCCCTCGACCCCGCGCAATTTTCCAGCCTCGGGATAGGCGCCAAGCCAATCATGGGGTGATTCTTCACCCAAAGGTTGAATTAAAGCGGCGGCCAACGGACGTTCTTGATTAAAATGCACCAGTAGCGCCCTAATATTTTGCTCATCGGTGACAACATCACCGGCAATCACCAAGAAATCTCCTGTCAGATCCGGGGCGGCGGCCAAAACTGCGGCGGCAGTGCCGGTTGCGCTAGTCTGGTGGGCAAAAACGACCTCGCCAGCAGACCCGCGCAGGGCGGCGCGCACGCTGGCTTCGCCATAGCCGACCACGACAATGATGCGGTTGACGCCCAAGGCAGGCAAAGCATCAACAATCCGTCGCACCGCCGGTATATTGGCGATGGGGAAGGCGGCTTTCTGCCGAATTGAACTATACGGCCAAAATTTACTACCAAGACCAGCGGCTAAAATGATCGCTGTGTTGAGCTTTGTCTGTGCCATCTTCTCTTTTCTCACTTTATGCAGAGATTGACCAACATCTCAAAGTTACACAATCAACGGGCGCGCAGAATTGAATTAGTGGTCTTATTCTCATGGAGTTACCTAAATTTAGCAAAAAGTAGCAAGAATGAGCGGTAACGCTAATTCAAAATGCTTTTGCCCATCACTCAGACCTGGCCAAAACAGTGATTAAATTTAATGTCCATAAAATAGGTTCTCAGTACTATTGCGACTACGTCAAAAAAGGATTAAGTTTTTGTAAGGAGACATGATTTTTACATCATGCAGGAGAGTGGTGACTTTATTGCACATCATAAGTGCGAAAGGGCAGTGAATCAATGATGATGCAAGAGATATCCATTTTCCACAGGAAGGGGGAGGAACTCGGTACTATGGAGCAGCACAGGCCAATGCAACACGACAATGAGCGGGCAGCTCGCCGTCTTCGTGCCTGGGAACTCAAATCACAAGGTTGGTCACGAAAAAAGATCGCGACAACACTTGATGTTGCGCCAGAGACGGTTAGCCGTTGGTTGCGGCAGGCAGATGCAGAAATCGCA
>JBBQBY010000405.1:0-6338 GCA_038318235.1 Caldilineales bacterium
CATCAACATCGTGATCGGCCAGATTGTGTCGCTGCTCAAGTTGCCGGTTTATTTAGATTCGATTGGTACGGTGCTTGTCGGTGTTTTAGCCGGACCGTGGGCAGGGGCGCTGACCGGCGTTTTGTCCAACACGATTTGGGGCTTGACGATTGATCCTAATGCCTTGCCCTGGTTTCCCGTGGCGCTCTTTATCGGGTTGGTCGCTGGCATTTGCGCGAATGCCGGGCTCTTTAAAACCTGGTGGAAAGTCGTGATCAGTGGTCTGCTGATCGCCATCGTGGCCGCGATTGCCTCATCCTTCATCAATGTGGCGCTGTATGGTGGGATCACGGCGAGTGGTTCGTCTTTTTTGACGGCCTACCTAATGGCGTCAGGTCGCGGGGTGATTGAATCTGTGTTGGCGACCAGTTTCATTTTTGAGCCGATTGATAAAGTGGCCACGGCGCTCTTAGCCTGGTTTATCATCAAAGGCTTGTCCAAGCGCTATGTGGCACGCTTCCCTCGCGCTGAGAATGCGTAATCATTACGGAGTAAGGAGTAGGAAGTAAGGAGTAGACTACGCTGTATTTTTATACTTCCTACTCCTTACTTCCTACTCCCTATCTATGCAAGATAACCTTAGTCTCTACATTGACCGTGATAGCCCGTTGCAACGGCTGAATCCGTTGACCAAACTGGTGCTTAGTTTCAGTTTAATCCTGATTGGATTCCTGGGGCCTGGCTATTGGTTGGCGACTGGGCTCTTCGTATGCGTCCTTGTGCCACTGAGCATCTGGGGCAAAATTGGGCCAGAATTTTTGCAGCGGACCGTGCGTCTGATTCTGCCCCTCGCGCTCTTTTTGTTTGTGATGCAGAGTCTGTTCTATCCAGGCGGTAGGACGGTTTTATGGCGTTTTTGGATCTTTTCGGTCAAACTGGAAGGCGTGCAATTTGCCTACCTCACCGCCACGCGCCTGATGAACATGGTCGGCGCATTCCTAATCCTTTTACTGAGCACACACCCAAGCACGTTGATGACCGATCTAACCCGGCGTGGGGTGTCGCCGTCCTTGACCTATATTCTGGTGAGCACGTTGCAGATCATCCCCCAGATGCGTAACAAGGCGAATACGATCATTGACGCCCAACGGTCACGCGGCTTAGAAACGCAAGGCGGTATTCGCGCGCGTGTGGGTGCCTTATTGCCCCTGGTCGGCCCATTGGTTTTTGGCTCTTTGGTTGATGTCGAGGAACGGGCGATTGCGCTTGAAGCGCGTGCATTTAAGGCCAAGCGGCTCAAGACCAGCCTGATCGAAGTGCCCGATTCCGTGCTTCAGCGTCAGGTGCGGATTGGCCTGGTCGTGCTTACCCTTGTCATGATTGGAATCCGCTTATGGCGATAGTTGCTGTTGAAAACCTCACGTATTGTTATCCACAAACCACGCAGCCGGCGTTGCATGATCTTTCGTTTCAGGTAGAGGAAGGCGAATTTGTCGCTATCATCGGCGCGAATGGCGCGGGTAAGTCCACGCTTTGTTATGCGCTCACTGGTTTTGCCCCGCACTTTTTTCGCGGTGAACTGACCGGTCAAGCGATGATTGCTGGGCTAGATACGCGCCAAACACCGCTAGAAGAGCTGATGCTCGTGGTCGGACTAGTCTTTCAAAACCCCGGCAATCAGATTTCCGGCGCCAAATTCACTGTCTACGAAGAAATTGCCTTTGGCTTGGAGAACTTGGGCGTGCCGCCCGGCGAGATGCGCGACCGGATCGACCGGATCATGGCGTTAACCGGCATCAGCGATTTTGCTACGCGTTCCCCCTATGCGCTTTCCGGTGGTCAACAACAACGCGTGGCTTTGGCCTCGATCCTCGTCATGGAACCGAAGCTATTGGTGCTCGACGAACCAACGTCGCAATTAGACCCGATCGGCAGCCGTGAAGTATTTGAAACGATCCGGGCGATGAGCAAACAGGGAATGACGGTGATCATGGCCGAGCACAAACTCGAATGGGTCGCCACCTTTGCCGACCGCGTGATCGCCCTGGCTGGCGGCGAGATTATTCTCAATGGACCACCGGCAGAAGTGCTCACTTCACCCTTCCTAATTGAGCATCATATTGGCCAGACTCGTTATACCACGGTGGCTAGCCGCGCCCAAGCCGAACAACGTTGGCCGCTCGACCGTGCATTGCCCGTGGTTATTGATGAAGCTGAGGCGGGTTTTCGCACCTACCAACCAAAAATGGCGGAATGAGTATGCACATTGCGATTGAAAACCTCCACTTTACCTATCCGTCCGGCGTCGTCGCACTGCAAAATGTAAGCTTAGCCGTTGAAGCGGGTGAACAGGTCGCAATTATCGGCCAGAATGGTTCGGGCAAGACAACGCTGATCAAACAACTCAATGGCTTGCTGCGACCGACGCAAGGAACGGTACGCATTGGTGATTGGTTAACCACCGAACATTCCGTGGCGAAAATGGCTGCGCGCGTTGGTTATGTCTTTCAGAACCCGGATGACCAATTGTTCAAAGGCAGCGTGCATGATGAAGTGAAATTTGGGCCAGGCAATCTCGGCTTTAGCGCCGAGAAGACTGAGCAGTTGGTGCAGCAGGCGTTGACCCTCTTAGAATTGACCGATAAGGCCGCTGTCAACCCGTACGATCTCACCGCCACCTGGCGCAAACGCGTGGCGATGGCGGCCGTGCTCGCCATGGATACGCCGATCGTGATCTTTGATGAGCCGACCACCGGGCAGGATTATCAAAGCGTCCAACGGCTGGCGCAAATTTTTCACACCTTGCATGAACAAGGCAAGACGGTGGTCGCCATCAGCCACGATATTGATTTTGTGGCCGAAAATTTTGCGCGGATCGTGGTCATGGGCCAAGGCCATGTGTTGCTGGATGGCACGGCGGAAGCTGTCTTTGCGCAGGCTGAACTGCTGTACAGCACCGATGTTGAGCCGCCCCAATTGACGCGCCTGGGCAAACGCTTGGAAATGGACCCTGTGGTCTACACGGCGGATAATTTTCTGGCCGCCTTGCGCAAGGAGCAAAGATGAGTGCGCAATTTATACCCGCCCACTGGGCAACCGCCCGCTTGACGATCAGTGATAGCCAGGCGACTGACACGGCGCGTTTGACCCAAATTTTCAACGCCTGCGCCTATATAGAACCGTGGGATCCAACCTTCCATCCGATTCCTGAAGCGGAACTAGCGCAGCTGATCACCGATAGTCTCAGCCATGAGCCTGTCCGAACCAATTTTCGGCTGCAAGCGATCCGGCCCACCTTGGCGGCTGAACCAATTGGCTATTTTCACGGGTCGCACCATATGCCCGAGCCCGCGATTTTCTTTGTCTCCATGTTTGTCCTGCACCCCGATCATCAACGTTTTGGCTACGGCCGTGAAGTGATCGAAGGGTTGGCCAATCAGTTGCAACCGCGTGGTTACACTGGGCTCTGGTTGCGGGTTTATCTGAAAAACTGGCCGGCTTTGCGCTTTTGGATCGGCCAGGGTTTTACCTCGATTGTTAAATACGACGGCGATCCGATGCACACGGCAGACAGTCAGGCGAGTTTGATTTTGGCGAAAAAAGTATGATCGCCAGTATGAATGCTAACATCAATAATTAACTTGGCAACCAATCTTGCTCTAGCACCTGCGCCAATGTATAGGGACAAGTCTGTGGAAACGTTGTCTGTAGCAAGCCCGTTTCACGCATGGCGCTAAAGGCCGCGTCTTCATAGGCTTCTAGGAGCGCTTCTGCCAACTCTGGTTGTAAACTAGGGTTGTTACGCAGCAGTTTTGCGATGCGCCGCCGCTGTTCTAAGATGGTTAATGCCCAACTGCGACCCTGCAATTCAGGTTGATATTGCCATTTAAGCAGATGCAGCAAGAGTACTTCTAGACGGTTAACTAATTGACGACGTTCCGACCGGCCCATACTTTCGATCTCCTCAATTAAATGGTCCACGTCGAGTCGGGTGAAATTTTGTTCGCGCAATAGCGTTGCTTGTTCTTTTGTCCAGGCATAGAAATCTTTTTCGTAACCACTCATGCGCTTACCTCCTTGTCCAATGTGTGCTCAAGCCTACATTTAGTATACCATAATCGATGACGGGTTTTTAATCAGGCGCTGGCTTAGCTTGGCCCTATCCCGCCATACAGATTATCGTGTTTAGTGCTTCACGGCATGTTCATCATCTGGTGCGCGATGATAGCCGCCAGACGGCGCGGGACAAAACGGTTGGCCCAAGCCAGTGTAGCATTGACATAGCCAGCGACGACGCTTGGCCTCCCAGCCAGTAGCGCTTTCAGGCCAATCTTGACCACGGTTGGGCTATCCAACATCGTTAACCGATGGTACAAGGTTAGACGTTGCCCCGCCACTTGGAAGAATTCTGTGGCCGTCACGCCCGGTGAAAGCACGGTGCAATGCACGTTGGTCTTACGCAATTCATAACTGAGCGCCTCGCCAAAATTCAGCACAAAACTCTTGGCCGCACTATAGGTGGCGAAACTGGGCACAGGTTGATAGCCTGCGTTCGAGGCGATTTGTAAAATATAACCAAAGTTACGCGCTAACATGTCCTGGACAAACAGCTTGGTCAAATGGACCACCGTGATCATGTCTAATTCAAGCATGGCTTTTTCCCGCGCCCAAGGCAGGCTGATGAATTCACCAGACAGGCCAAAACCGGCGTTATTGATCAGGACATCGACGACTTTCCCCTGCGCTTTGATCTGATCATAAAGGTGTTGGGCGGCATCATCGATTCCCAGATCGAGCGCCAGCACGGTGACCTCCACGCCGTACTGTTGGGTCACTGCTTGCGCCACTTCGTGTAGCTTTTCTTCGCGGCGCGCCACCAAGATTAAATGGCAACCTAGTTCGGCCAATTGGCGGGCAAAATCTACCCCCAGGCCGCTCGATGCGCCTGTTACCAACGCCGTTTTCCCACGTAAAATATTGTTTGGCATGGTCTATCCTCCTGTCGCGCGCGCTGCAAGCCCTTGCAGCAGCGTTTGTAATGTGCTTAAAAATTCATGTTTGAAATCAATTTTAAAGATGAGCAGATGTGGTTGCTCTAAAACTTGGCGCACCAAGGGCGCCGGTTCAGCCATATGTTGTAACCCAATCGTTAGCGCCTGGATGCGCAAAAGCAACTGCGCGCCCTCACCTGGCCGTAAAAACGGCAAACGTGTTTCCAGCAAAGGTCCGGTTTGTGAGACGCGTCTCAATAGCAACTCTTTAAACTGTAAAGCTGTAGCAAAGTCGATATTTTGCTCAAGGGTGCTGTGGAGAATCGCAATCAAGCGCACCAGCGCCGGTTGGGCCATTAACGTCTCGGCCACATGTGAGACAAACATTTCAATCGAAAGCGCTTCCGTGGTTGCCTGTAATCGGGCATCGACTTGATCAAACCAGCGCTCAAATTCCTGGGCCTCTAAGGCCAAGAAGAGGGCTTCTTTGGTGGCAAAATAGAGATAGACTGTGCCCTTGGCGATCTTGGCCTGTTCGGCCACGGCCGCCATATTCACGGCTTCATAGCTAGAGGCCTGGAAAAGCTGCAAAGCCGCTTCTAGAATAATCTGGCGGCGCTCATTTTTTTGATCTGGATTGATCGCACGTTGTTTGATCGACATTTTCTCGCTCCTAACTGACTGTGAGTCAATTGTAACTGACTATGGGCGATTGGTCAATCGAGAAAATGTTTGTGTGGTACTTGGCGTTTAACGCTAGCTTTGGGATAATGAGCGTAGTTAATCGAAACTGGGCTATGGGTAAACAAAGCACGCTTATGTCCACCGAACCACCGACAAAAATTCAACAATTGCGTAGCCTGGCCGCTACCCCAGCGGCGCAAGCGGCGTATGCGGCAACCTTGCTCCACGCTAAATTGGGCCAGGAAGTGATCGGGGCGGCGCTGCAAGTTTTGCAGAAAATTCCGTTTACTCAAGCGCGGCCCGCGCTCGTAGATTTGTATACCTATTACACCAAGCAAGGTGACGCCCGCGACCCGTCGGCCTTTACACGCGCGGCGATTATCCGTGCCTTGCGCCAGATTGTGCTGCCCGTTGATCGGCCCTTGCTAATTCAGGCCACTGAGACGTATGTCTTCCCACCGCCATCGTTTAAAGAGGAAGGCGCGCCTTTGCGTTCGGCTGCCTTATTAGCCCTCAACGAAGTTGATGACCAACTGGCGCGTTATTCTAAAGTGAGCTTATGACCACCCAAACTATCTCATCCCGCCAAGCCTGGCTGATGGCCGCCCGCCCCAAGACCTTACCGGCTGCAATTGGTCCGGTCTTGGTTGGCGCGGCTTTAGCCTATACACAAGGCGCTTTTCG
>JBBQBY010000406.1:0-6295 GCA_038318235.1 Caldilineales bacterium
CACGAGCGCAATTAGCACACCGATTAATAAAATGCCATTGCCCACCAAATCGACAATGAAGCGGGCAAAAAAGTTACTCAGATGGCCGACATCGCCATCGATCCGCTCGATCAATTCACCAGGTGTGCGATTGTTATGAAAGGCCATGTCAAGCCGTAAACAATGCAGCGCCAAATCCGCCCGCAACTGATTGGTGGCGACCAGACCAATGTTCGTCGCCAGGTAATTCTCGCCAACGACGATCAACTGCGTCGCCAGGGCAATGCCCAGAAAGAGCAGTGCCAATTGAATCAAAGATTGGATCGCGCCGCCCGCCATCGCGGTGTCTATAAACGACGCCAGAATGATTGGGTTGAGCAGCTTCAAGCCAGTGCCGCCCAACAAGAGTAACAACAACAAGCTGGATTGTCGCCATTGCGATTTGAGATAGGTGATTAAAATCGTTCTGTATTGATTGATTGAAATTTTCATACAACTGTGAAGCTCCCCCTGTAAGTTTTAGCAAACGTTCGCTTCTGTGCCGCCAATGTGACCGGCACTTCCCGTTGCACCGTGCGAGCATGATCGAACTAGAGGCTCGCGCTGCGCGAAAGTGCCGGTCACATGCTGTCCAATGATCATTCCTTTTGCCAAAGGTGCTGCATCTCTGCACACCGCACCAATAATTCATCCAGCTTCCCCTCATCCTCGATCCGGCCATCCTTGAGCACGATGATATGGTCTGCCCGGCGCAACGCTGGGCGTCGATGCGAGACCACAAGGCAAGTGGGCGTATCGCTGCGCGCAAAGAGGCGTTCCCAGAGTTGGCGTTCGGTCTCTACGTCTAATGCACTGGAAATATCATCAAAGACCAGCAATTCTGGCTGGCGCACGAACATGCGCGCCGCGGCGGACCGTTGAATCTGGCCGCCGGAAAGTTTCACACCTTTCGGGCCAACCAGGGTATCTAGCCCTTTTTCCAGCGCTTGCACATCCTGTTCCATCACCGCATCATGCAAGGCGCCTGCTAGCTCGCTCTGTTCTTCGGGCAAGCCCATGAGCAAATTGTCGCGCAAGGTTGTGCTGAAGAGGCGCGGCACCTGGGCCGTGTAGGCGCAGCGTGGCGGCGTAAAGAAGTCGCCCGAATTTTCGATCAACGCCCCATTCCAGCACAGTTCCCCGCCATCTTTGGGCAATAATCCCAGCAACGTGCGCAATAAGGTCGTTTTGCCGCAACCAATACGCCCAGTGATTACTGTAAACGAGCCGCGTCTGATTTTTAAGTCAATCTCAAAAATGCCGCGGTCGGAACCTGGGTGAATATAATTCAAGTTCGTGACCAGCAGTTCTTCCAGGTGATCGCTGGTGGTGCGCGCCGGGACAGGCACGATGGGCAAAGCGCCATCCTGATAGATCGGTCCATACTTGACCAGCAGCGCCGCCGCTGCACCGCGCAGCAGATCGGTCAGGCGCTTGATCGAAACGCCAGCTTGTTTGTAGCGGGCCCAGAAGAAACCGACAAAGCTGACAAAATCAGTGAAGAAGCTCAGATAGAAGACAAAGAGCGCAAAATCGCCCACCGTAAAATTTTTGGTCTGGAGCGCGCGCGCCGACAGCAGCAGAATGATACCGGTGCCCAAATTGCCCGCATGGATAAAGATCGACTCCAATAGCTCGTTGAAGAGGCGGATCCAGTAGCGCCGATTTGCGCCGTTGTTCGTTTAGTGTCGCAAAATGACCAATCACCTGCTTTTCGGCGCGAGCCACTTGGACGGCCTGGGCTGCGCCAAAAATTTCGGCGATAAAACTGGTCACCTGGCCGCCCGCCACGCGGGTGGCGGTGCGATATTTTTCAATGCGACTGGTGCCAGCATTGGCCGCCAACACAATCAACGCCAGTGGGGCGAACGCTACCAAGGTCATGGTTGGATTGATGCGCCACATGATGATGAGGGCGACGGTCGAGAAAAGGCCATTGCCAATCAGATTATTCAGCCAGAGCGCAAACCAGGGTAACTCGTTGACATCCTCGCGAAAGCGGCTGATCGTTGCGCCTGGTGATTCGGGCAACGCGGCCGCGCCGGGCAATTCGAGAATGCGCCCGAGCATATTTTTTTGCAACAGGGTTTGGCTACGATAGCTGAAGGGGATGTTGGCTTTGATCATGCCAAACATGCCGCCCAGCCGGATCAGCAGACCGGCCAGCAGCAGGATAATCAGCGACCAGAAACTATACGCGGCGGGGGCTTGCCCAGAGACCGAATTGAAAAACTCACGTGACACCCAGCCTGGAATCAACCAGCTAACCGTCATCGTGCTATAACCGACGGTGTTGTAGAGAAAGCGCCACGGCTGGAAGCGGATCAGGCGCAGAATGAGCTGCCAGGTGGGCATGCTAGGCGTTGGCGCGCCTTGTTGGATGGTCATATTTTGTTCTCCTTGTTTAATGAGGAGTAGGGAGTAGGAAATACTCGTTATTCCCTACTCCCTACTCCTTACTCGCTACACCAATACTTCTTCCAACCCTGTCTGCAACAGTGCATAAAATCGTGAATTGACATCATTCGCTAGTTGCTCGCGTTCCCCATATTCCTGAATACAGCCATCTTGCAGAATCAGAATGTTGTCGGCACGTTGCACGGTGCTCAAGCGATGGGCGACGATGATGCCCGTGCGATTTTGCAATAGTTTGCCCACCGCACGTTCGATCAGCCGTTCGGTCGCTGGGTCTAGGCGCGATGACGCTTCATCCAGGATAATCAGGCCGGGGTCTTGCAAGAAGACCCGTGTAAAGGCCAATAACTGCGCCTCACCGGCCGATAGACTGCTGCCTTCGGCTTGCAACTCGGTGTCCAGGCCATTGGGCAGCCGATCAATCCATTCACGCAGCTCAAGCTCGTCAATCACGGGGTGGATGCGCTCGTCGCTAATTTCGGCATTAAAAAAGGTCAGATTGTCGCGCACCGAGGCACGGAATAGCTGCACATCCTGTGTCACCATGCCAATGCGACCGCGCAACTCGTCTACCTTAACCTGACGAATATCAACGTGTTCACCAGCGCCCAGACAAATGCTGCCGTTTGTGGGATCATAGAGGCGATAGAGCAGGCGCGTTAGGGTGGTTTTTCCGCTGCCGGTGCGCCCCAGTACGCCCAGAATCTGCGTGCGCGGCAGTTCAAATGAAACATGGCGCAAGACCGGCTCTTCAGCTACATAGCCAAAAGTCACGTCGGCAAATCCCACTGTGAGTGAGCCATTGGGCAAGGTGGCGTCACCCTCCTCTTGAATCTTGCTTTGCAATGCATAGAGCGCCTCCACGCGGTTGATGCCGGCGGCGGCTTTTTGCACATTCTGAAATTGATTCGTGATCTCGTTGAGTGGTTGCAAAATGCGATCGGTGTAATAGACGATCAGATAGACCGTCCCCACGGTGATCAAACCTTGACTGAACTGCCAGTAGCCGGCACTGAAAGCCACAAGCTGGCCTAGTGTATAGAGCACAAACCACATGCCGACGAACCAGATCTCCTTATCGCCGCCCTGTACCTCGCGATCTAGGCGGTTTTGGCTAAACTTGAACAAGTTGCGCATGACATAATTCACTGCACCATTGGCGCGAATGTCTTCTGTGCCAGACAGGTGCTCTTCCAAAAAGCTAAAGAGATCGGCGGCGGCTTGGCGATTGGCTTCCCAAAATGGGATGGCAATTCTACGCATGTAATAGAAGCTGATCAACGAAATAACGGTGTACACTGCCAGCGCGCTGCTAATCCGCCAGTCTTCCCGGAGCAAGACCAGGATTACCCCGAAGAGTAGCAGCACATTGCCTAGCACGCGCAGGATGAACTGGGCGAAGAAGACGGCAATGTCTATGATGTCACCATCGATGCGTTCGATCATCTCGCCCGGCGTGTGATTGTTGTGGAATGTCATGTCTAGGCTCAGGCAGTGCAGGGCCAGATCATTGCGCAAATGGTTGGTGGCACGCCAGCCAATATCCTCGCCGACATAGGTGGCGACCACGCTGATGCCTTGCAACACTAGCGCTGCCGCAATAAAAGTTATGGCGGCCCAGATCAGATGCGTGGTCTGGTTACCCGTGGTGCCGGCGGCCAGCGCGGTGTCGATAAAATAGCGGATGATCTGCGGGTTGATCAGTTGCAGACCAATCGTGGCAAAGATCAACAGCGCGAGCAGTGCCACTTGGCGCTTCAACGGGCGCAAATATTGCACCAGAAATTTTGCGTAACGTTGCAACATATCGTTTTTCATCAGTTCCTCCTCTGTACTGTTTTTCCCCTCTTCTGAGTCGATGTTTGCTCAGGTGAGGGCCGGGGGTGAGGCGCACAAAAAAAACTGGTCACAGGGCAATGATATCCCCGTGACCAGTCTGATGGTCAAGCAACGTTTTGTTCTTCACCGCCAATCAAGCAGGCGCGGTGGGCAGCAACTTTCACTGACAAACAAAACGGCCACGGGGGAAAAATACACCCGTAGCCGTAAGCAACATAGTCAGTTAAAACCTGATGTTAACTTGGCGGTAGGCGCACTTCCAGTAGGACGTGATCATTTGGATGAAAAATGAAAGCTCGTAACAACATATAAGTGTGCCCCTCCCTAGCTTTGAATTGGAAGCAGTCTAACATAAGACATAAGCAACGTCAAATGACGGCGGATTTGGGCAGGAATTCTCAATTCGGACGCGGATAAACGCGGATTTGCGCAGATCAAACAGTTTGCCGATGGCATACGATATTTGAAAGGTCGAAAAACCTATTTTTTAGAAAAAAATCCGCGTCTATCTGCGTTTATCTGCGTCCGATTTTTTTGAATTGAGAATTGCTGGGATTTGGGGAACGGATTGAGAAAATTCCTATCCGTTCAATCCGTTCCCCAAATCCGCTGCTCAGGCCTTACACTTGCGTCTGAATCGCGCTGCCGCTCTCGTAGTGGCGCAACCCGCGGTGAAAGATTGCAATCGCCAGCACCAAGAAGATCAACGTTGCCCCCACCATTTGCGCTAACACGCCCCACGAAAAAGCCCGCACAAACTCGGCTGGCACTGCGCCGACAAAGGCGGCTGGCAGCAGGGTAAAGAGTAAAAATTTTGCCGTGCCGTCAAACAGTGTAATCGGATAGAGTGCAAACGTGATCATGGCGTTGGTCACCTGTGCGGCCAGCACGTTGGCATTGCCCAGCCAGAACGCCGTACTGTGGGCGATCACGAGCACGGATAGAAAAACGATAATCGCTAAAAACGAGCCTAAGACGAAGCGGCCAATCGCATCAACCCCAAAGTGGCCGGCCACGACAAAGCTGAGCAGCCCATAGGTAAAATCGCCCATCCCGCTGGCGACGCTGCCACTGGCGAGCACATGCAGCAGCACCGGACGTGGCAACGAAAGATAATAGTCCAGGCGACCTTCGGTAATAATTTCGCAGAGCGAGACAACATTGCCAAAGAAAAAGGTTGCCAATCCGAAACCGACGGCGACGACACTGAACAAGAGCAACATATCGTCCAATTTCCAGCCGCGCACTTGTTGAAAACGATTAAAAAATAGGATCCAAAAGACGAAATAGATCGCGTTATTCAAGATCATCCCGATCACCTGTAACAGAAACGCGCCCCGATATTCCATCGCCGCCAATAGATTGGCCTTCCAGAGCGCCATCAAAAATTTGAATTCACGTTGAAACACAGACATTGTTTCCCTCCGTTGCAAGCATGCTGTTGTAGGTCATCGCTTGCAGCGTGACGAGCCAGGTTTATCCCGTCATCAGGGTAGACCGACCATTGTCACGCCGGAGGCGATGACCTACGAATTAACCACCGTTGATCGCCAATTTGGTGACGCCGCGTTGATAAAAGAGTGTCAACAACCCTGCCAGCACGGCCAGCCATATGAGTTGCCCCAGCACCACCTCACTAAAACGCAGCAAGCTCGGTTCGACAAACAGGCGGGCCGGGCCATAAAGTGTGTACGCGAACGGTGTCGCTTTGGCAATTGTTTGCAGCCAGCCTGGATAGAAATCCAACGGGATCAACAAACCGCCCAAGATAAAGAGAATTTTCTGATAAATCCATTCAAAAGCGCGCACTTCTTCCGTGACAAAGGCCGCCAGGCCAATCATGGCGGTGATGCAAAAGTCAAGCAGCCAGGCCAGTACGACCGTGACAAAAACCAATGGCCAGCCTTGCGGACTTGGCGGCGGCCCGATCATCAACCAGACCACCGCACCGCCCACGATCGTGTTGGCAATAATCCGCAACACACTGTCACCCAACCCAACGCTACACTGGTAGAGCAAGAAG
>JBBQBY010000407.1:0-6276 GCA_038318235.1 Caldilineales bacterium
TGCCAAGGCCAAAGGTTTTACTGCGGTTGGTCATCTGACGCCTTTTCTGGACGAAGATCCCAGTCAGCCGTTTTTCAAAACACACGTGGACAAGATTGAAGATGCGATCGACACCGTGCGCCGTTATCGCGAAGCCGTGGGCAAGGAGGTGGATTTGTGCGTGGAAATTCATCGCCGCCTGACCCCCGCCGAAGCGATTGTACTCGGGCGCGGCATTGAACAGTATCATCCTTTCTTCTACGAAGACCCGATTCTGCCCGATCACTTTGATTCGATGGCGCTGGTGGCGCAACATATCAACATTCCGATTGCCACTGGCGAACGTCTGCACACCATTTATGAATTTGAAATGCTGCTCAAGCGTGGTGCCGTGCAATATATCCGCCCCGATGTCTGTCTGGCCGGCGGCTTGAGCCATTGCAAAAAGATTGCCGCCTTGGCCGAGGCGCATAACGTGGGTGTAGTGCCGCACAATCCGCTCAGCCCAGTGAGTACGGCGGCCTGTATTCAACTGGCCGCGTGTATTCCGAATTTCGCGCTCCAAGAATATCCGCTGGGTGAAAATGAGCCACCGAAGAGCGAGATTGTCAAAAGTGCGCTCAAGTGTGAAAACGGCTTTATCATTATTCCCGACGCACCAGGGATTGGCGTGGAACTGGCTGAAGACGCGCAGGAGAAGTGGCCGTACAAGCCACGAACGGTGAAGACACGATTACATTCGGATGGGTCGGTGATGGATCAGTAGACGACCTATGGTTGAATATACAGAAAAGCAAGGACAATACCTTGCCTTTATCTATTACTACACAAAAGTGAATAGGCAATCACCTGCTGAAACTGATATGCAACGTTATTTTCAAACGACACCACCGCGCGTTCACCAGATGATCCTGACTTTGGAGCAACGCGGTTTCATTTCCCGTATCCCTAGGCAGACACGTTCAATCAAAGTACTGCTGTTACCCGAACATCTCCCGCAACTTAAATAACGCAAGAAACCAAACCCAAAGGAAACGAACCATGACCCAAGAGAATTCAACCAAAACCCTGGTCTATATTGGCACCTACACTGGCACGCGTGCGCATGTGGCGGGCAAGGCCGAAGGCATCTACGTCTACCAATTCGACGCCACCAACGGCAGCCTGACGCCGGTCAGTAAGGCGACCGGCATCGTCAATCCTTCCTTTTTGACAATTGACCCCCAACAACGCTATCTCTACGCCGTAAGCGAAGTGATGGAAGCCAATGGTCAGCCCGGCGGCGGCGTGAGCGCCTATGCGATTGATGGCCAGACCGGCGCATTAACCTTTTTGAATGCGCAATCGACCCGCGGCACGGATCCCTGTTACGTAAGCGTGGATAAAACGGGGCAATATCTGCTGGTCGCCAACTACACAAGCGGCAGCGTCGGCATCTATCCGATCCTGGAAGACGGCCAGTTGGGCGCGATGAGTGATTTTGTCCAGCACGAGGGATCTAGCGTCAATCCCCAACGGCAACTGGGACCGCACGCCCATTCAATCGTCATCGATCCGGCGAACCGTTATGCTTTTGCGCCGGACTTGGGGATGGACAAGGTGGTGATCTACCAGCTTGATCTGTCCAATGGCAAATTGCTGCCCAACGACCCGCTGTTTGTCAAGGTGGCACCCGGCGCGGGGCCGCGCCATTTCGACTTTCATCCATCACGGAAATATGCCTATGTGCTTAACGAAATCGGCTCCACGGTGACGGCTTTTGCCTATGATGAAGACCAGGGGGCCTTGACCGAGATCCAGACCCTGCCTACCTTGCCAGCCGATTTCACGGGCAACAATGGCACAGCCGACTTGCATGTCCATCCGTCGGGCAAGTTTTTGTACGGCTCCAACCGCGGGCACGACAGCATTGCGATCTTCACAATTGACGCAAATACCGGTCAGCTAACGGTGGCGGGCCATGAGTCAACCCAAGGCAAGACGCCGCGCAACTTTGCGATTGATCCAACCGGCCACTTCTTGCTAGCGGCCAACCAGAACACGGATACGATTGTCACATTCCAGATTGATCAACAGACGGGGCAGTTGGCGCCGACCGGACAAATTGCGCCAGTACCGACCCCAGTTTGCTTGAAGCTGATCACGCTGTAGGGAGCACTGGCAGCAGATTTGGGGCGCGGATTGAACGGATTAGTCTAGACAAGATCGGTTCTATTTCTCTGGGTTGGGAACGGATTCAGGATGTAGTATCCGCTTAATCCGCGCCCCAAATCCGTTGCCAGCGTCTCGTCTAACGCAATCGATAGTGCTTGACCTGCGTGCCCAGAAATTCGGCCTGATCAACCACGGTGCCATGCTGGTCCAGCCATTCGTCCATCAAATGGCGTGAATCCCACATCTCCACCTCGCTGCGCAAGACCCATAGTTCCGTCGCACCAGCCGTTAATGCTTGCATCTGCTGGTCGACATCCGCCGCCGATTTGCCATCGTTGGTCCAGAGGCCACCCACCCAGTCACCCAGGCGCGCATCACTGCTGTCTAAGTAATCGGCGCTGAAATCACCGCTATAGTAGCGATAGCTGTACTGCATATGGGGAATCTGTAAAATGAGCAGCGTGGCTGGCTGGCGGCGCTGCGCGATGTAGGTCACAGCGTCGCGCAGATCGTACTTCATGGGCATAGTTTTCTGTTGCCAACCGACATAGAGCCAGAAACCGAACGTGTAAATAATAAGCAAACCAGCCAGCCAGCGACCAAACTTACCGGCGTTGTGAATAACCACCTGAACGCCCAACGCCAGCAGCAGCATAATCGCCGGGGCGATCCAGATCACATAACGTTCGGTAAAAATTGCCTGGCGCAAACTCAGCCCATAGATCGACAGCACGGGCACGATCACCCCACTGATCACCAATAAGAAGCGGCGCACCGCCGCCAGACTCGCCTCAGGTTTAGCGGCGGGTTGGCCGATTTCATATATACCCAACACCAATCCGGCCAAGGCGAGGAAAAAGAGCGGGATCAGCATCAATAGGTTATCGGAAGGCAGAAAGCCGCGGTTGTGGCTTAGAATTAAACTACGCGCGGTTTCGCGCAACGGGACAAACGTAAAGCCAGTCCGGTGCTCGCTGGTGGTTAACATCGCCCATTGCCACCAGACCATCGGCAATTAGGGAAAGGTCAAACCGGCCAACGCCAGCCCATACCCCTGCCACTGGCATCGACTCTGTGGCCAGGCGATCAAGAACCAAACCAGATGCAGCGGAATCAGTAACACCATGAGCAAATGCGTATACATGGCAATGCTCACCGTGATCAGATAGCCCAGCCACCGGTGCCAGCCACCCGATTCGATGCCCGTCAGCCAAAACCAACTAGCTAGCAAGGCCAAACAGGTGATCACAGCATACATCTTGCCCTCTTGAGCATACCAGATTTGGTAGGGGTTGAAGGCCAGGAAAGTGGCAGCGAGAAAAGGAACGGAGGAGAGAATGCGGAATGCGCGGGTGCCCTCTGGGCGCGGAGTGCGGAGGCTTGGTCTGTTATCTGTTTGCAGCTCCGGGGCCATGATTTCCACGGCATTTATATCAACGCTCGCTGGCGCGCCAACCCCATTCTGCGTTTCGTACTCTGCACTCCGCGCTGTTACTAGTCGCCGCGCTACCTGCCAGAGCAAGGCCACACTCAAGGTGCTGGCGATGACCGAAGGATAACGCAGCGCAAATTCGGAGGCACCGACTAGGTTGAACCAGAGACGTAACATCAAAAAATAGAGCGCGCCGTTGTCGGCCACGCGCACAAACATGGCGAGCGTTTCGCGCAGATTCCGCAAGGCAAAATAGATGGCATCGACTTCATCGCGCCATAGGCTTTGGTTCGCTAGCCCTTGTACACGCCAGGCAAAACTCGCCAATAGCAAGATCAGCAGATAGCCGCGTGCGCGTTGCTTATCTGTACTCATGGCAAAGAGGCAGGCCAGTAATCATCGTCGGCAGAATTAGACACGGGGCGGGTGGGCGGTGCAGGCGCGGGCCCAGGTGGCGGGGTAGTTATGGTCTGATAGAGATCATCCTCGCTGTCACTTTGATTGTTCACCAGGGCATAGCGTGGGCGATGCTGACGGCGAAACCCCAAACCGGCCATCACGCCAGCGGTGACAAAAAAGATCAACGAGCCACACACAAACCAAATCCACCCAGCCGCCGCAATCGAGGCATCGACCACCTTGACAAATAGGCCAAGAAACTCAGGAACAGGGGTAGGCGATGGATATTCAAGCGGGCGCACCGTGGCCACGACGATCGCAGGTGCGACCGTCAGCGTCGCGGTCAGGGTAGGGCTCAAGGTGGGCGTCTCTGGTGGGAAAGGTGTTGGCTGCGCGAGTAGGGCCAGACCGGTGGCCGTGGCCGCGGCGGCAGTCTGGGCGGCGGCCACCGCGTTGTTATCAACCGTTGGTGGCGGCAAGGGCGAATTGGGCGGCTGGCCGTTCGGGTTGTTCGGCAAGGGCAACGGTGATTGCCCTTGCTGCGCGCTGCCAACCGGTGTTGTCACCCCCGTCAATAGAAAGTTCGGTGTTGCGGTGGGGGTGGGCAATAAAGAAGCGACAACCGGCGCCGGCGTTCCCGTGGGGGACAAGGTAGGCACGGGTGTGGGCGTCCAGGTTGAGGTTGGGATGGGTGTAAATGTATTGGTTGGACCAGGCGTGGGGGTGATACTCGGCGTGGGGGTGAAGGTGGGCACACCTGTTAGCTGCGGTATAATGACCGCCGCGCTGGCACTGGCCGACGTACTCACGTTTTCCGTGGTCTTTGAGGTAAAAGTCAACGCATTGACGACGTTTGTACTAAAGGTAAACGGACCGAGCCGTTGGTTTTGCGACGTTGTTAATAAAGAAGCCAAAAGCGTCTGGGTCAGGGTTAGAACGGCGCCAGGCTCTAACGAATACGCAAAATCAACGGTGTTGATGTTGGTTGCTGATTCGCTAATCTGATGGCTCGTCAAGGCCAACTGGCCGCGATTTTCGACGCGCAGACAGTAATAGATCTGTTCCCCAACCGCAACGGTTAGCGAAGCCGTGGGCGCACAAGAGGTGGGATCTTTCTCTAGATATTTGAATAAACCAATCACAGGGACGCCAACACTCACCTGGGTGTTAGCCGATTGCGTATTATTCAGCCCCTCGGCTGCGGTAGCCACGACCGTAAACGTATCGGCCATTGCCGTCTGGACGCTTGTCACGGTGAGCTTCGACGCATCAAGGGGCAGCGCGTTCGGGTTACTCGAACTAATCAGGATCTGTTCGCCTGGTTGTAAGGGATGCGCAAAGGTTTGGTTGAAACCTAACAGCGAATCATTGACTGTAAAATTGGTCAATACAAGATTGCCTGTATTTTTGACCGTGATACAGTAATAGATCGTCGTACCGGGGGATACGCCAATCGTGTTATACAGGCCGCACGTCTGCGGATTCACACCCACCGTTGCGGTAATGGCGATGGTTGCTTTGGCAATTTCTACCTTTGCTTGGGCCTGTACAGACGGTGCAACCAGACCAAATTGGTCGGTGCCAGTATAAGCAGCGGTATTCGTGATATTCGCTGTACCGTTGAAATCACTCGCCAATTCGCCAATCTGAGCATTTGTTAGCGTAAGCACAGCAGAAGGTTTCAGCGGGTAATTATCCAACGGACGATTGATGATGCCAATTGCTGGATCATTAATGAGATGCTGGAGCAGCGTAATATTACCGGTGTTCTGAATCGTGAGGCAGTAATAAACCTTGCTAGCCGCTAACACAACCTGGGTGGTGGTAGACGCACAGACGCCAGCAATTTGACCTACTGTTTTCTTGAGCGTAGCAGACGGCCGAGCCAGTGCCACCGTAGCGGTGGCGACTTTCGTTACGGTGGCACTGTTGGTAAACGTAGCGGTGAGTGTGATTGGTGACGTGAGATCGGTGGTGATCGTCTTTGTAAAGACCAAAGCTGGATCTGCAGAGGGATGGCTCTGATTAGTCAGCACCAACGTTTGACTGGGCGCCAACGACTGCGTGATCACCACTTTGCCAATCAATGGGTCATCTAATGTTTGAGATGTGATAGTGAGATTGCCTGTGTTCATCACCGTCAAGCAGAAATAAACCGGGGTGTTCACTGCCACCACAAGCGATGACTCAGTGGCGCAACCTATGGGGTCCACGCCTATCGTCTTGGTAATGGCAACGTCAGGCGTGTCGGCCAAAGCGACCGGTAAAGCCTCGGCGTGGACAGAGGTGGTTTGGGGCAGCAAAACAGCGAG
>JBBQBY010000408.1:0-6274 GCA_038318235.1 Caldilineales bacterium
CTCTACCGCATCGCCTGAAGTGACCTCACCCTGCAAGGCGCGTTGAAAGATCGTATTCGCCGCTTGCTCCGAAAGCTCGACCGTGTACGGTGTCGGCGCGCCATGATCTGTCGCCACCGCGCCCATACTTTTGAAAAAGGCGCGCCGGTTCTCCAGCGCCTGAATAAACGTGGCGTAATTGTGGATCGTAATGCCGCTAACCTGGCTTAAAGCTTCAATCTGCTTGCGCCAACCTACCGTCGCCAGATTGATCACATTGTCGGGGCGAAAGGTAGGCAAGACGTTGCCACGCCAACCTGAAGCGCGCAGTGCCTGGTGCTGATCAAGCGGATCGGCGGCGGCGTCGGTTGTACAGAGCACCTCCACATTAAATTGCTCAAACAGACGGCGTGGGCGAAATTCCGGCGCAGCTAATTTTTCGGCGATCTGGTCGTAAATTGGCTGCGCCGTTTTACCATTGAGTGGCTGCGTCACCCCGAAGATCGTTTGTAATTCCTCGTTGATCCAGAGGCCGGTGGGCGTGCCACGAAATAGATAGAAGTGATCCGCAAACGTTTGCCAGATTTTGCGGTGATCCGTTTCGTAGGCGCCGCCATCCAACGGAGGAATGCCGACTGCTTCCAGGGGAATGCCTTGCGAATAGAGCATGCGGAAAACGTAATGATCAGGGATAATCAACAAGTCGGCTGGCGTGCCTAACGTGGCATTTTCGTCGGCCAACAGGCGCGGGTCCACATGACCATGTGGGCAAACGAGCGGTAGGGTGGCAACGGTTTCGTATAGTTCGCGGGCCAGCACACGGATGGTTGGATCGGGATCAAAAAAACGGTCGGGGGAGAGTTGTTGATAGACTTCTGTCATTGTGTTGGTTCCTCTCGGTTATTAGGCTGGAATATCTGCCAATATCTTGACCATAAACGGACAAGAAATTGCGCACTGCTTACTTCGAAATCGGGAGCACGTCCAGTCTGTTCTTGCATTAAGCGAATCATGCGCGGTATGCCTGAACCCAACGTATTGACATAGCCGAGGTTGAAGAGGACGCGGGCAACGGTCTCATTCCGGGGTCTGCTATAGTGTGTACGAATATTGTCCAAAGTAACGCTATTGGGCAGTGTTCCTGGACTACGAAGCTCAATTCGATCATCAAAGATATAGAGCAGAATTTGCGCACCAGCCAAACTATAGTCGCGGTGCGCCACTGCATTGACAATTGCTTCACGTAAGGCAGGGCGTGGATATTCTAACTGATCAGTCTGGCGCACGCTGTCGATTTTGGTGGAAAGCCGTGTATTGCGCAAGATGAAGGCTTCCGCTTGGTCAATCTGGTCGGCAAGCCGCCCCATGATCTCTTGGCGGTCAATAATAATTTCACCTGCCTCTAACCCGGCCCAGCGTACAGCAGAAATACGGGCATAGTAGAGAAAATCCTGAGGCTGTTTACCAAAAAGTAATAACCCCGCGAGTGATAAATGAGCCGTGCCGGCCAAGGTTTTGACCAGAAAACGCATGTTTTCCAACATGGACGTCAGTGGAACCTCTGCTTCGGTCAAAGGCTGTTCGAAGATTTTTTGATAATACTTGGCAAATGCATCTAGATCCCAATCGGCTAAAGTTGTACGGGCCACCGGTGATTCTTCGTAGTGAACCAAGCTCGCTTCCTGAAGCATCCGTGCTCGCTCATGTGGTGTGCAAAGCCGCTTACTCGATCCAACACGAATATAACACTGGCCGCTATTGTTCTCGTGCGGCGCGCCAAGGCGTCTCGGTATGTCTACAATTAACACGATACGACCATCCAAATCCATCCGGTTGATCAGCGGTGTGATGGGTGGCACACAATTGTTTCGGGCAATGTTAATAATTGCCTCTTCGATCTGCTGTGGATTGGTGATGCCAAGAATCGAGCCATCGTCGGCAACACCGACAAAGACTTGCCCGCCATCTGTATTGGCAAAGGCAACCAACTCACCGGCAAAGTCGCTTCGTTGGCTGATATCACGTTTGAACTCTACATAGCTATCTTCGCCCATGGCGAGGATTTCGAGCAGTTCGGCTTGGGTCATAAGCACCTAGATTATCATATGATCATTGCTCATTATTTTCAAACTATTGTACAACTTCTAGCGTTTTTTAGCATCAATCACTTTGAGGATAAAGGAATGATTGTAGGGGCGAGACATGCCTGCCAGATCGAGGGGGGGTATTTACATACTGGTGACCCTACCCGTTGGCCTGCCGTCGGAATGTCCACAAAATGGAAAATGCCATATCGGATCGCGCGCAATTGATTCGCTTTGCCTCCCACCGATTTGACAACCAACCTTGATCGGGTAAAGTTGATAGATGCACGATGCGTTTCGTGGCTGACCAGCCCCGATGATGTCTATTCATGCAATCAACCCGTTTCTCAATTTGGCTTCTGCCTTCTTTTTATAGAAAGTGATGACAATGGCTACAGCTTTCCCTGCCGCACCCACCCAACTTACCCCGGCTATCACAACGACCAGTTATCAAAACGGCCAAGATCTGGTGGCCGAATTAGGCAAGCGTGTACAAGGCGAAGTGCGTTTTGATAAGTCCACCCGCATGCTCTACAGCACAGATGCCAGTCTCTACCAAATTATGCCGGTGGGGGTCGTGATCCCCAAAAATGATGACGATGTCCAGGCTACAATTGAAATTGCGGCGCGGCATCGTGTGCCGGTTTTGCCGCGCGGCAGCGGTAGCTCGTTGGCGGGACAGGCCGTCGGCGCGGCGATTATCATCGACTTTAGCAAGTATATGAATCATCTGGTGAATGTCGATGTGGAAGGCCAGATGATTACGGCGCAGCCAGGACTGAGCGTGGCTGTGTTGAATCGTACTCTGGCGCAACACAAACTGATGCTCGGCCCCGATCCGGCCAGCGCTGATCGCGCCAGTGTGGGCGGTACGGTCGGCAACAATGCGACGGGCAGCCACAGCATCTTGTACGGCATGATGGCCGATCATGTCGTCAGTGCGTCGGCCTTCCTGGCGGATGCTAGCCGCGCCTACTTTGGCCCGGTGGATCCAACGGCTTTAGCCGCCAAAGGCCGCGCCGACACGCTCGAAGGGCGTATCTATCGTGAATTGCCACCACTTTTGCACGGCGTCATGGGTGACATCATCGCGCGTTGGCCCAAACACTGGCGGCGTGCCTCTGGTTATAACCTGGATCGATTGGCCGCCGCCCTGTTACCGGCCGACCAACGCGCGCAGTTGAGTTTTGCCAGTCGCTTCCGACCTGCCATTTGCGATCCGGCGCTGATCGACCATTTTAACCTTGCGCAGTTGCTTACGGGTAGCGAAGGCACGCTCGGCGTCATGACCGAAATGACGCTCAAACTGGTGGCAAAACCGACGCGCACCGCGCTGGCCGTGGTGCATTTCGACGATGTGATCGCGGCCTGCGCCGCGATCCCCGATATTTTAGAAACGTCGCCCAGCGCCTCGGAATTGATGGACCGCCAAATGTTATCCTTGGCGCGCGCCCAACCGGAATGGGCCAAGAAGATCCATTTTGTCGAAGGCGATCCCGCGGCGATCTTATTGACCGAGTTTTATGGCGAAAATGAAAAGGAACTGCTCAGCAAGATTGAAGGATTGGAAAATCATCTGCGCCGCCGCGGCTATAAAGGTGCGATTGTGCGCGTGATGGAGACAGCGCGTGTCAACGACGTGTGGACGGTACGCAAGGCGGGTCTGAATCTGCTCATGAGTCGGCGTGGCGATTTCAAACCCGTACCTGGCATCGAAGACGTGACGGTGCCGCCCGAACAACTGGCTGATTATCTGGGCAAAATGCTCGATTTCTGTCAAGACAAACATCACATCCCCGAAGTGGCGGTCTATGCCCATGCCTCAGCTGGTTGTTTGCATGTGCGCCCCTTGTTGAACATGAAGAGTGCCAAAGACATCAACTTGCTGCAAACGTTGGGCGAGTTTGCCGCCGATCTCTGTGTGCAATACGGCGGCGCAATGAGCGGCGAACATGGTGATGGCCTTGCGCGCAGCGCGCTCAACCCGAAGGTCTTTGGGCCGACCCTTTACAAGGCTTTGCAAGACGTGAAACAACTCTTCGACCCCGAAAACTTGATGAACCCAGGCAAAATTGTCAACGCGCCGCCGCTGACCGAAAACTTGCGCATGGGGCCAACCTATCAAACGATCCAGTTGCAGACCGTGTTCGATTGGGGCGCAGACGGCGGTTACGCTTCGGCAATTGAAATGTGTAACGGCGCCGCGGTCTGTCGCAAGTTGGGCGCGGGCACGATGTGTCCAAGCTTTATGGCGACGAAGGACGAACATGACACCACACGCGCCCGCGCCAATGGTCTACGCAACGCGCTCGCTGGCCGCATTCCGCCCGAAGAGCTCTTTTCTGCCGAAATGTATGATGTGATGGATCTGTGCTTGGGTTGCAAAGCGTGTAAGAGCGAGTGCCCATCGGCGGTGGATATGGCGAAGATCAAGGCCGAATATCTGGTCCATTATTACCAGCACAACGGTCTGCCGCTCTTCAATCGCATGATGGGCCTGTTGCCAACGCTGAATTCATTGCTCTATAAAGTCACGCCGGCCTTAGCGCCAGTGGTCAACTGGAGCATGAAAACTCCTGTCGCCAAAGCCGCACTGGCACGCATGGGCGTCCACCCAGCGCGCGATCTACCCGAATATGCCCCCCAAACCTTTGAACATTGGTTTCACGAGCATTCCAATCGTAAATCAAAAATCGTAAATCGTAAATCTGTTGTGCTTTTCCACGACACCTGGACTAATTTTAACGAGACGGAAATTGGTCGGGCCGCCGTGCTTGTTTTGGAAGCCGCCGGCTACACTGTGCATCTGGCGACCGGGCGCAAATGTTGTGGCCGTCCGCTGATGACCGGCGGCCAGGCCGACAAAGCCAAGCCGTGGGTCGATCACAATGTTGCCTTGCTCGCGCCGTATACCACCCAGGGTATACCAATCGTTGGCCTGGAACCCAGCTGCATTTTGACCTTGCGCGATGAATATTTAAATCTCGCCAGTGACCAAAAACGGGCGCACTTGCTGGCCCAGAACGCTCTGACGTTCGAGGAATTTGTCGTGCGCGAACTGAACGAAAAGCGCTTTACGCCCACTTGGCGCGCCCAGCCCGGCAAGGCGCTGCTGCACGGCCATTGTCATCACAAAGCCCTGGTAGGTAACGAAGCCAGCGTCGCCGCGCTCAAAGCCGCCGGTTATCAAGTCGAGGTGATCCCCAGCGGCTGTTGTGGCATGGCCGGCGATTTTGGCTACGAGATCGGCCACTACGAAGTCAGCCGCACAATTGGCGAAGATCGCCTCTTGCCTGCCGTGCGCGCCGCCGCCCCGGAGACCGTAGTCGTGGCCAGCGGCACCAGTTGCCGCCACCAAATTGAGCACTTCACCGAACGTCATCCCGTACATTTGGTGCAGGCATTGGCCGCGGCATTGGGGTAAAATATGTTATTCTTGTTGGTTTAGTGGTGAATGTCTTGCCAGCGCTGGGCCGGCACCAACCGGGTGAGGTGATCCACATTACTGGTGGCAATGATAACGTCATCCCCTTGCGCGATCAGTTGGAGCGCTTGCGCGGCAAGAATAACATCTCCATCAAGCGCAGCGACGTTAGCAGTTGGGATGCCTTGTTGGCGTAATCTAGCCCAAAACAAGGCTGCCTGCTGCATCGTTGCTGTGTTTAGTGGCAGATAACCAGTTTGCAACTTGAGCGCGTCAAGATTACGCAACCCACGCACCTTGTCGGCCCGCAACAGTTCACGCCGCACCTCATAGTCAGCAATTTCTGGGATAAGGATTTGCAAACTATCGATGAGTAGCGTTGCCAACCATTGTTTGCAGGCTTGCGCCTCTGGATGGGGACGCGGGTTCGTAATAAGTCCCAATGGACTGGAATCCAGCAAAATTATGCGGCTCATGCGGCAGTATTGGGTTGATCATGCGCACCCAAATTCCGCATGATCTCGTCCCAAGATGCGTCATCTTCATCCGTAGCCGATTCGTCAAGCCATGCTTCCAGCAGCGCGCGGGCAGCTTCCTGTGTACCACCGCCAATAATCGGTAAAGTTTTGTTGCGCAGTGCAGCTTTGACCGTAGGGGCAACGTTCGGGAGCATCTGTAAGATCAACCGCACCTGCTCACCGGGCGGTAGCTGCTCACTCAGCATGCTCACTAACTTGGCCTGTTCCTGGGGTGGTAGTGCCAGCACTGTATTTAGTAAGTGCTGATC
>JBBQBY010000409.1:0-6268 GCA_038318235.1 Caldilineales bacterium
TCTATCACAACAGTCAGACGACGGCCACGTTTACGGCGCCAGAACCAGGCGAATATATTGTGATCTGTACGGTTTCTGGCCACTATCCAACCATGCAAGGCCGCCTGGTTGTTAAATAAAGCCGTAACAACCAAGTCACCCCACCCGCGTCCTAAGGGCTCTCGCTCCCCTGGTAAGGGAGGGACTGAGCAGGGACAGACAGAGGGTTGATCTATCCGACCAACGGGTCCCTCCCTTACCAGGGGAGGGTTAGGGTCACTGCCATTAAGTTAAGCGAAATAATGGGGTAGTGTAGGTGCGGTTTGTAACCGCACGTGCTTGGGAAATCCACCCATCGTGCGGTTTGTAACCGCACCTACGCAGCCTTAACTTAATGGCAGTGAGGGTTAGGGTGGGGTTAGCAGTTACATAAAGCCTATGAACAAATATTTGTCGAACAATATCATTGGCCACTAGAATTTAGCACGGCAAGGGTCGATAATTTATGTAGCTAATGGACAAAGTTAGTGTAGTCAATGAACAATGTCAGGTTAGTGTAGTCAATGAACAATGTCAGTTTCAACCACTGCTTAGCGATAAACGCCACATCGGCTGTTATGAATTTGCACAAGTGGGAGTATGCATATGATCGGTTAGTTTTGCGGTAGCTAGCCTCTGTCTCGGTTGAGACAAGCCGAACAGGAACAGCATGAAGCGTAAGCCTTTATTGTATACAATCTTATTCATCGAACTCATGGTTGGGCTAATCTTGCTGTACAACTTTAGCTATTTAGTGAGCGCCTTCAAACCAAAACCGTTTGCAGCCACCCATATCGCCGTACCATCTGTTAAGTCTGCGCTAGTATCTGCCGCGATTGCTCAAGCGCAATCACCCCCTGCTCAAGCGTTGACGCCAGTGGAATTATCACCGGCTGTGCTAAGTGTTTTTGCCCCATTAGCAGCCGTGGCCAATCCGCCGGATCACCCGCTGACTGACGAAATGGTAAATTTGGGCCGTATGCTTTTTTATGAGCCACGCCTGTCGGCCACCCAAGATATGAGCTGTAACACGTGCCATCTGCTTGATCAATATGGCACGGATAAATTGCCCGTTTCGATTGGTCATATTGGAAAACCAGTAACGCGCAATTCGCCCACAGTCTATAATGCGGCCTTTCAGGTCGCCCAGTTTTGGGATGGCCGCAGCCCAACCGTCGAAGCGCAAGCCAAGGTGCCGATCCTGGCGCCTGGTGAAATGGGCATGGAAACTGCGGAAAATGTCGAATTGCTGTTACGCTCTATCCCTGGCTATGCCCAGCCCTTTACCGCCGCTTTTCCTGGCGAACCTTCGCCCGTTACCTATCAAAATGTGGGGCTGGCGATTGGCGCGTTTGAGCGTAAACTTAGTCTACCTTCACGGTTTGATAAATTTTTGCTTGGTGATCATGCCCAATTAACAACGGCCGAACAGCGTGGTCTGACCACCTTTATCACGCTTGGTTGTACAACTTGCCATATGGGGATGCCGATTGGTGGGTCATTGTATAAAAAACTTGGTGAGCATGAACCATTTCCAACCGATGATGTCGGTCGGTTTGCTGTCACAGGACGGCCAGAAGATAAATATGTCTTCAAGGTGCCGAGTTTGCGGAATGTGGCACAAACGGGCCCTTATATGCATAACGGCAAGATCAGTACGCTCGATGAGATGGTGCGCATTATGGCACGCTATCAACTGGGCAAAGCGGTGACGGATGCTCAGGTAACAGATATCGTGGCTTTTCTCAACGCCCTGACTGGTGATATTCCAACAACTTATATCGCCCAGCCCCAACTGCCTGATAACGGACCTAATACCCCGCGACCGAAGCGTGTAAACTGAATGATGCAGCTTACGGATCTTCATTTCGTTTACAACATCAAATGTGTAACGCAGCACATCCAAAATAAAAGCAACCGTCCTACAAACTGGGCATCCGGCTAGCCCAACTTGCGACACCGTATCTTGTTGGTTAATGAGCGCACCCTAGCGCGCGAATGAGCGATGATTCTATGAAATTGACGAAAGGACGCCTGATCTTTGTCTTGCTAAGCCTGGTTGTGATCGTCCTATTGGGGATCATGGTCGGTTTGCAATTACTAATCATCACCAATCCCACGGCCACGCCGATCAGCGCTGATCGCACTGACCAGACGAGTTTGCCCACCGCAGTAGAATCAGCTACGGCGATCCAAGTGGGTTTGACCACTAACGCGCCTACACCGACGCCTATACCACCAACACCGGTGCCACCGACGCCATTGGCGCCGACTGAGGCCCTACCCACGTCTGTGCCACCGACACCGTTACCACCGACCGAGATCCTACCAACACCGGTGCCACTGACTGCGGCCTTGCCCACAGTTGTGCCACCAACGCCAGTCCCAGCGACAGTGGTGCCGGCGGCGCCTGAAGCTCGTCCGACCGTAATCAACACAACTGCGCCACCTGCTGATATTCGTCTTGGTGAAACGGATCGCGCCGTCGATTGCAAGTTCGTCACGGATATTGTCCAACTTTTCTTAGAACGCCAAATGAAGCTGCGTGTCACCCGTGTTCATTTCAATACTGTGAATGATCTGTTTCTGGCGCTTGCCTCGGATGATCCTAATCAAAAAATTGACCTGACGCTATGTTACATCGACCCCGATGATCGCGCTTACTTGCAGAAGTATGATAGTACACTGCTCTTTGTGGCCGGCAGTTATGCAAAAAGCGATCAAAAGCGGCTTTTCGTCATGGGTAATTCAACCATGATTGTGCAACTTAAAACGCAGCGACCCTGTGTGTATAATTTCCTCAAAAATCTTGACTTTGGTGATTTGCAATTTCCAGAAGCTGATGCCGACCAATGGCTTGCGCGAAATAATGGGCGCGCACTTGCTTGGAGCCAATGTCAATAGCGGTTATATTTTTAACCGAACTGCGTATAGCCATGAATATTGGACAAGTGTTTTAACATCCAAGCTAACCCTGATCGTTTGTCCAAACTATTGACTGAGAATCTATTATTGACTAAGAACGAATAAGGGATCGTTGACCAACTAACAACAATATGAAGACAATTCGAGAAAACCTTCCTTATCTATTATTGGTGCTCATCGCCATTATTTTAGTGGTGATTACGATTAGTTTGCAGACCACGATCATCTCCAACCAGCAAACTGACGGCACGGGTAATGCGAACAATCGCGGTCTGCTCTATACCTTGCGGGAACGGATTGGCATGGCAATTTTGCCAGCTACGTTGACGCCGCCACCGGTATCACCGACCGCATTACCAGAATCAGCCACGCCGGTGCTCATTGCGGCCGCCACGTTGCCCCCCGCGGCGACTGATACACCTGTGCCGGCCCCGACTGAAGTTGCGCCTACATCTACGTCTGTCCCACCGACGCCCGTGCCGCCAACACCGGTTGTCCCCACCCCTGTGCCACCGACCCCCGTGCCGCCAACGCCGGTGGCTCCCACATCGACGCCACCAGTCGAGCCAACGATTGTAGTGCCTAGTAACACGAACACACCGGGGCCACGCGCCGACTTCCGGTTAGGGTATATCGACCGTGGTGACGACTGCAAACTGGTGACCGAGATTATCCAACTGATTTTTGAACAAAAATTCAATTTGAAAGTTGATCTGGTTGCTTTTACGCAGGCGGATGATTTATTCGCGACCTTGGCGGCCAAAGATGCTCAATCGCGGGTTGATCTTTCTTTTTGTTATATTGATCCAACGGACAGAAATTATCTGCAAAAATATTATGGCTATGTGATCTTGGTGGGCGGCATTTACGAACAGGTCGAGAACAAGCGCTTTCTTGTCTTGGGAAATTCGGCGGTTAAAGCGCCAATTGAGCGAGATCGCCCTTGTGTCTATAAATTCATTAAGAGTTTTAAATTTGAGCATGCGGATCTGGCGGGCCAAACCGCCAGTGCCTGGCTTGAAACCCACCCTGAGCTCGTGCAAAGTTGGACTACTTGTCAATGATACGCCTCGCGCTTACCCAAGGATAAACAACTTGTGTCTGGATCGATGATTAAACTATTTGAATGCTTGAGTTGTGCTAGTTTAGGAAATCGTAAATTAGTTTTAGATGTTTCGTAGGTCAACACTTGATGAACCTGTTGCGCCAAAGGCAGTGACCTACGAAGGGCTGAATGATTGGCTTTGCACGTAGCGATTCAGCCATAGAGAAATGCCTGCCGGAAAGATGAACTTTCGCCGATCGGTCGCTTTACACCGAGTGCATGTTAGCTTTTTCGTAATCCATAAGCCCCCAACTTTGATTGGGGGCAGGAAGTATCCTAGAAAATTGTAAGGGGAGAATGTCAATGTTTCGTCAGCGCTATTTTGCTTTCGTTTTTTTATTAACACTTTTATTTTCCAATCTAAATGTCTACAACGTCCAGGCGCAGGCGACTGCACCAATTACGACAACCGTGGCGATCACCACCAACTCTAGCCTTACAAACACCGCACCGATCACAACGTCGGTGGGTATAACCGCAACCATGATCGCAATGACAGATACAATTAAGGTTAGCTCGAAAGAATTCACCGAGCAACTATTGTTGGGCAAAATGTTGGTGCTATTGTTAAAAAATGCCGGTTATACGGTGGAAGACAAGACCGGAATTGGTGGTTCGCCCGCCGTACGGGCCGCCTTGGAGAGTGGCGAAGTCGATATCTATCCCGAATACACGGGCACGGCATTAACCTTGCACAATGGGTTGCCGGTGTCGGCCCTGCCCGACGATCCGAGCCGGGTGTATGAATTGGCCAAAAGCTTGGATGTCGCCAAAGGGTTGATCTGGTTGGCCCCGGCCAAGTTTAATGACACCTACACGTTAATCGTGCGCGATGATCTATGGAACAAAGGGATTAAGACAGTGGCGACGCTAGCCACCTACATGAATGCAAACGGGTCCCCCTTCAAGCTCTGCATTGAGAGTGAATTCTATGGACGTACAGAGGATGGGTTGGCCGGTTTGCAGCAGCGTTATGGTTTCAGCTTTAAGCAAGACAATGTGTTGTTCATGGATCTGAACGAGACGTATGATGCATTGCGCGCAAATCAGTGTGATGTCTCAGAAGCGTTCAGCACCGATGGGCGAATCAACGCCTGGGGCTTCCACAATCTGGATGATACGTTAAATTTCTTCCCGATCTACAATCCCGCGCCGGTCATTCGCAAAGACGTGTTAGATCGTCACCCGGAAATTGCTGGCGTGCTCAACCAACTTGGTCAATACTTGGACAACACGACCATGAGTCAACTGAACGCACGGGTTGATATTGGTCCAGATGACAAAATCGGCAGCGGTGATGAAGAATCGGTTGAAGGCGTTGCCACGAGTTTTCTACAAAGCAAACATTTGCTCAAACCGCCGACGATTACAGTGGCGTCCAAGGATTACACCGAGCAATTGATTCTTGGCAAGATGCTCGCCTTGGTCGTGAAGAATGCGGGATACGGGGTGCTGGACAAGACCGGGACGGGCGGCTCACGCATCGTGCGCCAGGCGATTGAAAAGGGTGATATCGATGTGTATGTGGAACTGACCGGCTCCAGTTTGGCGGTCCACAACGCCTTGCCGGTTGATGCCTTGCCCTCGGATGCGGACAAAGCTTATGTGTTGGCCAAGAGTTTGGACGAACGCAAGGGGCTGATCTGGCTGGATCGCGGCCCATTCAACGACACCTATGCGATCATGGTGCGCGATGATTGGTGGGACAAAGGCATCGAGAAGCTGGATGACCTGGCCGCCTACATGAACAAAAACGATGCGCCTTTGACGATCTGCGTCGAGAACGATTTCTTTGCGCGCGAGCACGATGGCTTGCCTGCGTTGGAGCAGCGCTATGGCTTCACCTTCAAGCCGGATAATATATTACTCATGGATTTGGACAGCGCGTATCAAGGGCTGCGCGACAAAAAATGTGATATCGCCGAGGGCTTTAGCACGGATGGGCGCGGCATCGCCTGGGGCTTTCACAATCTGGCCGACACCTTGAACTTTTTTCCCTTCTATAACCCCGCCCCGGTGGTGCGCAAAGCCGTGCTCGCTGCGAATCCTGAACTGAAGGATGCGCTCAATAGCTTTATCCATCTGCTCGATGACGCCACCATGAGTCAACTGAACGCACGGGTTGATATTGGCGCGGATGGCATCGCCGGTACTGGTGACGAAGAGACGCCGGAAGGTGTTGCCACGAGTTTTCTGCAAAGCAAACATCTGCTCAAACCG
>JBBQBY010000410.1:0-6262 GCA_038318235.1 Caldilineales bacterium
CCCACACTGAGCAACCATCGACAATCGCGGCGTCATCATAGGTGCGCGGGATGGTCAGGATAAATTGGCGACAGAGAAATGTGCCAAAGATTGAGGTGGCCGCTGGGATGATCAGCGCATAAAAGGTGTCGATCCAGTGCAAGCGCGCAATTAAGATGTACGATGGGATCATGGTCACCGTAAAGGGAATCATGATCGCACTCATCAGGAGCCAGAAAATGATATCTTTACCCGGAAAATCGCCGCGGGCAAAGCCATAACCGGCCATCGACGAGGTAAAGATCTGCAGCAGGGTAACCGTAATCGTGACCAGGAAGCTGTTGAAGATCCAGTTCGTCATCGCGGTGCCGGCGAAGAGCGAAGTAAAAGCGCCTAGCCCTGGTGCTTCGGGGATCAGCGAAATCGGAAAGGTCAAGATCTCCATGTTCGGTCGAAACGAGATCGAGATCATGTAGAGAAAGGGCACGATGAACATGGCCGCAAAGCCAATCAGGACAAGATACGCCAGGCCATAGAGCGCGCGATAACCCCAGATCTTGAGTTGGCTTTCCGCTGGTGCGCGGGTCTGCGGCGCAGCAGGGTGCATGACCGGCTTGACGAGCTGTTCACGAGTAGAGTTCATCTGACCATCCCCCAATCGTGCGGCGTTGGATCATGGCCGTGATAATGGTCACGACGACCAACATCATCGAGGCCGCTGAAGCATAGCCCATCTCTTGCAGACGGAAGGCATGTTTGTAAATGAAGAGCACAATTGTCGTCGTATTATAAAGCGGACCACCGCCAGTCAACAAGTAAAATAGTGCGAATGCTTGAAAGGCGTTGATCGTGCCAATGATCACCACAAACATGGTCGTTGGCTTGAGCAAGGGCAAGGTGATGCGCCAGAAGCGAGTCCAGGCATTCGCTCCATCGACCATCGCCGCATCCAATAATTCTTGCGGAATGCCCTGGAGCCCCGACAGCCAGAGCACCATATAGTAGCCCACCGCACTCCAGACGGCGACGATCACCACCGCGGGCAGTGCCTGCGTCAGACTTTGCAGCCAGCTTTGCGGCGGAATGCCAAATTTGCCCAGCAGATAGTTCAACGGGCCAGTGTCATCGGGCAGGAAGAGCCAGCCCCAGATCATGGCGATCACCGTGATCGAGGTCACAACCGGGATAAAATAGACGGTGCGAAACAACGCTTGCCAGCGCCCGGCCAGTGAAATCAACAAGGCTTGCCCCAATGCAATGCCGGCTGACGGCAGGACAAAGAGCACGGCATAGACTAGGGTGACCCGCAACGAGGTCCAGAATTCGTCGTCATGCAACAGGCGTTGAAAATTCTGCAAGCCAATCCAGGAGGGTGAACCCAGAATGTTCCAGCGCGTGAAACTGATCAAGACCGTGGCAATAATCGGCAGCAAGCCGAAGATCGTAAACAGGATTACGTTTGGGGCAATCAGGGCATACCAGACTAAATAACGCCGCCAGGATTTAGGTTTGCGACGAATCGTGGGCGAAGCGACAGTCGGAGTTACATTCTGCATAGCGCAACCTTTTGGATGATCAGTGATGAGTGAGAAAGATCGCCAATATTTCTACTTTCACTCATCACTCATCACTCATCACTCGTCACCTACTATTTACTTCAGCGGATTCTCTTTGATATAATCATTCATCTTCGTGGCGGCTTGCTTGGCCGCATCTTCGGGCGCCATTTGGCCCAAGGCCGCAGCACTCAGCACCGGCTGGATAAAGGTAATGTTGCTGTTGTAATAATATTGGATATCCTGATCCACGGCGATATGTTCAACCTGACCACCCCATTCTTTAGTCACAGGATCAACTTCCCATTTCTCGCGGGCGCTGGCGGTGGGCGGCACAAAGCCACCTTGTGTGTTATAGAAGGCGAGATTTTCGGGTTGGAGCAGCCAGGTCAGCCAATAGGCCGCCGCATCGCGATTCTGGCCTGCCGAGAAGATCCCCAGACAGCCGAGCGTCGGCGTTGAGCGGCGTGTGCCATCCTTGGCCTTTAACACCTCGGTCACACCCAATTGAATGCCCGAAACCTGCTTCTGGTACTGCCCAATCAGCGACATATTTGACGTGTATTCGGTGGAGACCTGTTTTTGTTGGGCAAAATAGTCGGTCGCTGCCGCCGCGGCTGCATCCGCGGCGGCGGTGGCGCCGGCTTTGGGCACATACTCCTGCTTGAAGAGGTCGACAATATATTTGAAGGTTTCCACACTTTCCGGTGAATCCAGCAACGAGGTCTGGTGATCCGCACTGAGCAGCCGGCCACCGAAGCCGTAGAGATAGGCGTTGAAGGATTCGAGGTTATTGACGCGATACGCCGTGCCGTAATAGCCCTTCTTTTTCGCCTCCACACACATGTTGAGGATATCGTCGTTGGTCTGCGGATTTTTGGTCGGGTCGAGCCCACTTTCTTGATAGAGAGTCTTGTTGTATAGCCCGCAGACGGCGCCAGAGAGAATGGGCAGCATCATCAGTTTGCCCGAATATTTGAGCCCGTCAATCATGCCTTTGGGGTATTGGCCAGCCAATTCGGGCGCAATCTTTTGCAGATAATCATCCAGCGAAACAATCGCGTCGGCCTGCGCAAAAGAGAAGACCATGTCATTGTTCAGATAGGCCAAATCGGGGGTCGCTTTCGCCGCCGCCGCGGCCAGCATCTTCTCGCGGCGCGCATCCCAAGATTGCATCTGTACTTCGACTTGCACATTCGGATACTCCTTCGTGAATTTCTCTACCAATGGATTCCAGATCGTCTCTGGATCATTTTTGGTGAGCGGGAATGCCCACATCACGACTTTGCCACTGGGCCCGCCTGTACTAGCGGATGAGGTGGCCCCACCTGTCGCTGGTGCAGGGGCGGCTGGTGGCGCGCAGGCGGCGATGGCGACGCTGGCTCCTGTGATCCCCAGCAACTTCAACACTTGGCGGCGCGAAATATGTTGCGTGGTTTGCATTATTATTCTCCTTTTGGATATTGACTAGAGACAAATAGAGAAAAAATAGCTAAGTTTCGGACCAAATTTATAGCGCTTGTCAAGACTGCGGTATGAAGTTCAATGAATCGCCGGAAAAATCCCCGGCCTAGAAAATTGAATCGCCATCATGCCTATGCTTTTGAGCAACTCGAAATAGATGAGAAAAAGTTCCATTTAGTTCGATGGATGAATTATATCTATTTTGCAATGTGTGTCAAACGCTTTTTACGGAACTGGTGTCGCGCTAAAAAAATCGCGTCAATGTCATGTTATCAGGCTGATTTCCTCGTTTCCTGGCGCAGGGCAATCAGGTGGTCACTTTATAGACTGGTAGCAGCGTTGCCACCGAAGAGGGGTGGGCGCATCGCTCGCCTGCTCCAGAGAGGATAAAAGGGCTCTAGTTAGTTCGCTAGATGAATTATATCTATTTTTTGCCGCCTGTCAAGCACTTTTCAGACGCAAAGGGGATAATTTTAAAAAATCGTAGCCGGAGATAAGGAAGCCATGTCGTGACGACATTAGTTGTTGGTTGTTCAACTAATGTCGTCACGACGAAAATTACCGTTGCAGACGCTGGCGGACGATCAACACCGATTTGGTGGCAAACTTAACCGCAGAATCGGCTAAGCTACCTGGAAATAAGGGGGCATTGGCGCGATCGCCGACCAGAATTAGGTCGTGGTGGCCACGCTTGGTCACCGTCAGGATGGTCTTTAGAGGGTCACCGCGCCAGACCTGTAAAGCTGTGCGCGGCATGCCAATTTCGTCCAGCGTGGCAAGAATTTCGCGCAAGAAAGCCGACAACCGTGTATCCTGCGCCATGAGCATGTTGAGGGAAAGGTCGTCGGGTGCTAACCAAGTTGGGGTCATGTTCGCTGTGGCTGGCAATACATGCAGCAGTTGCAATTCTGCCCCTAAGGCTTTGGCCAATTGAAGCGCGCTGTCGATGACAATTGTATCAACCGTAACGCAGGCCAAAATCCGTTTAATCGCCAAGTTCTGGCCTTTGAACACCAACACCGACATGGGCGCGGCGCGCACCACCCGCTGCGCGGTGACGCCAATCTCTGCGCCGTGGCTGCCATCTTGAAAGGCCCCGATTACCAACAATTCGGCTTTACTGTTTTCCAGCCGTTGGCCCACCACTTGATCGGGTGGGCCCACCAGCGGAATTAATTCGGGCGCAGGCTGCAAGTGGCTGATCAAATCCTGGGTGGTGCGCATGACCTGTTGCCCATGGGCAGCGCCGGCGCGCGCCCTGACCGTAACTAATACCTCTAACCCGATTTGTAGCGCTTGCGCCAGATTATGCGCCAGCAAAACCGCTTGCCGGGTATGGGGCGTGCCATCCGTTGCCGCTACAATCAGACGCGGCTGTTCCTCTAGGGATAGAGAAGGCTTGGCCTCGGTGATTGTCGGTATGAACTTTGGATTGCTTTGCGGCCGCATCAGTAACAGTGGCGTCGACACCAAGCGCAATAGTTCTTCCGCCACGCTGCCATAGACCAAGCGCCGTAACCCTGTCCGCCCATAGGTCGCCAGCGCCAACAGATCAAATGGTCGTTTCTCCACAAAATTAACAATTTCGTCAATCGTGTTACCACTCAACAGCACGGTATAGACGGTGTAACCTGCGGCCCGCAAATCGTGCGCGGCGTGTTCCAGGTTATCTTTGAGCGTTTTACGATAAGTTTCCCATTCTTCATCAGGGCCATCCGTGTCGCCATAGAGCGATGGCGGCAGCGCCATCATGTGGGCATCCACCACAATCGCGGGTTCTGCTCTTGGCTGCGCCACGGCTAGCAACGTTAATTCCACTTCGGTTGGTTGGAAGAGATGGTGAACTACCGGCAAGATATCGGCGCTGATCGGAGAAATTTCGAGAGGAATTAAGATTCTGCGCATACCATCACCTTCGGGTTTGATTCAAAGTCAAGCTACATTTTACCGGTTTGCGATCATATTTTGCCAGGATCTATAACGGTCGGGTTGCGTGGCCACTGACGCCAGTCAGGCTGTCAGTGCCCGTGATCCGTGCAACGGGGGAAAATTTCGGCATATATAGAAAATTTACAGCCTTTTGAAGAAGACGATCGATTGACAGGTGGGCTGGGCTATGCTAAAAAGAAGTGGCCGACGAAAATTTCCCTTATCTCAACATCCAAGCAGTGGTTAAACCCTGGATCGCCTGACTGCTGCTTGGCTGTTGGGTAGCCGAAACCCAGCGAAAAGAGCACCCACAGAAGGATACAAAGATGATAATTGAACCACTCATTATTCAAAGCGCGCGGTTGCCTCACGTCCCTAGACCGATTGTGAGCATCGGCACCGGTGGCATTGTCCACGATGCCCATTATCCGGCCTACCGCAAGGCTGGTTTTACGGTGGCCGGGGTATTCGATCTCGATCACAACCGTGCCCAACAGATGGCGACCGAATTTAATGTGCCAGTGGTTTATCGCTCGCTGGCAGAGGCGGCAGCCCAAGCGCCGGCTGATGCAATTTTTGATGTTGCAGTGCCGGCCAGCGCGATCTCTGCTGTGCTTCAGCAATTGCCAGATGGTCGCGCCGTATTGATCCAGAAACCTATGGGCGAAAATTTAGCCCAGGCGCAGGCCATTCGGACGCTCTGCCATGAAAAAAAGCTAACGGCTGCCATCAATTTTCAATTGCGTACTGCGCCTTTTGTGCTTGCGGCTAGGAGTCTAATTGATCAGGGCGTGATTGGCAAAGTGCATGATCTGGAAGTGCGCGCGACGGTCTATACGCCGTGGCATTTATGGCGTTTTTTAGAAGCAGTCCCCAAGCCAGAGATTTTCTACCACAGCATCCACTATATTGATCTGGTGCGCGCTTTTCTGGGGGAACCGCGCGGCATCTATTGTAAAAGTGTCAAACATCCCAAGGCCATGCAGATGGATGGCACGCGCACCAACATAATCTTTGATTATGGGGATCTGTTGCGCGCCAATGTCGAGACCAATCATCATCATGAATATGGTCTGCGCCATCAGGAAAGTTATATTAAATGGGAAGGTGAGCGCGGCGCGATTAAAGTAACAATGGGTCTGTTGATGAATTATCCGCAGGGCGAGCCAGACGCCTTTGAATATTGTGTGTTGCAAACGGGCCAAGCGCCAGAATGGCAGGCGGTGGCGTTGGAAGGCTCGTGGTTCCCGGATGCCATGATCGGCAGTATGGCTAGCCTCATGTGCTATGTAGAAGGCTCCTGCGCTGTGTTGCCTACCGCTGTTGATGATGCG
>JBBQBY010000411.1:0-6242 GCA_038318235.1 Caldilineales bacterium
GCTCCAATGCACCACATGACCATGAACATTTTACTTGGTAGTGGATTTCCTACCAAAACGCCCAATATTCAGTTGTCTGACAGGTGTAATTGTAGCGCAGTTTGGTGGAATTAACAATAACAATTCGCTTACAGTCTAAAGTCGCTGAAGCGAGGAAATGGTGACGCTTCTACTGAAGCGTATATATCCCACCCCTAAAGGTGCGTGGGGTTTACGCCCTAAAGCCCTAAAAAGTGAATCTTGACCATCAAGGAGTTTATTATGAGTTTTGTCCCCTGGACCGATGCACCGGATCCACGCGAGCTATTGGCGGAAAGTGATCCGGAAATCTATGATGCGATTGAACTAGAGCGCAAGCGCCAGTTTGGTGGCGTCGAGCTGATCGCCAGCGAAAATTATGTGTCGGCGGCGGTATTAGCGGCAATGGGCAGCGTCTTAACCAACAAATATGCCGAAGGCTATCCAGGCAAACGCTATTATGGCGGCTGCGAATTTGTTGACATTGCGGAACGGATTGCCATCAGTCGGGCCAAGCAATTATTTGGCACCGAACATGTGAATGTTCAACCCCATTCCGGCGCGCAGGCCAATGCCGCGGTCTATCTCGCGCTCCTCAAACCCGGTGATCCCGTGTTGGCGCTCAAGTTGGACCACGGTGGTCATCTCACGCATGGCTTCCAACTCAACAGTTCGGGCCAACTGTATAACTTTCACCATTATGGCGTCAAGCGCGATACCGAACTGATCGACTATGACGAAGTGCAGAGGCTGGCGGAGGAGCACAAACCAAAGTTGCTCGTAGCTGGAGCCAGCGCCTATCCGCGCTTTTTTGATTTTCCACGACTGCGCGCGATTGCTGATAGCGTCGGTGCTAAATTGATGATGGATATGGCGCATGTGGCTGGTCTGGTGGCCGTGGGCCTTCATCCGGATCCTGTGCCCTATTGTGACGTGGTGACAACGACAACGCACAAGACCTTGCGCGCGGCGCGTGGTGGTATGATTCTCTGTCGCGAAGCCTACGCTAAAGATATTGATCGTGCGGTCTTCCCCGGTTCGCAAGGTGGGCCATTGATGCACATGATCGCCGGCAAGGCGGTCGGGTTGGGTGAGGCATTGCGGCCAGATTTTAAAACCTATCAGCAACGCGTCTTGGACAATGCGCAAACCTTGGCAAAGACGTTGCAAACCGAAGGCTTGCGCATTGTCAGCGGCGGCACCGATAACCATCTGATGTTGGTCGATTTAGGGGTGTTGGGCAAAGACGGGCAAGGAATCGAGATCACTGGCAAAGGGGTCGAGAAGGCTCTGGACAAGGCCAGTTTGCACTGTAATAAGAACATGATCCCATTTGATCCAAAGCCTGCACTGGTCACCAGTGGCATCCGTCTGGGAACGCCAGCCGCCACCACGCGTGGCCTGGGCGCCGCCGAATTCAAACAAATCGGCCATTGGATCGCCGCGATTGCGCGCGAGCCCCAGGATGCAGCCTTACAAGCGCAGACAAAACAGGATGTATTAGCCCTGGTGGAAAATTTCCCGGTGCCAGGGTGAGCAGTAAGGCAGTGTATACAAACTAGCAACCCGACACTTTTTCTTGGGCCATTAAAATGCCTGCTGACAGGGCAGGAAGTGCCCGCAGGCACTAAACTCTTAGTCGCTAAGGCGACTTCCTGCTGTCAGCTGCGGGTTTTAACCCAGCGAAAAAGCTTGCTATAACGCGCACAACCACCCAGTAAAAGGCATTTATGCAAATCGAATCGGTCGCTTCCCCCGTTGGCTACAGTCGTCGTGAACAGATTGGTTGGTATTTCTATGACTGGGCGAATTCGGCCTTTTCCACCACCGTGATTACGGTCTTTTTAGGACCCTATTTGACCTCCGTCACGAAAAACGCCGCGGATGCGCAAGGGTTTGTCCATCCACTAGGTATCAAGCTCTACGCGGATTCATTTTTCTTGTATATGGTTTCGCTCTCCGTTGTCCTGCAAGTTTTTTTCCTGCCTGTGCTCGGCGCAATTGCAGATTATTCGAACCTTAAAAAGCAAATGCTGGCGATTTTTGGCTATATCGGCGCCTTTGCGACCATCGGCATGTACTTTCTGCATGGGAGCAATTACCTGCTGGGTGGTGCCCTTTTTCTGATCGCCAATTTGAGCTTTGGCGCTTCGATCGTCTTTTACAATGCATTTTTGCCGGAGATTGCCAGCCCGGATGATCGCGATCGCGTCTCATCACAGGGGTGGGCAATGGGTTACCTGGGCGGCGGTTTGTTGCTGGTGCTCAATTTGATCCTCTACCTGGGGCGCGATTCCTTGGGGGTCGCCACTGATATGGCAGTGCGGATCAGTCTTGCATCGGCGGGGCTTTGGTGGGCCATTTTTACGGTTATCCCTCTCGTAACCATTCGCGCGCGTCAACCCTCGCGCCAATTACCCGCCGATGAACATTTTTATACGATTGGCTTTAAACAACTTCGCCACACCTTCAGCCAGTTGCCAAAATATCCGCACACCATGCTCTTCCTGATCGCCTATCTGCTCTATAACGATGGTATTCAGACGGTGATTGCGTCCTCGACGCAATTTGGCAGCGAAGAGTTAAAACTGAGCCAACAGACATTGATCAGTTCGATTTTGATGGTGCAATTTGTCGCTTTTGCGGGGGCGTTAGCCTTTGGCTATTTGGCGAAGCGGGTTGGCACAAAACGGGCGATTATGCTAAGCTTAGTCATCTGGACTGGGACAATTTTTGCGGCTTACGCCTTTGTGCAAGCCAACAGTCCCTTCCAATTCTATCTCCTCGCCGCCGTGATCGCCATCGTCTTGGGTGGTAGCCAAGCCCTGAGTCGTTCGGTCTTTTCGCTGATGATCCCGCACGGCCAGGAAGCGGAATATTTTAGTTTGTACGAGGTAAGTGAGCGCGGCACAAGTTGGCTAGGCCCCCTGGTCTTTGGCTTGGGGCTTCAGTTTACGGGTAGCTATCGCTTTGCCATCTTGTCGGTGGTAATTCTTTTTTTCATTGGCCTGGCCGTTCTGAGCCAGGTCAATGTGCGGCGCGCGATCGTCGAAGCCGGTAATGTCGCCCCGGAACGGGTATGATGCAGCGCGAGGGCTGGGCTGCGAATCCTATGAATCGCAACTCGCCATTCCTAACTCGCAGATGACTGAAATGGAATTAATTTTGTATGCCAACAAAGTACGAAGGCTGCGCTAATCGACAAATCATTTAAAAGTCGCACAAATTTTTCCTGAGTGGACTCCATTCATATAGGCGACTTTTAAGGGTTTTATCTATAAGTTGAGCCGAGAACCATGAGCCTTGCATGAATAACCCAGCCGACTCAACTGAGCCATTTGATTTTTTACAGCTAGCAACGAGCCGCCGATCGATCCGGCGTTACCAGGATCGTCTGATTGATGTAACGTTGCTGGAAAAACTATTATCCGCGGCGATTTGGGCGCCTTCTGCCCATAACCGCCAACCGTGGCGTTTCTGTGTGGTGACAAGTCAACCAACGAAGCAAGCATTAAGTGCGCATATGGCTGATTATTGGCGCAGTGACTTGGGCGCCGATGGGGCCGATCCGGCGTTTATTGAGCGCCGAATTGCAATTTCGCATGCGCGTTTGACCGGGGCTGCGGCCCTGATCTTGGCGGCCGTGAGCATGGAAGAGATGGATCTCTATCCTGATGAGCGCCGTAGCCAAGCCGAGCGGACGATGGCGGTGCAGAGTGTCGCGCTCGCCTGCCAAAATTTGATGTTGGCAGCGCATGCGGTTGGATTGGGGACCTGTTGGATGTGCGCACCACTTTTTGTACCGCAACTAGTGCGTAGTGTATTAACTTTGCCTGACGATTGGCAACCGCAAGCGTTGATTACCGTTGGGTATCCGGCAGAAGAAAAAACGAAAGAACGTGCACCACTGGCAAGTCGTGTGCTGTGGCGATGAACGTGCGGAATCGATAACGTATGTTTTACCGGCCTGCAAACTCTTTTTGGCCTTATTCTGGTAAAATCAAGTGATGAAAAATATGAAAGTTGTTGCTTTGGCCGGCGGCGTCGGTGGGGCTAAATTGGCGACTGGTCTACAGACCGTCTTGCCCCCGGGCGATCTGACCGTAATCGTTAATACTGGCGATGATTTTGAACATTGGGGACTGACCATCTGTCCAGATTTGGACACGGTGACGTATAACCTGGCGGGCATCAACAACCCAGAAACCGGTTGGGGCCTGCTGGGCGAAAGTTTTACAACCTTTGACGCGATGGGTCAATTGGGGGGGGAAGATTGGTTCCGGCTGGGTGATAAAGATTTGGCCGTTCACCTGCGGCGCAGCGAATGGTTGCGCCAAGGTGTTTCGTTGACGGAGGTAGCGGATCGGTTACGGCGCAGTTTTGGCATCCCCTCCAGCGTTTTGCCGATGAGCGATAGCCCGGTGCGCACGCTTGTGCATACCGACGAAGGCGATCTGCCGTTTCAACATTATTTTGTCCGGCGGCATTGTGAACCAATCGTGATCGATCTGTCGTTTGTCGGTGCGGAGCAGGCGCGCCTAACCGATGCGGTGCAAGAAGCACTCAGCGCCGCTACCCTGGTGATTTTCTGTCCCAGCAATCCCTATCTAAGTCTGGACCCGATTCTCTGTATTCCGGGGCTGCGCCCACAGTTGCGCCGGATGGCTGCGCCCAAAATTGCTGTGAGCCCAATTGTGGGCGGTCAGGCGATCAAAGGCCCAGCCGCCAAGATGATGCGCGAATTGGGCCAGTCGATCAGCCCGTTGACGGTGGTTGATCACTTTGACGGGCTGTTAACCGGCTTTGTGCTGGATGATGTAGACGCCGTTTTGCGTAACGCTGTCGATCTGCCGACCCTGGTGACGAATACGTTGATGACGGATCTGGACAGCAAAATTAACTTAGCCAAGCAAGTGCTCGCTTTGGGCGCCGAACTGATGGTTCCCGGTTCAGCGAAGACGCGCCGTCGGTCAAAAGCGGCTTCCTAGAACTTGGCGATGAAACTGTGGCTGTTGGTGCCGGTGAAACCATTTGGCGAGGGCAAAAGTCGGCTGGCCGAACGCTTGTCGTCCGAAGCACGGCAGACGTTAAGTCAAGCGATGCTGGCCCACGTCTTGCGCACCGGCCAGAGCACCAATTTGTTCGCCGGGGTTCTGGTGGTGAGCCGCGATCCACGGGCATTGGCTCAAGCCGAGCAGGCTGGCGTTCACACTTTGCTGGAAACGGGGCATGCTTTGAATGTCGCGCTTACACAAGCCAGCCAACAGGCGGTGGCGGCAGGGGCAGAAGCGGTGTTGGTGTTACCCGCCGATCTACCCCTGCTTACGCGTGAGGATGTGCAGCAGTTATACACCTTAGGCGCAGTGCAAGTGGGCGTTGTGATGACACCCAGCCCTGATGGCGGCACCAATGCCCTGTTGTTGCATCCACCAAGTCTGATCGAATTTGCCTTTGGACCCGATAGTTTTGAACTTCATCGTCAACAGGCCCAGGCGGCTAATCTGTCAGTCCAAATTTTTGAATCACCCACATTGGCCCTCGATATCGATTGGCCCGAAGATCTGAATTCACTGCAAAGCTTGTTGGCCACAGGCGTGTAAATAGCCGCAGCGCCGACAACGATTCGGGTCGTTGTGGCTACGTAATACGTCCCCCGCTCCTTGTGCTCGACGGATTGCATCGGCTATTTCGAGTACTTGCTCGCGCAATTGCGCTGTGAACTCAATTTTCAGCGTGGCGTCGGCATAATGTAACAATCCGTAGGGGGGTGTACGATTAAATTTCTCTTCAATCAACAAGCAATAAGTGGCCAGTTGGAGCGCGTGGTTGGCATAAAACACGGCTGGTCGTTTGCGACTTTTGACCTCCACCGGAATTGTGCGTGATTGGCCGTTTTCCGTCACTTGCACCAGATAATCTGGTTTCCCGATCAGGCCATAACGGCGACTAATCAACGGTGTTTCCACCTTTTGCCAGGCCCCGGTGTCGTTATAGATGACCTCGCCGATGGGCAGGCCGGTCTCTTGCTGCATGCGTTGGCCCAGGCGCAGGGCAACCAAGCCAAGCAGGATGAAGAGTAGGAGAGCAATGAGAAGATAGAGCATAGGGTAGGTGGAGTAAAGAGAAGCTGTTGAGAATTGGAGAGGGCAGACCCCACCCTAACCCTCACCGCCATTCAGTTAAGGCTGCGTAGGTGCGGTTTGTAACCGCACGATTGGTGGATT
>JBBQBY010000412.1:0-6216 GCA_038318235.1 Caldilineales bacterium
TGATGCCTTTCAATGGCGCAATGTGGTCGCGCTCGATCCGATTTTCCGCCGCTTGATCGACCATCCCAAACTGTTGCCGCTGGTGGTCGATGTGCTCGGTTATAACATTCAACTGCGCACATCGCATTTAGATGTGCGCCCACCAGTGTTGCCGGAAGTGGCGCAAAAACCACTGGGCGCGCGTGACAGTTTCTTCCCCTGGCACTCGGATGCACCCAACTTTGGCTGGCCGACTGTGGAAGGAGTGGTGCCCTATATGGAGATGAAAATCGGCTACTACCTCACCGATCTGACCGAGCACAACAGCGGCGCGATCTGTGTCGTGCGCGGCAGCCACAAGCGGCCGCAAAAAGATGCAGAGGGGAATGTCATCGTCGATCCACAAGATATTGTTGAAGTCAACGTGCGCCCTGGCACAGCCTTGATCTGGCGCACCGCGCTGTTACACTGCGTCACACCGAATTTGTCTGACCATGCGCGCAAGTGCCTCTACTACGGTTATCAGCCGCGCTGGATTCGTCCGTCCGATTATGATCATCAAGCACCAGCCGTGCTGGCCGGTTGCACACCGGTCCAACTTCAGTTGTTGGGCGAACTGGGTGACGGTTCGCCGCAGTATAATGGCCCTGATCCACTGGTGCAGCCAGTTTCGCGCTACTGGCGACCGCAAGATGAGGATATTCCGTTGAAGGCATGGACAGAGGCGCAACAGTAGCGCGTTTCTAGCTGGTTGTCATAGTATAAGTCAACCCAAAATGGAGTAGAAAATGTCAAATGAACCTTCCCCCAACTGGCGCGAGCGCGGCGTGCGCATTGTCCACAGCGACCAACTTGATCTGAATACAGCCCAAACACCGGGTATGACCCGCGCCGCCGCGATCACCCATGCCACGGCCGGCGCCAACAAACTCTGGGCGGGCACGGTGACCATTCACCCAAATGCCAAGACCGGCGCGCACCATCATGGCGCGCTAGAAAGCGTGATCTATGTGGTCAACGGGCGGGCGCGTATGCGTTGGGGCGACCAACTGGAATTTGTCGCCGAAGCCGGACCGGGTGACTTTATCTATATTGCCCCCTTTGCCCCGCACCAAGAGATCAACGCCTTGCCCGACCAGCCGCTTTTCTGCGTAATCGTGCGCAGTGATCAGGAGCCAATCGTGGTCAATTTGGACATTCCGGTGGTCGAACAGCCGGAAGAAGTCGATTGGATCGATGCGCTGCACACAGGTAAGACTTAGAAAGGAAGCCACACTAATGCCCGAAACAACCGTCGCCGCGATTATTACCGGGGCTGAGCATAACCAAGCAAAAATCCTATTGACGCGCCGCAACCATGACCCCTATAACAATTTCTGGTGTCTGCCTGGTGGCCATATCGACCAAGATGAGCCCGCGCGTGCCGCCGCAATCCGCGAAGTGAAAGAAGAGACAGGTTTAGACTTCGCGGCCCAATTCTTCAATTATTTTGATGAAATTATTCCTGAAAACCAGATCCACACTGTTGTACTCGTTTTTGTCGGGCCAGGTGTCGGTCAGTTGCAAGCCCAGGTTGATGAAGTGTCCGAAATTGGCTGGTTTACGCTGAGCGAAGCCCAAGCGTTGCCTTTGGCCTTCAAGCATAACGAAATTCTGGCCGCGTATGCGGTTCAACCCATCTAATCATTTGAACTGGGCGCATGAGATGCGGATCCACGCGGCTTTACGGGCTTTTTATGCCGCAATTATTGTGGGGTTGGAACGGAGCAACCCTTCCCGGAAGGAGGATGACCACCAATCAGCCGCTTTCCGGCAGTTTAGCAGCAAGTCAATCAACGTAAAGGATCAGATGAACAATCCACAGATCATTTCGATTGAATGGGCGCGCCTGGAAGGGCAGCGACCGCGCAATGCTGGCAGCAACGCCCGTTTGGGCGATCATGGTCGCGTCGTCCGGGTGCCCATTGCCCGTATCACCACTGAAGATGGGGCAAGCGGCTTTGGCGTCTGCCGTGCTACCCAGGCCCAGGCCGCGACGTTGCCGGGGCAACGGCTCAACGATCTCTTTTCTCCCACCCAGGGCACGGCAGACGATTGGTTGTTGTTCGATTATCCACTGTGGGATCTGGCCGGACAATTAGCCAAGCAACCGGTCTATCAACTGACCGCAGCCATCAATGGAGTGGCCGCCGATCAACTGTTGCGTGCGCCCTGTTATGACACCTCGCTTTATATTGATGATCTGGAACTTACTTCAGACGAAGCCGCCGCCGACTTAATTGCTGCCGAAGCACGTGAAGGCGTTGCCCGCGGCCACACGGCGTTCAAGATCAAGGTGGGACGCGGCGCGCGCCATCTGCCTTTAGAACAGGGTACGCAGCGTGATATTGCCGTCATTCATGCCGTACGTGAAGCCGTGGGACCCCAGGCGACGATCATGATCGATGCCAACAACGGCTACAACCTGAATCTGACCAAACGCGTCCTGGCTGAGACCGCGGCGTGTAACATTTTCTGGATGGAAGAGCCCTTTCACGAGGATCGCATTCTCTATCTCGACTTACAGGCCTGGTTGAAGGCGCAAAACTTGCCCGTCCTGATTGCCGATGGCGAAGGTCAGGCGTCGCCCACGCTGCTAGATTGGGCACAGGAAGGCGTGATCAACGTGATCCAGTATGATATTTTCGGTTATGGATTTACGCCGTGGCTGGCGCTGGGCAAGCAACTGGATGCGTGGGGCGTCCGCTCTGCGCCGCATCATTATGGTGGCCACTATGGCAACTACGCGGCTTGTCATCTGGCGGGCGCCATGCTTCACTTCACCTATGTCGAATGGGATGAAGCCACCACGCCGGGCCTAGACGCAACGGGTTATACGATCGAGGCTGGTCAAGTAACGGTGCCCGCTGCGCCGGGCTTTGGCTTGACATTGGATGAAGAAATTTTCCAACGCACCGTCGCGACGAATGGTTTTGTCCATTCAGTTAATGATCGTTAATCAATCATTTCGATAAACGTAGGTGCGGTTTGTAACCGCACGATTGAGGCTGACCCGTGATAAGATCAAGCCCCATTGAGTGGCTCCCATGTTGTCATTCGCTCGATGAAAGAAAAAGTTTATTCATACTCCCTCACCCTGTCAACCATTGATTGGGCCGTCTTTGTCAATTTAATTTTCACTTTGTCTAATAAATTATCTGGTGTTTGCGCGTTAATAGACGCGCAACCGGAGGCAATTCATGGTTCGATATATCATCTGGCGCATTCTGGGCGTGATTGGCGTTCTACTCGCGATTTCCTTGATCGCCTTTATTCTCATGCATTCGATCCCTGGTGGCCCTTGGGATGAATTGAAGATGCCGCTGACCGGTGTGCAGCGCCAGAATATGTTGCGCTCCTATGGGTTGGACCGTCCGCTCTGGGAGCAATATGGGCTCTTTCTCAAAAACTTGGTGACCTTTAATTTAGGCTATTCGTTTGTCCACCGTTCCGAGACCGTGAACCAGTTTTTTGCGCGCGCCTGGCCGATCAGCGCCTGGTTGGGCATTATGACCATGTTGGTGGCATTTCCGCTGGGATTGCTGCTCGGTTTTATCGGCGCTTTTCGGCAGAACACTTGGTGGGATTATTTGTCAACGACGATTGCGCTTTCCGGTTTTGTGCTGCCTTCGTTTGTGCTGGGCGTGGGTACCGTCGTGCTCTTTTGCATTGTCCTCAAGTGGCTGCCGTCCGGCGGTTGGGAAGGCCCCAAATATTGGATCTTGCCGGTCTTTGTCAACTGCTTGGGGCCGATGGGGATTATCGCGCGTTATACACGCGTGGCCTTGCTCGAAGTCTTGCGCTCTGATTACGTGCGTACGGCGCGCGCCAAAGGGCTCAACGAAAATAGCGTGCGCCTGCGCCATATCTTCCGCAATGCCCTCACCCCGATCCTGACCGTGGCTGGACCACTCGTGCCCGTGCTGATCACCGGTTCACTCTTTGTCGAGACCGTCTTCTATATCCCTGGGATTGGGCGCTATTTTGCTGCCAGTGTCTTCCAACGCGATTATCCGATGATTATGGCAACGGTGATGTTGTTTTGTGCATTGGTTGGCGTCGTGAATTTGATTACCGACGTGCTCTATATGTTGGCGGATCCCAGAATCCGGTTGACGCGATAATGGGGTGAGGCGCTTTTCCCAAGCATCACAAGCTAGCTAAAGAAAATACCGCATGGCTAAGACAGCTACCTATCCACGCCCGTGGAAATTGAAAGATCAGACAACGCGCCAGCGCAATGTTTGGGGCATGGCAGCGCAACGCTTTTTGCGCAATCGGACCGCCACCCTAGGCTTCATCTTTTTGATCCTGATCATCGTGATCGCGTTTGTCGAAGCCGCCACCATGATTGGTGCGCTGCGCGGCTATCCGCATCCGATTTCGGTGGCGCGCCGGGTGATGGATAGCCTGCCCCATGTCTTTCTGACCGGCCAGGGCGCCGCCGATTTTGCGGCGGAGATGGGCTTTGAACGCGAAGAGACGCTGACTGATATCGCCGCGCATGAATGGATCGACCGCGTGCAGGCGAATGTGCCGTCCGCCAAAATGGCGGCCCTGTTCCAGCGCCGCGAAATGACCTCCTGGGTGGCACTGGCCCGCGACCCGCAACGCATCGCTGGCACGGTTGATGTGATCGCGATTGATGCGCAGGGCAATATTGCCTCTGGCGTGAGCACGAGCGGTTGGGCCTGGAAATATCCCGGTCGCCTGGGCGATTCACCAATTATTGGCGCGGGCAACTATTGTGACAACCGGCATGGCGCGGCGGCCTGCACTGGTTATGGTGAACTCGCCATCCGCGGCAGTACGGCACACACCGTGGTGCTGCTGATGCAGATGGGTCTGTCATTGGTAGAAGCCTGCCAACAAGCGCTGCGCGATTTGCCACCTGCCCCTCCCGGCTGGGAAGATAATATGATGAACATTGTCGCCGTTGACCGTGACGGCAACCATTGCGGCGCAACGAACATCAAGCAGTGGGATGAATATGCCTATATGACGGATGATATGGTCGAGGCGAAAATTGCGAAACGCATCTATGTTGGCGACGAATGAGGTTACAGCATGAATCAACGACCCAAAATTGCGTGCATCAGCACGATCTTTCATAAATATTCGCACACCCAGCACTTCGTGGATCGCTTTCTCGAAGGTTATGGCTGGAACAATCAACATCATCGCCCGCCGATGGATTTGGTCTCGCTCTACGTGGATCAGGTCGGCGATGATGACTTGAGCCGTGACCGCGCCACGCGTTTTCCGCAGATGAAGATCTATCCCACCGTTGCCGATGCCTTGACCCTGGGCACCGCTACGCTGGCCGTTGATGGCGTGTTGTTGATTGGCGAGCATGGGAAATATGCCACCAACGAGAAAGGCCAGCGGCTCTACCCGCGCTACGAACTTTTTAAGCAGATTGTCGCCGTCTATCGCACGACCGGCCGCAGCGCGCCCATTTTCAACGACAAACATCTGTCTTGGAACTGGGCCTGGGCCAAAGAGATGGTCGAGATTGCGCAACGGATGAATTTCCCACTCATGGCCGGTTCGTCATTGCCCGTCACCTGGCGCACGCCGTCGCTTGACCTGCCGCTGGGCGCAAAGGTGAACGAGGCACTCTGTATTGGTTACGGGGGTGTCGACAGCTACGATTTCCACGCATTGGAAGCGCTCCAGTGTATCGTCGAGCGGCGCGCGGGTGGCGAAAGTGGTGTGCGTTGGCTGCAAGCCTATCGCGGTGAACAATTTTGGGCCGCCTATCACGCAGAATGCTGGTCGCGCGAACTCTTTGAAAGCGCGCTCAGTCGCAGCCACACGCTCACGCCGTCGCGGCCCGGCTTTAACCATATTTTCCCGACCTATGACGAAATGCATGAACTCGTCAAGGACCCAATCGCCTATCAATATGAACATGTGGACGGCCTCAAATCCACGATGATTCTCCTCAATGGGCTGGTGCAGGACTTTAACGTTGCGGCCCACCTGGCCGAGCAAGCACAGCCGTTTTCGGTGCAGATGTACTTGCCCATGCCACCGGCGCGCACGACACTGGCGAATTTTTTCTCGCCACAGGTGAACCACGTGGAGCAGATGTTTCTCACCGGCAAAGCTACCTATCCGTTGGAACGTACCTTATTAACTTCTGGCTTGGTGGAAGCTGGCGTCGAAAGCCTATTTCAAAACCAACAGCGGATC
>JBBQBY010000413.1:0-6211 GCA_038318235.1 Caldilineales bacterium
GCTAGCGTAGGATAACCGATTGGTCGTTGTGCTCAATCAGGGGATACCTGAGCACAACGACCGCATCAACAGATAAGGCCGAGATTCATGCGCAAACCGATCCTATGGTCGAGCAGTGCTGCACCCGGGCAATACCATTCCTATCTCGTCCGCCTTTGGCGGCCGACGCGCTCCGCCGAGTGGCGCATCATGGCCGAAGCCGTGGCCAGTGGCGATCGCTACATGTTTACGGACCTGGAAGATCTGTTGGCTTTTCTCCAAGGGCACGTACGATCGCCGCCCCCAGACGCCCAAGCGAGTTTGTTTGAGTGATGACACGTTGGCTCGCCGTGCGCTGCACTTTATCAGCCTGACACAAGAAAAAGATAGATCAATCGGACCGCCATTTCAATCAATTATGGAGCCAAAACTAAAAACGATCCTAATCTGACTACCACTTTACGGATCGGAGCAGTTTTTCAGGGAGGCAAAAAACTGGACCTACCTAGTCTTCCTTTATTAGAAATTTTTCCGTGATCAAATGTTCCTTATTTAATAGACTTTATAGACAAACGTCAGCGCTCATCCTTGAAAGGAAGTTTAAATGAAAAAGCAGCCCAGTCTGCCATCATATACTTATCCGCTCAGATTACTACTTGGTAGCGCCATTCTGGCGATCCTTTTTCTGTTTAGCCCTGCCCTCAGCAGCAGTGCACAGGCAGCCACGATCTATGTCGATGACGCGGTTGGTGGCGCCGACAATGGCTTAACTTGGACCGATGCCTATCCAAAACTACAAGATGCGCTGGCCGCTGCAGTGAGTGGCGATGAGATTTGGGTGGCCACGGGCGTTTACTACCCTGATGAAGGCGGCGGAAAAACGGACAACGACCGCACCGCCACCTTCCAACTCAAGAGTGGCGTAAAGCTCTACGGCGGCTTTGCTGGCAATGAGAACGATCTCAGCCAACGCAACTTTCTGGTCAATCTTGCCATTCTCAGTGGTGACATTGACCAAAACGACACCAACACCGATGGCAATCACATTGCCGAAACGTGGAATGACATCCAAGGCAATAATACCTATCACGTCGTCACCGGCAGCGGCACGGACAACAGCGCGATTATCGACGGCGTTACCATTAGCGCCGGCAATGCCGATGCCGACCCTAATGGGGAAGGCGGCGGTATGAATAATGTGAGTGGCAGCCCAACCGTCTCCAATATCTTCTTCCAGGGAAATCGAGCCCTCTTTGGCGGCGGCATGAACAACAAATCCAACGGCAACCCCGCCGTTACACTTGTCCACTTTCTCAACAACCGCGCCGACCATAACGGTGGCGGGATGATAAACAATGGTAGCGCCAACCCAGTGATTGAGGCAGCCATTTTTGCTGGCAATTATGCCAACGACGGTGGTGCGATGTTCAACGTCAATCAGAGCAATCCAACAGTACGGAACAGCCTCTTCAGCGGCAATCAGGTTGCTGCCTATGGCGGTGCGTTGAGTAACAACAGCAGTAATCCGCTGTTGGTTAACGTCACCATCAGTGGCAATCACGCTAACGCTGGTGGTGGCGGAATGTACAACGCACAGAATAGCAACCTTACCCTGACCAACGTGATTTTGTGGAGTAATACCGCTACCACTGGCAGCGCCCAGATCGGTAATGTTCTCAGCAGCACACCTAGCATCAGCTATAGCCTCATCCAGGGCTCGCACGGCAGTGGCGCCGGTTGGGACAGCAGCCTGGGCACAGATGGTGGCAACAACCTGGACAGCAATCCACTCTTTGTTGATGCCAACGGGGTCGATAATACCTTTGGCACTACCGACGACAATTTACATTTGTTGTCTGGTTCCCCGGCTATTGATAAGGGCAACAATAGTGCCAATCCCACAGGTTTTGACTTGGCTGGCGGCCCGCGTGTGCAAGGCGCGGCCATTGATCTGGGCGTCTATGAAGGCGGCCAGTGCCCAACCGCCACTGTACTCTATGTCAATGCAGCCGTGACGGGCGTCACCAACGGTCAGAGTTGGGGTAAAGCCTTTAAGTCATTGCAAGATGCCCTCGCGATCAGCCAAGCCTGTACCAACATCACCGAGATCTGGGTGGCAGCGGGCGTCTACTACCCTGACGAAGGCGGTGGACAGACGAACAACAACCCCACGGCTAGTTTCCAACTCAAGAACGGCTTGGCGATTTATGGTGGCTTTGCCGGCACAGAAACTACGCGCGATCAGCGTACACCAACCACCCATCTTACCATTCTTAGTGGCGACATTGACCAAAACGACACCAATACAGACGGCAACTTCATTGCCGAGACGTGGAATGACGTTCAAGGCGCCAATGCCTATCACGTAATCCTTGGTAACAATACCGATGGTACTGCTGTGCTCGATGGCTTTATCCTCACCGCTGGCCAGGCAAATGATAACAATGACGGTTTTGTCAATTGTCCCATTGATCAAGAATGTGGCGGTGGTATTTATCTTGATCATAGCAGCCCCACGCTCGTCAATTTGATCGTGACGGGCAATCGCGCCATTGATGGTGGCGGTTTAGATGGCTTTGTAAACAGCAGCCCTGTGTTGACGAATGTGCGCTTCGTTGGCAATCGAGCGGAGACTGGCGGTGGTCTATATGTCTATGACCACAGTAGCCCAACGCTCACCAACGTCACCTTTAACAACAACCAGGGCGGTGTGGGCGGCGGGATGACGAACGCAACCAGCAGTAGCCCCATACTCACAAATGTCACCTTCAGCAATAACCAATCCAACGACGGCGCCGGCCTGTTCGATCGTGATAACAGCAGCCCAACGCTTACCAATGTTACTTTCAGCGCTAATCACGCGACGGGGGCAGGGGGTGGGATCAGGCATGATGGCGGTGTTTTGACGCTCAAAAATGTCACCTTTAATGGCAATCAAGCCGCAGCGGGTGGGGCGATCAGCCAAAACAATGGTACGGTCGATGTCACCAATAGCATTTTTGCTGCTAGCACAGGAAATAACTGTACGGGCACGATTACCTCTGGCGATTACAACCTATCCAGTGATGCTACCTGCAACCTAAACCAAGCACACGATCAGTCGGCAACAGATCCAAAACTGGACCTGCTGGCGGACAACAATGGCAACACCCAAACGCACGGTTTACAGGATGGTAGCACGGCGATTGACGCTGGCAATTGTAGCGGCAACACTGTAACCACCGATCAACGGGGCGTCACGCGGCCTCAAGGACCAGCCTGTGACATTGGGGCGTTCGAGAAGACGGGCGCCATTGCCTACGACTGGGGTGATGCGCCCGATCCAACCTATCCTACGTTCCGCACCCATAACGGCGCCCGTCATGGCCAAGTGAGCAACCGCCATTTGGGCGCCACTGTAACCGCTGATGCCGATGGCCAGCCCAACGCCGACGCCACCGGTGACAGCGGGGATGATGGCGTTAGTTGGCCAGCTACGCTCAACGCTTGTGAGATGGCCGCCATCAATGTGACCGCTTCGGCTACGGGTCTGCTGAACGCTTGGGTAGACTTCAATGCCAACGGCGATTGGAATGATGCTGGGGAACAAATCTTCCGCGGCCTGTCGCTCAATGCAGGCGTACAGACGCTCAAGTTCCCCATCCCCTGTGACGCCAAGCTCGGTGTTTCAGCCGCTGTACGCTTTCGTTTCGGCAGTGAGGCAATCCTCGGCGTCACCGGCGAGGCCTTCGATGGTGAAGTGGAAGACTACATGGTTTCTTTTGAACGTGGCGCCCCGCTCGCCCAAGCCGATTTTGCACAGATCGATGAGGATCAGTCGATCCGGCTCAACGTTTTACAGAATGACAGCGATCCTGTCGGTGGGCCGTTGACCATCACCACGATTACGACACCCGGACGTGGCACAGCCGTGCTTGAAGGCAACGCCATCCGCTACACACCACAACCGGACTATAATGGTACGGATAGCTTCCGCTATACGATTCGCAACGAAGTCAACAAAGAAGCTACCGCGCTGGTGACGGTCAATGTGCGCGTAGTCAACGACCCGCCCACCGATATTATTTTGAGCAACAACCATGTGACTGCCCAATTAGGCATTTCCGACAGTTGTCCGTCCAATAAGTTCGTACAGTTTTTCTGTAAAGGGGCGAATCGTATCGTTCCGGCCAATGTCCCCGGCGGAACGGTTATCGGCAAGTTGAGTACAATCGACCCAGACCGCAATGATACTGCCACCTACTTCATTACTGGCCCTGCAGATGCGCCCTTTTCTATCGCCGGCGATGAACTGCGCACCAAGAGCCTTATCTTCGTTGACGCCAAAGGTGCAAAACCATTTGATCTGGTGGTCAAGAGTCAGGATCGCCAAGGCGCAACCTTTGAGCGCAGCTTCAAGATTACGCTATTTGGCCCAAATGCGCCGGATGATCCCATCGGCATCAGCCTGAGCAGCAACCAGGTGGCCGAGAATCAACCAGCCACAACGGCGGTGGGCGCGCTCAGTACGCTCGACCCCAAAAGCAACAGCCACACCTATACGTTGGTGTCCGGCGCTGGCAGCGATGACAATGCAAGCTTTGTAATTGACGGGGCCACGCTTAAGACGACGCAAGCACTAGACTATGAAGCCAAAGAAAGCTATAGGGTGCGTGTGCACTCGGTCAACGATCAGAACAAAGCAATTGAACAGAACTTGATTATCAATGTCACAGACGACAACAGCGAACCAGGCGAACCGGCGCCGAAAAAATGCGCCAGTGGGCCGATCAAGCTGATTGATACGGCAGATGCCACAGTTGAAGTGATCAACGTGGGCGTAACCGCCGTCAACGCTAACGGTTGTGACATCCAGGGCAAGCTGCATGTACGCATCGCCGGCAGCGAGGTTACCGGCATTGCCTTCAGCGGGCGCGTCGACGGCAAAAACCAACTCTATAGCGAGAAGACTGTTGCCGCACAAAATGTCAACCCGCAAACAGCCAATACGATCGGCGCTTTCAACCTATCCATCGCTGGCCTCACCGTCAAGGTAAGCAATGTCAAAATCGAATATTATTTGGGGAAGCCCAGTCTACGCTTGACCAAGGCTAGTTGGTGTGCGCCCGAGGACTGGGGCGGCTTATGCGTACCGGTCATGTCAGATATGCTGATCGACAGTGGCGGTCTCAAAACTGGTGGCAGTGTTGGCTTCCTCTTACCCGACCTTGTCCTGGGCAAAGCAGCAAGCAAAGTAACAGCTCCCCGGCTATTAGGCTTGAAGGCTACCTTAAAACCAGTTGCCGGCGGCTATGAGATTACGGCTGCTGGACAGTTTGGCATTCCGAAACTGCCAGCCAAAATCGGCGCTGGCGAATGTGCCTTATCCGCCTCACTGACCATTTACGTCGATAGCGCAACCGGTGCGACAGTGATGAAATTGAATGCTACTGCCAGCCCGCAGACGCCTGCGGAAACCAACGGGGTCGCATTACGAGAGGTCAGCATTAGCATGGAATGCGGTAATGGCATTCCTCTCGACGAAACCGGTCTCCAGTTGACCGGCGTACGTGGCACTTTGTCGTTGCGCCCTGGTGAAAATTTTGTTTCGCTCGGTGTAACCATTGAAACCTTAGCCAAGGCCGGCCCCCTCACGGTGGCAAAAATTGACGGCGATGCCAAGTTGAAGTGGGATCCATGGGGCTTTGACCTGGTGGCTACACTTAAGTTACTTGGCTTCCTCGAAGCCGCCAAATCCAACATGAACCTGAGCGAAAATCGCTTCCATTTCGACGGATTTGTGCAATACTATATCACGCGCGGCGAGATTCGGCTTGACGCCTGGACCGATAGTGGTGCTAGATTCTACCTGACCGGCGCGGGCAAGCTTATCCTTGGCATCCCCAAAGGCGCGCTCTACCATAGAGACGGGCTAGGCCAAGTCACGGCTGCTCAGGACCACTCAGGTTTAGAGGCTAGTAAGGTCGATTGCTGTGGTTTTCATCACATAGTTCATGCTGTCGGTAAGGTGGTCGATACCGTGAAGGGTGTAGGCAACGCAGTAGTTGACACAACAAATGACACGATCAACGCGATCGAAGAAACGGTGCATAGTGTAACGAGTATTGATGTGCCGCCAATCAATCTGACCGTGGGCAGCGTGAACGCTGATTTTGGTCGCTTCACCAATGGTGACTGGGGCATCAAAGCCTACATCGAATTGAGCGACGTCGTGCAAAGCATCGGCCAGGAC
>JBBQBY010000414.1:0-6190 GCA_038318235.1 Caldilineales bacterium
TACGAAGGGTTGGATGAGACCAAAGCACTGTATGAATGGGAATACGCCAAACAGTTGCTTTATACCCAATTACTGCGCGATAAGTTGCAAGATACGCTGGGTGATTTCACCACCCTGGCCGCCGCCGCCGATCGCCTGGCGCAAGAAGAAGATGTCTTCTTTTCCATGCGTTTTCTCCTGCAACGCCCGCTACTTAAGGCCATTTTGAGTGACAAACCGACCGTCTTGCTGATCGACGAAATTGACCGCGCCGACGCCGAATTTGAAGCATTCTTGCTGGAAGTATTAAGCGACTTTCAAGTAAGCGTGCCAGAATTGGGGACACTCGTTGCCAAACATCGCCCGATCGTGTTGCTGACCAGCAATAACACACGCGAACTGAGCGAAGCCCTCAAACGCCGCTGTCTCTATCTGTTCATCGGCTATCCAAACACCGAGCAAGAATTGGCCGTCGTGCGCTTGAAAGTACCCGAATTAAACGCCAAATTAGCGCGCCAGGCCGTAGAACTGGTGCAGGCATTACGCAGCCTTGATCTGCGCAAATCGCCCAGCATTAGTGAGACACTCGACTGGGCGAAATCGCTGGTCACCTTGAATGCCAAAGGCTTGGACAAAGCCACCCTGGACAATACCCTGAATGTGCTGCTCAAACACGAAAGCGATCTGAACAAGGTCAAGCGGCGCATGCAAGGGTCGAGCTCGGGGGCCGGCATTGATGATGACGATGACATGATGCAAATGCGCAGACGTGGGTAGGAAAGGGCGGTAAGTGGTGAGTGGTAAATGGTAAATGGTGAGCAGTAACCATCGTGGGGGAAGCACTGCTTACGATTTACCATTTACGAATTACCATTTGCCATTGATCGGACTTCTAAGGGGATCAACAATGGAAGAACGAATAGTGCAATTTATTGCGGCCTTGCGCGGCGGCGGGGTGCGCGTCAGCTTGGCCGAAAGTGCCGACGCTTTTAAAGCGGTGGATATGCTTGGTGTGCAGGAACGCGAAGCATTCCGCTTAAGTTTACGCGCGACCCTGATCAAAGATGCCACCAGTCTGCCGGTCTTTGAGGAATTATTCCCGCTCTTTTTCGGCAGCGCCGATGCCCCGCCGATGAGCGACATGACCGAAGACATGTCGCCCGAAGAAGCGCAAATGCTGGCGGAAGCGCTGCAAATGTTTAATGAAAAGCTGCGCAAGATGATGGAAAAGCTCCTGCGTGGTGAACAACTTTCGCAAGAAGAATTAGACCAACTGGGTCAGTTAACCGGTTTGAACCGCATGGATGACATGCGCTACCGCGACTGGATGGCCAAACGCATGCAGCGCGCCATGCGCTTTGAAGAAGTGCAAAAGGCGCTGCGCGAAATGATGGAATTAATGGCGCAGATGGGCATGAACAAACAGCGCCTGGAACAGATGCGCCAGCTGTTGCAAGCCAACCAAAAGAGTTTGGAAGAACAGATCAACCAATTTGCCGGGCAGCGCATTGCCGAAAACATGAGCGAGCAGCGGCCAGAAGATAACATCGAAGAGTTGATGGATCGCCCGTTCAATGCGCTTTCCGATAATGACATGCAAAAGTTGCGCAAAGAGGTCAGCCGACTCGCCAACCGGCTGCGCAGCCGGATTGCCCTGCGCCAAAAGCGCGCCAAAACCGGTCAATTGGATGCCAAAGGCACGATCCGCGCCAACCTAAAAAATGGGGGCGTGCCGATTGAGATCAAACACCGCAATCATCGCCTCAAACCAAAGTTGGTGGTGATCTGTGATATTAGCACCTCCATGCGTCCTTGCTCAGAGCTGATGCTGAGTTTGGTCTATGCGCTCCAGGATCTGATCACCAAGACGCATGCGTTTGCCTTTAACGATCACCTGGAATATATTTCGCCGGACTTCGCGGGGCGCCCCGCTGGTGAATCGAATGAGGCGATCCAACAAGTGTTGGTGCGCATGCCACCCGGCCATTACAGCACCGATCTTGGTTACTCGTTGGCCGGGTTTGCGCGCGAATATATGGACACAGTGGATAGCCGCACCACGTTCATTATGGTCGGTGACGGGCGTAACAATTACAATGATCCACGCTTGGATATCTTCAGAGATCTGACGCGCCGCGCCCGCCGCACGATCTGGATCAACACCGAGCCGCCCATGCTCTGGGGCAGCGGCGACAGTGACATGCCGAAATATGCGCCGATGTGCGACCATGTGGTCGTCGCCGCCACGCTGAGCGAGTTGACCACGGCGGTGGACAATTTGCTGGCTCAACCGTAACAAGCGCCATCTAAAAAGCCAGGAATTCTCAATTCGGACGCGGATAAACGCGAATTTGCGCAGATCAAACGGTTTGCCGATGGCATACGATGTTTGAAAGGTCGAAAAACCGATTGTTTAGAAAAAAATCCGCGTCTATCTGCGTTTATCCGCGTCCGATTTTTTGAATTGAGAATTGCTGCTAAAAAGCGTTCGATGTGGCAACTTTAGTCGTTATATGCTTTGAACGATTAAAGTTGTCACGCCATAAATGTGCCAGTCAATGGTGCTTGAGTTGAGCACATAACCACGTGCAAAGGCCCGCAGGATTCTTCGAATCCTGCGGGCCTTTGCTTTTATCCCTTGCAGCCAGTGGGCTGGCTGCGTTCGCTAACGGCCAATCATCGGCAGAAAGATCCGATTGTTCTGTACAGCGCCGTTGTCTGGTTCCTCAGCGCCATCCAGTTCATCCGGCGCGTCAGCGTCATCGCCAACCGCTTCGACCGTATCGTCAACAGCAACCACGTCAGCAGGATCGCCTTGGCGAGCGCTTATGAGCGTTGGCATGGCGCCAAGCACCAAACCGTCGATCGCATCGTCGGCAAAATTATGATCGTCACCGTTCCAGTAACGACTGAAGGTGCAGGCAGTATTCTCACCCAGGCTGGTGTAGATGCAGAGAATGATGTCATTCTCGTCACCCTTCAATCCACCAGGCAGTGAGTAATTCCCCTGGGTGGCGAAGTAGAGTTTGTGATTGGCATGGTCGAACCAAATAGTCGCGATATCTTCATCACTGTTGGTCAGGCCCACATCCGAACCGTCGAAATAGAGCGCCCATTGTCCGTTTGTGTTCGGGCCAAAGCCAGCATTATTGAGCACAAATAGATCTTCATCGTTACCGGTGACATTGCCGCTTACGCCGGGTGCTTTGAACGCGCCCGTGACGCTAACTACGAGTTTGCCGGTGGCGTCAAAGCCAATCGCATCAATATTCTCGCCGCTATCATTCAAACCCACGTCCGAGCCATCCAAGTAGAAGGCCCACGTGCCACTCGTCACATCGCCCAGGCTGGTCGGGGTGAAGGCGAGGATGTCGGCTTTGTCGACTTTGCCGAAGTTGTTCAGGGTGAAATCCTTGTCCAGACTAATCAGCAGGCGACCGTCGGGCAAGAAAGCGAAGGCGTCGACATCCACATTGCCCAACCCCACGTCCGAGCCATCGAAGACCATCGACCACAGCTTGCTCGCCGGGTCATAGGCAATGATATCTTCATCGCGATAACTCAACCCACCCACCTTGCCATTGTCATTCGAGCTGAGCATGAGCCGGACTGTTGACGGCACTGGAGTTGGCGTACTGGTGACGGTTGGCGTGCTGGTTGCCGTGGTTGTGCCGGTCGCAGTCGGTGTGTTGGTCGGTGTGTTGGTCGGTGTATCGGTTGCTGTTGGTGTTGCAGTTGGCGTACTGCTCGGTAGATCAGTAGGTGTAGCAGTGGCCGTCGCTGTTGCAGTTGCAGTTGACAACTCTATTGACCAGGTATAGCTGGCCGGGCTTGCATCGACATTACCCGCGGCGTCGGTCGTGCGCACCTGGAAGGTGTAGCTGCCAGCGGTCAGGCCGCTGTAGGTTACAGGGCTGGTGCAAGCCACATAAGTCGCATTATCAAGACTGCATTCGTAACTGGCCACACCGCTGCCGTTACCATCATTGCCAGTAAAGGTGAAGCTGGCACTGCTGCTGGCGCTCGGATTAGCCGGTTGGCTGTTGATCGTCGTCTCCGGCGCGATGGTGTCTGCGGTGTTAATCGTCACCGTTGCCGACGAAACGCTAACTGGTAAGCGGGTCAGGTCAATCACCAAGAATTCACCATTATCTTGCCTGCCCGTCGCTGGGCTCAACTTGGCACGCAATTGGAAGGGTGCGGCGGCAGTGGTCACGCCGTCGATACCGAAGTCACTATCGTTGCTGATTACGAGGGTGTTGCCGCCGTTTAGGGCTGCTACGCCTTCCAGCTTATCGTGGGCGAAGAAACGCGCCTGCGGATCGAGTGCAATCAGCAATGCACCGACATCGAGATATAAGCTTTTGGTCACGGGCGTAATGCCACTGTTTGCCAGAATCGTGATCGAGGCTGCGGTGTCCTGGCTTTTGAGCAAAAGCTCGACTGTCTTACCCCCAAGCAAGAGGCCACCGTTACCGGCATTGTAAGTCGCGCCAGCCACGGTGCTATTTGGGCCAACATCCGTGGCGCCGCTGATGTCAATCTTATAGAGCTTCTTGTAAGCGCCCGGCAGGAAGTTGCCGTCGCGTTCATCCACCAAAAAGGTGCTATTCGACAGCGCCGTGATCTCGCTCGCCGAGGTTTTGGTTGTGTTCGGGTTGTCGAGCAGGTAAAGATATTCATGTAACTCACCATTTGCCAACTTGTAGGTTTCGATGCGCAGAACGGTCAATTTCTTCGCATCGAAACCTGCCAGATCAGTCTGTTGGAGTGCCGATTGCATGATACCCACCAGCATGCTGCCATCGGGCGTGATGGTTAGACCTTCCATACCGCGGTTGACGACGCGCTTGGCCAGTTCGGCAGGCAATGTATTATCAAAAGGTGACAAGCGCGCCAATTGTTTGCCGCTAGCGTCGAAGTGGGTGATAAATGGGCCATACTCATCCGAAATCCAGAAGGTGCCATCGGGCAAAGCCACCAGTCCTTCGGGGTCATAGCCATTCGGGTCTTTGGCCAGAACATTACCGTCTAGATCCGTGATAACCTCGCCGGTGTCAGCCTGGGTGCTGACACGGCCCGAGTACGGCGTACCATCAGCCGCTTGCAACTGGATCGTCTGTTCCAAAACCGCTTGACCGTTGATGAATTTAAACTTACCAATCATCGGGACAAAGGTCGGGATCGGCTCGATCTTGGTGCCGTTGGGGCCATCGACGTTCGGCCCGCGATCAGTCAAGCCATAAAATTCATCGGTTGTGCCGGGGACGGGATAGAGTGAGGAACCGTAACCATCGGCGCCAATGCTCACGCCGCCGAAGACGCCAAACGGGGGCAGATGGGTGGTGTATAACTGAACCGCATTGCTGGCTGTATACTTGAAGCTGTCCGCCCCGATATAACCAAGGGTGGGTGTATAGATGAACGAGCCATCAGCATTCAGGGACAAGGTGCCGTGGGTCGGCACAGTCGCAGAGATGATCGTCAACGGTGCGCCACTGTCATTGGCAAAGACGCCTTGGGCGGCATTGACAACCAGCGGAACGCCCGCTTCCGCCGTATACGTATCCGCCGCGGCCTGCGCCACTGCATGGAGATTGAGACCGATCAGCACGGGATCATGGTCGGAGACGCGGAACTGGTCCGGCGCGTAAAGGCTGGCCTGCTGCCCTACGCTCTTGAAGTCGGTGTTGTAGTCGAGGACGCTTGGTTCGTCGGCATTGATATGCCAGTCACCTACGCCAGCCACCTGTTGGGTCAACGAAGCCGAGGCCAGGGCGTGATCAAGGTATCCCCACTGACCATCGAACACATAGGAATAAGCCTTAGGCCCACTAAGCGCAGCGATCAGATTCGTATAACCGGCGTTTTTAATCGCCGTGATCGGGTCTTCCAACGCATACGAGTTCAGATCCCCGATGATCAGCACATCCGGATCACCGGTGCCAGTTGGGTTAGTCGCCAGCCAATTGACAAGCTCAGTAGCGGCTTGGGTGCGGGTCAAATTACAGTTGCCTTGCCCATCGCCGGCGTCTGGGTCTGGGCCTACCGGGCTGATATTGTCAGCGCAACCAGAACCCTTCGATTTGAGATGGTTGACCGTCACGATGACACGTTCACCGTTGGCCTTTTGCTCGAAAGCTTGGGCCAATGCCGGGCGATTGCGACCGATGACGCCAGCGCCCGTATTGTAGAGACCAAAAGCGCCGGT
>JBBQBY010000415.1:0-6189 GCA_038318235.1 Caldilineales bacterium
AAGCGGAGTTTTTACCCCCTCCTAACCTCCCCCAAACGAGGGGAGGAACGGTTACTTCGTCTACCCTGTGACGGTCCCCTCCCTGTTTGGGGAGGGTTAGGGTGGGGTAAAACTCCGGATTTCATGCTGATTTTAGTATAACTAACGCGCGAAATTAATTAATTTTTGAGGATAGTGAGGAATGAAACATCGACACACAGGCGCATCCAATGGCAAGCGCCGATGTGCTATACTGCTAGCTTGTCGATAAGAGTTTTAACCATATTTAGGAGGAATCAATCTATCTATGCAAAAATTTCCGATCAAACCTGGTTCAGTCTGCATCCTGCTAGTCACCAGTTTGCTCAGCCTAGGCTTGCTTGGCTTCTGGCCAGCCAACCAACCGGTCTTCGCCGCGCCTGCGTCAGCCGACACAGCCCAAGCCGCAACGGGCGAGACAATCTACGTGGTGCAGCGCGGTGACACCCTCTATTCGCTGGCGCGTCGCTTCGGGACAACCGTGGACGCGCTGATGCGGTTCAATAACATTACCAACTCAAATCAAATTTATATTGGGCAACGTTTACGCGTTCCAAGTTCGACAACGACCGCAACGCCAGCCCCTGTTCCAGCCACGGCGACACCAACGCCTGCGCCAGGTTCAACCAATGTCTGGACGCCGCCAACCGCCAACTCGATCGAGGTTTTTTCACCCGTTCAGACAGGAATCTATCACAGTCCAATAGAGGTGAACGGCTTCTCGCAGACCTTTGAGGGCAATGTCAACATCCGGCTGACCGACGCAAAGGGGACGGTTCTAGCACAACGGAATGCCACGGGCGGCTCTGTCGATGGCTTTGCCTTCTTCCATACGTCGATTCGTTTTACAATCACAGAGCCAATTGCCGCCACCTTAGATGTCTTTGAAAGCAGTGCGAAAGACGGCAGCGAGATCCACAAAGTAAGCCTTCCCCTCACCCTACAGCCGGGTCAACGCATCATTGATCTCAATTCGCCAACGGTGGGCGCAAGCGTCTGTAGCCCGCTTGTCATCAGCGGTTATTCAAACACCTTTGAGGCCGTTGTAGATGTTGCCCTCCGCCAGCGCAACAATACAGCTATTGCCCAGAGTAGTACACAGGGTGGCAATTTAGGTATCTATGCCAACTTTACAGCAAGTTTTCCCAATCCAGCCAGTGCGCCCCAGCCGCGCCTGGTCAGTGCTTATGCGGGTGATGCTGCAGGGCGAGGTTTGATCGATCAGACGGTGATCCCCGTAACCCTCTATTCGGCCGGCGCTAGCCCTTGCCCGTAAACTAGTCAGCCGCGATCAATGATGCGTGATGAGTGATTTGATTGTGCAAATCACTTAGGGGCCTTCCGTCTATTAACTGACGTAAAATTCTATTCTGTCAGGCTAACTTCAGTTCCATGAACAATCAGTTAATTAGGGGATGGGGCCTTAGGCGATTTCAATGAAATAAGGATCCCGCGTTTGCCGAACAAAATCATGCGTAGGTGCGTGCTTGTAGCCGCACAATTGGGGTACACGCAGCACGTGCGGCTACAAGCACGCACCTACTGGATCCTTTATGCTTTGATGGCGCCTTATCATTCATCATTGGTGCGTTGTAGTCACGTGGCGCGCAAAAACGTAACGATTCAGGCGAGGAGAAGAAACCGGGTTTTTCTTGGTAGAATTAGCCTGAATCGTTACGTAAAAACCCGGTTTCTAGCTGAACAGTTACGTAAAAAAACAATGGGTCCAGACCTATAAAAGCACAATCCGTCTGGACCCATTGTTTTTTATATATAATCGCTTAATTACTGCGGCAGGGCAAAGGGAATCAACAATTCAACAACCATGCCCAAACCGTCTTCACGATTGCGTAGTTGACAACTTCCTCCCACTTCCCACACCAATCCAGCCACCATCGACAAACCAAGGCCCATGCCAGGGATTTCACCAGTAAAATATTTTTCCACCTGGTAATAAGGGGCCCAAACGCGCGCAATTTGTCCAGGCGATAACGTAATACCGTTATCAATGATCCTCAGCGTAATTGCTTGCTCGGTTTCAACGGTCAATCCAACTTCGACATGGGGTGATTGGGTTGGGTGAAACTTTTTTGCATTCTCCAATAGCTCCCAGAGGATACACTCCATTGCCCGCAAGGAAAGCTTTAGCGGATTGCGACCGCCAATATTTTCAGACACTGTCACGTCTTCTAGCCCCAAATCACGGCTAATTCGTTTAATGGCCGCGGGCAGTTCACTCAGCCGAAAACCTTCGGTAGCATATCCGACGGTGGGTGGCTTTAAATATTGCAAAATATCATGGATCGAATTGCTTAGCCGTTGGACACCCGTCAGCGCCAAGCCAGCCAATTCGCCCACTTCATCTTTGGAAAGCTCATCAATCGAATAGGGTGACAGAAGTTCAAGGCTGCCGATCATCGTATGCAATGGCGTGTTGAGTTTGTGCATGATCATGGAGTGGAAGGCCCACATATCACGCTGTGTACTCATCTGCGTGGTTACGTCGCACAAATGCACCAGGCGTTCAGATTGCAAAAGGCCCACTTGATCGAGTAGCGTGACTTCCAGCCAGAGGGCAGGGGCCGTATGAGATTCTGAACGAATTAGATACATTGCCTGCGGTGGCGCGGTGGGTGTCTGCAAAAAACCGTTTTTCCAGGCTTCGATTGGTTCACAACGATACTCTTGTTGCACTAGCGGCAAAAAAGGTTGGTGATTGGCTTCGTTGATCTGGAGCATTTTGCGCGCCGTGGGGTTGGCATAGACAATCTTGTCATTATCCTCCAGGAGCACATATCCATCTTCCGCCTGTTCTACCACCCACTCAAAACGCGCGCGTTCATCCAACAAGCGACGATAGCGATTTAAGCGCGTGATCGTACGGACGCGGGCGCATAATTCGGCCCGATCAAAAGGTTTAGTGATAAAATCATCGGCACCGGCATCAATTCCGCGCAAACGGGAAGATCGGTCATCCAGTGCGGTGAGCAGGATCACGGGAATCTCGGCCAAGCGTGGATAGGCGCGTAGACGCCGACAGACTTCAAAGCCATCGACCCGCGGCATCATAACATCAAGCAGAATTAGATCGGGTGTAAGCTTTTCTGCTTGTTCAAGCGCCTCGATGCCGTCACACGCAAAAGCAAGATCGTAGTCAGGTGACTGCAACAGTGCTTCCAACGTATCACGCCCACCCGGTGCGTCATCGACGATGAGAATTAGACTTTTCGCTTGCAATTTTTACTCCATATTTCCATGTCAACTATGACACGTGGGGGAATAGGCTATTCACCAGAGTTAACTGTTTTATAACAGTAGCCAGGATCTATAGGCGAACGAAGCGGCTTTTATGCCAATCCATAACATAGCTGATGGCATAAAGATTTAAATAAATCGTCCACATTACGCCGTCACGTTCGTAGAGGCATGATGCATCACGCCTCGGCCAGCAGCGCTAAAACGCCTAGCAAAGGTGGCAGCAGGAGAATCTTGCAGCGGATTTTAACCGGTGGCTGGCGGCGCCAGCCGCGGCTTGTTATCCATGCACCGTGATCGATCACACCCCTATGGCGTCACGTGCGTAATGTGAATTAATAGGACAAAAATGTTTGGATTGTGTTGACCAACTGACGCAGACTGAGTGGTTTGCTAAAATACGCATTGGCGCCCGCAGACAAGCAGCGTTCACGATCACCAACCATGGCCAGCGCGGTCAGGGCAATAATCGGCGTCTTGGCAGTCGTACTTTCTGCACGTAACCGCGACATTGCCTCAAAACCATTGAGTCCAGGCATTTGGATATCCATAATGATTAAGTTGGGTTTCAACAAAAGTGCCTGGTCAATCACTTCATATCCGTTACGGGCAAGATTAACGTGAAATCCGTGGAAATGCAAGTAATCGCTCATGATTTCAGCAGTAAATTCATTATCTTCGGCCAGCAAAATGATCGATTCGCTGTTAGAGGTAGGCGGAATAGTGGAGGATTCTGATGCAGCATCCAGAGCAGGATGGAGAGGGGTCTCGACCGGATTTTTTAAAGTGGCCAAATTTTCTTTAACCGTAAGCTTATCATATAGTACAGGCGGATTGATTAAGTTTTTATTCTCTGTCATCTTTAATCACCTGCCGTACTTTCAAACCAAATTACGCTAATCGTTTTTCGCCAATTGCCGATACTAGAGGCTTGCGCATATGAATTGTGACATGTATATTTGTTATCTATTTTCTATCACATTTCCGATAAAGCTTAACTGACAATATGCTGTCAAATGTCAAAGAACTAGGGTAAAATAATTTAATGACCAATCAATTATTAAACCGGATAACGGTCGTTCTTCTGGCGATCATACTTACCTTTATTGCTCTCTACTATACAAGCCACCGGGTTATAAGCCCAATTGCCCAGGATAACGCGACCTTGCCGCCTATTTCCCCTCTAACGGTAACAGCAACTGTGCCGGCAACGTCGGCAGCGAGGTCCCTGGCGCCGCTGCCATCGCCCACGATTGCCTTGACAGCAACAGCTGTTATCACACATCCGCTGGCGCAATCACCTTCCCCAACCCTTAGCACGACTAACCAGATTACCGTAGTTACACTGTATACCTATAAAATAGTAAAAACATATCCGCACGATCCCACCGCCTTCACCGAGGGTCTACTCTTTGACAACGGTCTGCTCTACGAAAGTACGGGCCTGAAGGGAAAATCTTGGTTGCGCCAGGTAAATTTAGAGACCGGGCAAGTCTTAAAACAGATCAATTTGCCTGAGCAATATTTTGGCGAAGGGATTACGATCTTTGGGGATAAAATTTTTCAGCTTACCTGGCAATCATATATTGGGTTTATTTATAATAAGACAACCTTTAAGCCACTACAAACGTTTACCTATACCACCGAAGGCTGGGGGATGACACACGATGGGACGCGCCTGATTATGAGCGACGGGACGGCGCGCTTGACCTTCCGCAATCCAGACACCTTCGCAGATATCGGGCATATCGAGGTCCACGATGCCAACGGTCCTGTCACCCAATTGAATGAATTGGAATATGTCAATGGTAAAATTTATGCCAATGTCTGGATGACCGATTGGATTGTGATCATTGCGCCTGAGACAGGTCAGATTACCGGTCGGATCGATTTAAAGGATCTGCTTTCGCTAGCTGATCGTCCTGGAGCGGACGTGCTCAACGGCATCGCGTATCTGCCTAAAAATGACCAACTCTTTGTCACGGGCAAACAATGGCCCAAACTGTTTGAAATTCGCATAATGCCTAAACCTTAGCCAAAAGCGATTTTACGCCTGAGGAGATGACATAATACTGCGATTTTCAGAACTAAAGTAAAATCGGCTAGAGACCAGGAGTTTTCGTCGAGCCAGCTTCCAGGAAGCGGACAGCGCCTTTCTCGTAAACAAGGCCATCGGTATCCGCTTCCTGGAAGCTTCCGAACACCCGTTTTCAAACTAATTTTACTTTAGCTCTTACATTTTTTCTATATCACGTGGCAACGAACATAATCATTAATGAGTAAGTACAGCTAAATTTACACTAACTCACAAAATATTTTAAGGAGTCCATGATGAATCAACCGCCAGAAACCTTCATTCGCGTTGAGGAGGAGCGGCTTCTAGCCTTTTCCACCAGTTGTTTTGAAAAGGTCGGGCTTACCCCAGAACATGCCGCCCTCATCAGCCGTTTTCTGGTCAATTCGGATCTGCGCGGGGTGCGCAGCCACGGCACCCGCGCCATGAACGGTTATACCCGCGCTTTTGCCGAGGGCAAGTTAAATCCGCAACCGGTCATTCGCCAGGTGAATGAGACGCCAACCTCGGTTACGCTCGACGGCGATGGCACCTTGGGTTATCTGCCCATGGTGCAAGCCACCGAAGCAGCGATTGCCAAAGCCAAACAAGTCGGCATCGGTATGGGCCTGGTGCGCTCGATTGGCCATTACGGCTCTGGCGGCCACTATGCGCGCATGTGTATGGATGCCGGGTGTATCGGCTTTTCCGTGCAAGGTTACCGCGACCAAGGCCGCTTTGGCAACGACGGTGGTGGCCCCAATCCCGATGCGCAGCTTGGCTACTTCGGCAATCCACCGATCTGTTTTGCCGTACCGGGCCAGGATGGCCCGCCCGTGATCCTCGATGCCGCCACCTGCATC
>JBBQBY010000416.1:0-6129 GCA_038318235.1 Caldilineales bacterium
AGAAATGTAAAGATTATTTTCGGGATTGTGATCGATCTGTGCACAGATGATCACAGCCTTGTCCACTCCGTTCAAATCCATCTCGTTGAGCAGTTGTTCTACGCGGCCACGTGATTCCGGGTCGGGTACGGGCGGATTATAAGGCCAATACGTCCAGGCATGGCAATGGCTATCGATAATCATCAGGTTCTCTTCCCTTGTTTAAAAAATTGACAGCGAGTAGCCCCTCCTTGCAGGGCAGCGGGAGGGGCTACCGGTCTCACCAGGTGCGCGAATCTGGCACATCCAACCATTCTCCACCGCGCCGGATCGATTCCTGGCTCACCAGGCCGGGCAATGTCATGTCCATCGCTTCGTGGACGCCAATTGTTGGCGCTTTGCGGCCTTGCACCGCGTCGACGAAATCCATCACCTCAAAATAATCGCCGCCACCATGCCCAGCCGCCAACGCTTCTGGGGGTGGATTGCGCCACATTTCGGGCAAGAATTCCGCTTCAAATTGTTCCAATGGCGCCCATTCGTCTGCGTTCTTGCAATAATCTTCCAGCCAGACCCAGTTGCCTTCACCAGGGCGACGCGCGCTTTCAAAAGCACCTTTAGTCCCTTGAAGCGCATAATTGGTCATAGAATGAGGGCGCTTGGAAAGCATGTCCACACGGACGCGGATCAATTTTTCGCTGGCCGTTTTGCACGACAACTGCACCGTATCTTCCATCGTATGTTCACGATCGGTCCAACGGCCGGTGCCAATACAACTGATGCGCGCTGGGCGCTCTTTGATCCATTGCAAACAGGGGCCAAGGCTGTGCGTGGGATAGGTGCAACCGTTCACACCGACTTGCCAATAATAACGCCAGGTCGGTCCGCCCGTTGGCGTGTGATGCATGGAGGAAAGCTCATGAATATATTCGCCCTCGGCATAATACGTTTCGCCAAAGAGGCCGGCTTCTACCATCGCCTGCACGAGCACGCAGGGTTTGCGATAAATATAGTTTTCGGCCATCATGTAGATCGCCGAACTGCGCTTGCACTCCTGCACCAACCAGCGACATTCATCAATCGAGACCCCGGCGGTCACTTCGCTGAGCACATGAATATTGCGCTGTAAGGCGGCCATCGAGTTCGCCACATGATAGTGCATCGGCGTCGCCACCACCACGATATCTGGTTTGGCTTCGTCCAACATCTTTTCATAAACGGTATAGAGTTGCGTAATCCCCGTCGCCTTGCCCATTTCGGTTAGGGTGGGTTCATACGTGTCGCATAACGCAACCACTTGGGTTTCAGGGTGGCTTTGGAAGGCTTTGAAAAACGAACTGGAACGGCGTGCGCCCGCAAAGGCGACTTTGAGATCTTTGGACATATGTTTTCTCGTCAGCTTCTTTCTCGGCAGAAATGCGCACATCCAACAACCGTGGGCCAAGACGCGCCGGGTTTCCCAGGCAAACATCAAGTTGCACACTTCGTTTGGATGCGCTGAAAAATAAAACGATTGGAATTTACTTTGTCACGGCTCAGAGGCTGTGCTACACTGCACAAGGTTCTGCGCTTATCACCATTCAACAGGTCCACAAAACGATCACGAAACAAAACACAATGCGATCATCGACTCGTTCACTGCGCTCGCGTCCAGTTCAATTCTGGGCGGCAGCGTTGCTCCCGCTTCTGCTAACTTTCTGGCTACAAGGCTGTTCGCAAGGTGACACGACCGTTACAGCCATCAAACCTGCACTTGCCACCATCGCGCAGGCCACCGTAGCCAACAGCGTTACCCCGATAAAGACACCAACCATTGTCGCAACGGCCAAGCCAAGCAAAAAGCCAACCAGAACCCCGATCCCAAAGGTTACTCCGCAAGCAAAAGCAACGGTACGACCGCTAGCCACGGCGACGCCTAAACCACGCCCCACGCTTAAAGTGACATCAACGCGTCAGCCCAAACCGACAAACACGCCAATTAGCGCAGCCCGTGCGGGCCCAGCCGGCATGGCTGTCGTCACGATCAGTGAACTACCACCTGAGGCACAACAGACAATCAAGCTGATCAAGCAAGGTGGTCCCTTTCCTTATGCGCGCGATGGCATCGACTTCCAAAATCGCGAAGGGCTCTTACCGCGCAAAGCACGGGGCTATTATCACGAATACACGGTCATCACCCCTGGCTCTTCTGACCGCGGCGCACGCCGCGTGATCGCGGGCGCGAATGGCGAACTTTATTATACCGATGATCACTACGCTAGCTTTTCCTGGGTAAACTAATCATGCAAATCGCAGAACTCATCTTAACCGGCGCACGCCCGCCAGCCATTTATCGGCTGAATACACGGGCAAAGCCGAATGTTGTCCTCGACGGTCTGGTCGATGCCGACTGGCGCCATTATTATATAGATGGCCACAAAGTCTATGATAAACCAACTTTTTTAAAAGAATCTGCCCACGCCCTGCATTTCCCCGACTATTTCGGACAAAATTGGGATGCCTTCGAGGAGTGCATTCGCGATCTGCCGCCAGCCAAGGGTTACGTCATTCTTTATGACCAAGTAGACCAGTTTGCCATCAAGGAACCCGAGGAATGGCAGATTGCGCTCGATATACTTTCCAGTGCCGTGGCCTTTTGGCGCAAAACCGATACACCGCTCTATATCTTTTTCCGCAATACGAGTCGGTGGGCGACGCAATTGCCACTCTTAGGGTCAATCAAGTAAGAAGGGGAGATTAGGAGATTGAGAGCTTAGAGACTACTCGTTCTTAATCTCTAAGCTCTCAATCTCCTAATTTTCTATACTACCGCGCTGCCCACTGCATACCGCGCAGTTGAATCTCCTTCGCCTCTGGCACACTAAAATCGCTGGCATGGTGGCCGAGTGACGAGTAGAAGACGCGGCCTTGCTGCCACATGCGCTTCCAAACCACCGGCATCACCGTGCCTTTCACCCACCCAGCATGTGTACCGTCAAACGTCGTCGTCGCCAACACTTCGTTGCCCGGATCGACATGCATATAATACTGTTCAGAGCGCATGCTAAAATCCTGGAGGCCGGCCGTAATCGGGTCAGTGTGATTCGTAATATTGACCGTATAGTCGATGATGTTGCCAGGGTGCGCCACCCATTGACCGCCGACCATCCACTGATAGGTGGTATTATTGCGGAAGGCATCGCCCATGCCGCCATGCCAACCGGCCAACCCCACGCCACTGGCAATTGCATCCAATAAGCCCTTTTCCTGCTCACGAGTAATCGTGCCCATCGTCCAGATCGGCACGACCAGGTCAAGCGCCAGCATCTTTTCCTGGTCCAGATAACTGTCCAGGGTATCGGAAACTTCCACCTCGAAACCATGCTCGCGCAAGAGCGGGGCAAAAATATCAGCGCATTGCTTGGGTTCATGGCCTTCCCAGCCACCCCAGACAATTAGTGCTTTTTTCATGTTTCACTCCTCTAAAATCAGGTGATATGGATGTCGTTAACGATAACTTTCTGCCGCATCTGCGGGCGCATAACCCACAACTTCGCGCGCGTGGCTCAGATCGCGATAGCCCCACTTGTTGTCCGACGTCACAAAAAAGATATCATAGCGCAAAGTGGCGGGCGCGACAATACATCTTTGCACCATTTGCACTGCGTCGCGCTGGCTACACCACATCGGAAATTCATTGATAGTGCGCGGCCGATCCATGTCATTGACCACGCCAAAACGCAGGCAAATTACCGAAAGAGCGCTGGTGTCGGTAAAATGGCGTGCCAACACTTCGCCAAATACTTTGCTCACACCATACAATTGGCTGGGGCGCGTGGGCGATTCGTGCGTGATCATCGGCCAGCCTTCAGTCAATTCGTCATACCGCCCCTCGATTAGTGCGTTATATGGAAATTCGCGCTGCAACGATGAAACGGTCGCTCCGCTGCTGGCATAGATCACGCGTTTTACCCCGGCGCGTCGAGCAGATTCTAGCACATTGTAGGTGCCAATAATGTTGATCTGGAGAATCGCTTCCCACGGTGCCTGCAACTTTGCATTGGCGGAAAGATGCACCACTATATCCTGGCCGACAAAAGCCGGTTGAATGGCGTCAAAATCGGCAATATCGGCCTGAAAACAGCGCACACCCGGCACAGCACTGCGGTTGAGCGCGGTCAATTCATACTCGTTTTGCAAATGGGTGCGCAACGCACCGCCAATTAGTCCGCTCATGCCCGTGATTAAAATTTTCTGTTTCTGCTCATTCATTTGCTTTAGCCTGTTGACTGCTTTATGCCATTTCTACTTAACTATCGTTAGTAGGTTACTGGGTTATAGAGCATAAGCTGGGGAATAAATCAAAAATCCTTGATATTCAGGGTATAAAGTTCCAGTTCCTGTTCCAGAGCAGTGGCTGCAATTAATGCATCAGGCAAACTCAACTTATGGCTCAATGAGTAATAACACTAATTGCCAACTGGCTATAGCCAATTTGGCGTAGCTCGGCAACGACTTTCAAGTTATTTTTATAAAACTCAATCAAGATATTCGTGTCACACAAGATCATGCTTGTTGCCTGGGCCATGCTTTTTGGCGGATGGACGTTAAATCAATTTCTCGATCGCTCCACAATCCTGCCATAGAAAAGAAATCAACTGTCTTCTCATCTGTTGTTTGGTCTTTTTCTATGCCCGTTGTCTCTGTTATCTGAACTGAATCGACAAAATCCAGAGAATTCAACAGATCACGAAGCATTTGAGCCTTTTTCTTGTCTTTAACCTGAATTACGATCTGTTCCATAATTTTTTCGCTTCATCTGATAACTTCAACGCTATACTTTCATAGGTAATTGGCTCGCCACCGCTATTATAAATCCTCTCAATTCTTTAACAGCCATGCTAATTGTACCACCGCCACCCCACAAGTCAACCAAGTTTTTAACCTGTACCATCAGCGAACATAAAACAACTCACAAGCTTCTAAACAGGAAAGCTGTGAGTTGCCAACAAATTTATTCAAAAATCATTTGTGCTACACCTACGCCAAACTTGTCTCACCCATCAACCAACGATCACATTCGCGCGCCGCGCCGCGACCCTCGTTGATCGCCCAGACGACGAGGCTCTGCCCCCGGCGCATGTCACCGGCGGCGAAAACGCCTTCGATGCTCGTCTGAAACTTGCCATGATCGGCTTTGACATTGCTGCGATGGTCGCGTTCAAGCCCTAATTGGTTGATTAGCGTATCTTCGGGGCCACGGAAACCCATCGCCAACAGCACCAATTGCGCGGGCCAGATCTTTTCGGTGCCAGGAATATCCTCAAAAGTCATACGGCCATCGACAAATTTCTGTTTCACCTGGACCGTATGCAATTCTTTCAGTTGCCCGTGTTCATCGCCGACAAAGCGCTTGGTGGAGATCGCATAGTTGCGCGGATCGTCACCATAAAGTTCCTTGGCTTCAATCTGCCCGTAATCGAGCTTGTAAACGCGCGGCCACTGCGGCCACGGATTGTCCTCTGTACGTTCGAGCGGCGGCTTGGGGAAGAGCTCAAATTGGGCCAGGCTGCGACAATGATGGCGCAAGGAGGTGCCCACGCAGTCGGTGCCGGTGTCGCCACCCCCAATCACAATCACATCTTTGTCGGTGGCGGAAAGAAAGTGACCGTTGTTCGACATCCCGTGGCGGCTGTCTAATAGGTTTTTGGTGTTGCCATGCAGAAATTCCATAGCGAAGTGAATGCCTTTGAGGTTGCGCCCTTCAATCGGCAGATCATTGGGCTTGGTGGCCCCGCCACATAGGACAACGGCATCAAAGTCTTCGCGCAGTTTGCTAGCCGGATAATCTTTGCCCACTTCGGTGCTGGTGATAAAGGTGATACCTTCGGCTTTGAGCAGATCGACTCGACGTTGCACCACATGCTCTTTATCCAACTTCATGTTGGGAATGCCATACATCAGCAAGCCGCCAATCCGATCCGAACGTTCAAAGACAGTGACCAGATGACCAGCCTTGTTCAGTTGCGCGGCGGTGGTTAAACCGGAAGGCCCAGAACCGACCACTGCGACTTTTTTACCCGTACGAAAGAGCGGTGGCTCGGGCACAATCCAACCTTCTTCAAAGCCCTTATCGACAATCGTACATTCAATATTCTTGATCGTGACCGC
>JBBQBY010000417.1:0-6122 GCA_038318235.1 Caldilineales bacterium
GCGGTGCTCAGTCAATGGGATACGACAGCGCCGCAACCCGTCGCGCCGGCGGCCAGAGGCCAACTCAAACGGATGAAACGCGGCAAGTATGCCAATGCAACGTGGCATTTGAACACCAGCATGGGTGAATTCCAATCGGGTGTCGTAGTCATGCCCGACGAGTTCGACATTCTCGATCATCCCATGTGTCGGCTCGTGGTTGTGCGCCCTGTCGACAGTTTGCGGGCGGTGTTCCCGTATCTTCATCCCGGTGTTTCGACCGTGGGTGTCTACCCAGAGGTGCGCCGCCTGGCACTGCGCGACGCGATGGCGGCCCGCGGTCTGTGCAGCGTGCTGCCCTTGGGCCAGGGTGAGCGTTTCTATGCGGGGATGCCACATGATGGCATGTTGGTGCTGAGCCAGTTGGTTGATTGGAAGAATAGTTAATCCCACCCTAACCTCGCTGCAAGGAGGGTTAGGGTGGGGTCTAGCCGGGGTTTACCGGCTCTTTTTATACGTTCTATACGCACGAAGACGGTCCGAAATCGATCTAACACGGTCCGAAGCTTTGCGTTATACTGGGCTTAGATGTGCGTAAGAACACACTCAAAACGTTAGAAAGAATATTTCTTCAGTTGCTTGATCCCGGTATACTACGGCTTAGCAACACAGGCCTTATACGAACACAGAAAGAATCTGATCATGACGCAATTATTGCTACTTGTCCTATTAATCACACTGCTGATGACGCTCTATATCACGCCTGGTCAAGCGATTGACGAGCAAGAGACCACGGCTAGCGATGCTTGGTTTTCGACGGAAACACACGCTTAAAGGGACTAAATATAGACTTTTCCAATCCCCCGACTGATTCCTGTGTAGAAAACCACCGTTCGTAAAACCCAATCGCACACTTTCCGTTACCAGCCGAAGCGCTCTTCTAGCCACGGATCGCCTTGCATATGATAGCCATGCCGCTCCCAGAAACCAGGGCGGTCACCGGCCATAAACTCTAGCCCACGAATCCATTTAGCACTTTTCCAGAAATATTTTTTCGGCACTAACAGGCGCATCGGATAGCCATGATCGGGTTCCAGCGGCTTGCCCGCATAGAGATAAGCCAGCATCGTGTCATCATCATCCAGCACATCCAGCGCAATGTTGGTGGTAAAACCCTGTTCACAATGGGCCATCACGTGTGTGGCTTCCGGCTTGACTTTAAGCAGCTTGATAAACTGACGCCACGGAATCCCAGTCCAGGTTGTATCTAATTTGCTCCAGCGCGTGACACAGTGGATATCCACCGTTTCCGAATTCGTGGGTAGGGCCATCATGTCCGCCCAGGTAAAGGTCTTTTCTTCTGCCACCAACCCATAGACCCGAAAATCCCAGGTGTCCAAAGTTTGATAGTGCGGGGTGTCGCCGTAGTGCAACACCGGAAAGCGCTCGGTAAGAAATTGGCCGGGCGGCACCCGCTCGCCCTGCGATTCCTTAGGCACATTTTTGACCCGTTTTAGTTGCTCAACACGCTTGAATGGGTTCTCAAACCGCATGATCTTTTCTCCTCTACTCCTTTGTTTTGAACCTATAAACGTTCGCTAACTCAGAGTATATCACGCGATCGGCAACACGGCGTAACACCGCTTCCAACCCCTATCAATCAAGCCAGTTTTATGATTGGACAAACAGTCTTTGCAACGAATTACGCGAATTTTGCGAAGGTATTAATTCGTGCTAATTCGCGTAATTCGTTGCAAAAATTTGGTTCTGGCTCGTCCAGTTAGATTATTCCAAAAAGCAAGTATGACATTCGCACACCCGAAATGCGCCAATATCAGGCTTGGAATATCAGGTTTGTCTGGCATTTTTCCGATATGACTTTACAACGTGCCCGACGCGCCGACCAAGAAGAAGGGTGCCCAAAAATAGGGATGAACATAACTTGCTCTGTCGTCGTCTCCCAGCTTATCACGGCTGTGGATCAGGTGAATTTGAGCCGCCTGTAGCGCTGCGCCTTTGGTCCAACCGTCAGCCAGCTTTTGATAAAAATGGGTCATAAATTGCTGAGTCGCCTGATCTTCCACAGCCCACAAACAGGCAACGAGCGAGGCGGTCCCGCTGACCAAGAAGGCGCGCATCAACCCCAATAGTTCGTCACCACTGGCAATTACATGACAACCAGTCTGACAGGCGCTCAGCGTAATCAGCGAAGCCTGCAAGCGCAGATCAAAGATATCTAGCATGGTGAGCCAGCCATCGGCCAGCGCCAAACCAGAAAAGAGTGGATTATCGGTGCGAAAATTGCCATGTGTCGCCAGATGGAGCAACCGACACTGCGTCGCCACCTTATGGAGTTGGATCGTGGTTGCCGCCTCTTCCAGAAAGGCTACACCCTGCATGATCCGCGCCACTTGTTGCGCTTCTTGGACAGCGTAAGGTAGCCGTCCCCCGACCGAATAACCGAAAGCCATCGCGTTGACGGCCTTGGTTATTTCTGTCCGACGTGCGGCCTGGGTACAATAGGGCAGCAAGCTGGCGCGAGGCAAGTAGCTGATCTCATGCTGCTCGATCAGATACGTTTGACCATTGTATAAAGCAGAAAATGAAAGCTGGTGCAGCAGGCCATGCGGCACGATGATCAGACGCGGATAGGCCGCCAGCGCGCCATGTAATGGTGCAAACAGTAGTTTATAAAGCCGCAGCAGCAATTGGTTTGCGTTGCGCGTTAAGTTTTCAAGCAGGGTTGGTCTACTATGGGCGACGGTTTTGAGGTTAAGTTGCAAAAAGCGCAGCAGTTGCTGCACCTGGGGTAATGTACATGGCAGGCGCTGGGCATAAATATACTCGGCTGTCATCACAAACGCCACGAACCGGCCTTGGATCACAAAATACTCGATCAAGGCAGTGTCCGGTTCCAGGCAGGCCTGGACAGCCTCGCGGGTGATCGCTAATGGGGTTTCTGGGGCCAAATAACGATGGGGTGGCCGTACGCTGCCCCACAATGTCGCCAGCCGCTGTTCAGCTTCTGCGGCAATCAGAGACATGGCCGATGGTTGAGGTTTTGGGGGCGCTTGGCTGTGTGGCAGTGTACCACCACGCAGGTGCACTGCGTCGGGCTCATGCCAGGCCTCCACGACCTGGTCGCGCGCCTGGCGCAAATGACGTAGCGCAGCAGCCCAAGCTTGCTCAGGATGATTTTGTCGATGGGCGCCCAGGTCAATCTGCATCGCCAGGAGGTCGGCCAACGTACGCGACTTGATCAATTCGGCATAGGCCAAAGCTTGAGCCGGCTGCTGCAAATCGAGACAAAGATCAACCATGTCTTCGTACACAAATTGCTTGTCAGCCAAGAAATCGGTGCGTTGCTCAAGGCTTAATTGGGCGCGTCGGCGTTCTAATTCGTGAATGGCTTGTTGGTATTCGGCCTGGGCGCTGGCCAGCCTGCCAGCCTGCTTAAAATGCTTACCTAACTGGTAGTGGTGACGATACTTCTGTTCAGGGTTGGTTAAAACCGTCATCGTTGCCGGTTTTATAAACAATGGCTCGCGAGCGAAACGATGTCCGGGGGGTGCGGCGAACATATTGCGATCTCCGATGCTGATGAATACTTTTGGGCATTACTCATTGGATAGACAGGGTGTTAGTTACACCACTTTTGCTACCTGGCCTTTATATGGTTTAAACTCGGTTTGCTATCAATGGGTTAAACATACCATATTTTCATCAATAATTCTAGCTAAAAAATAGAATCATCCCAATATGCCCTGGAGCATGGTCAGGTTGTATTCTAGAACACAGGGTCAGGCTAAAGCAAGCCATTTTTGGGCCGCTTGTCTTCTATAAATATAACAACCAATCGTTGAAAAAGTGTTGATCGAGACGACAACGACCGAAAGAGGGGTAAAATGAGGAAATGCATGCGTGTATTGGGTCAGCGCGTTGGTGCCAACCATAGAAAACACCCAGCCAAGCAAATTACTTGACTGGGCGATGGTTAATTTGGAGATTTCACAGAATAGACAATCCACTACCTATAAAAACCGCCAGACCAGAGGTGCACCGAAAACGGAACAGCTTAGGGCAGCGGATGCCAGAGCAGAGAGAGCACAATCGCCAGCGCGGCGAGCAGCGCGCCTAAGGCTGCAAATATGACACTAATTTCAGTAGTTTCGTGCTTGGTAATTAAGTAGGTGGGCAGATCTTCAAAAATATCCTGAAGTTCATTCGCGCTCGTGGCCGAATAGTAGTTGCCGCCGGTCTTCTCCGCCACTTCCTTGAGGGTGGTCTCATCGATCCCTGTGCGAAACCTGCCACCAGATTGTGTACCCCCGCCAAATTGCTGGCCGTTACCCTGGGATTGCTGACCACCAAACGGAATTGACCCATTGGCCGTCCCAAACCCAATCGTATAAATGCGGATGCCGCGGTCGGCTGCTTGCTGAGCCGCATCCAAAGGCAATGGCCCATTGGTCGTTACCCCATCCGTCAGCAAGACAATTATATTCGGCACATAAGCCCCATTGGGCACCGGCGTGGGTTGGACGCCAGATGACTGATCACTCACACTGGGTGCAACACTCTGGTCAATTTCAGCAATCGAATCAATCGCTTTCAGAATACCACTGCCAATCGCTGTGCCGCGCCCGGTGGTCAGGCTGGCAATGGCAGCTTGCAGGGCTTCTTGATCAGTCGTCGGTGGCTGGACCAATTCGGCAAAACGCGCAAACGCGACGATCCCAATTTGCGTACGCGACTTTTGGCGTTGAATGAACGATAGCGCAGCGGCCTCGGCAGCCTCCAACCGGCTAGGCGGAATATCGGTCGCGCGCATACTCCCCGAAGCATCCATCGCCAGAATGATCGTCGTCTGGTCGGTGGGGACACTCACAATGGCCACCGGTCGCGTTAAGGCGAAGATCAAGCTCGCCAAGGCCAGCAGAAAGAGCGCAAATGGCACATGACGCCGCACATGGGATTGCTGGGAGAGCGCGGCGCGCACCAATGTCAAGCTAGAGTAGCGCACGGCAAAACGGCGCCGGCGGCGCAGCATCCAAATATATATTCCGCACAACAGCGGAACTAATCCCAACAGGAGTAGGAACCAGGGCCAAAGTAAGTCCATCGACTATCTCCATTATACCCGTAGAAAGGATCTGAAAAGGGCTTTTTATGCGACTGACGACTGGAGCCGACAGAGAACCTCAACGGCTAGCATCGTCAATCGCACATTTTTCAGACCGTCGCTTGTCAATTTACCGGCCAGTTTATGGTAAGCGGCTGAACCACAAAAGCGAAAAGGCGCCACCCATCAGCATGACAAGCATGCTGGCGCCAGCAAAAATCGAAGTTATTTCCATCGCTTCCGGTTTGATCACCAACTGTGGGTCAAGATTATCGTAAACTGAGCGCAGTTCCTCTTGGTTCTCGGCATTATAATAGACGCCATCGGTAAGCTGCGAAATTTGTTGGAGCATCACCTCGTCCAGCTGCGTATGGACAGAAAAACCGTTGACGTGCAGGGTCGTACCAGCCGCACTGCCAATCCCGACCGTATAGATGCGTACACCGCGGTCGATGGCGGTTTGGGCGGCGTCCAGTGGGTTTGGATTCTCATTGTTCTCGCCATCGGTGAGCAGGATAATCACCGCCGATGAGTAGGTTCCTTTTGGTAAAGGCGTCGGCGAAGCCGGGGGGGTTGGCGTCAGGTTGCTGTATAAACGCGTGGTTTCGGCCTGGGTCTGATTGACTTCAATCACCTTGAGCGAAGCGAGAATCCCCTGGCCAAGCGATGTGCCACGCTGGGGCGTCATACGATTGATCGCGCCGAGGATCGCGTCTTGCTCGTTGGTGGGCGCTTGCACGGCAAAGCCGTTATCACTGAAACCAACGACGCCAATCTGCACCGTAGACGGCTGACGCTGGACAAAGTCGCGCGCCGCCACTTTGGCGGCTTCCATGCGGGTCGGCTTTAAGTCATCGGCTGCCATGCTGCCAGAAATATCAAAGGCCAGGATCACAGTGCCTTCAATCTTGGGCAAACTGATCACGGCCTGTGGCCGCGCCAATGCAATGAGCAAGAGGATCAAGCCGACCAGAAAGAGAATCGATGGGAGATGACGCCGTCGACCGAGCCGGCGCCCAGC
>JBBQBY010000418.1:0-6118 GCA_038318235.1 Caldilineales bacterium
GCCAAGGCGTCGGGCATTGGGCGCGAAGGGTTGCGCTATGCGATTGAAGAGATGACTGAGATGCGCTTGTTGACGTTTAACCGGCGCTAATCACTGGCCTAGTAAATCGTGAGTGGCGAGTGCGTTGCACGGGTCACACCAGATAATATAAGCAATCATTTGCTGATCCATGCAATGCACTCACCGACAATTATCTAACGTATGTGACGTCATCGTAGTCCGCGTGCGTAAGGTAAGTTCAAAAATTAAACGCCGATGAAACGCCGATTCCTTCATGTTTCATCGGCGTTTCTGTGTAACGTTATAAAAATTTGCCGTCTATCTTCGACTAAGCGATGCCCACAATCAGCATAATGGAAAAAGTGACAAGCGAGTCACCTCTTCCTGACAATCATTCTTTACAAGGTGGAATTTACAAGGTGGAATTTCCCATGTAGTATTAGTCAACAAATTATCTTTCGTCCCCTGCTTTATGAAAGTGAATTTATGATTACAGAGTGGAGCAATATCACGCGCACCCGTTCACAGGCGGCGCGCTCCTTATTTCTCGCCGGCTTTAGCCACTTTACTTTGGAACTCTGCCAGAATTTTTTGCCCGTCCTCTATCCGCTCTTAATCGCCAGCATGGGGCTTCACTACACGCAGATTGGTTTGATCGCGCTCGTCGGCACGCTGACAGGATCGATTCTACAACCATTCTTCGGTTTTTTATCTGACCGCATTGGCCCCGAACGGGTTTGCGCGCTTAGCGTGCTTTGGCTAGGACTGTTCATGGGGCTGGTGGGGCTGGTTACGCACTATTGGTTGTTGGTGGTGCTGGTCGGATTGGCCAGCGTAGGCTCGGCAGCCTATCATCCACCGGGCGCCGTGATTGCAACGGCCAATAGTGGCACCCGGCGCGGCGCGGGTATGTCGCTCTTTTCGGTCGGTGGTAATTTGGGGGCGGCTTTGAGTCCGCTGTGGATTGCCTTATGGATTGGCTGGCTGGGTATGCGCAGCACGTTGACCCTGATCCCAATCGCTGGGTTGATCTGCCTCATGCTCTATTGGCAAGCAAGACAAGCGGCCGTCGGCCAACAAGCCCAGACATTACGGGCGACGAAGGTCACCGGTAAGGAATACCTGCCTGGTCTGATCTTGATCGTCGTCGGCGCGATGACGCGTTCCTGGTTTCAGGTTTCGCTCACCACCTATCTACCCGCTTGGATCCAGGGCAATGGCGGCACTTTAGCGCAAGGCAGCCATCTGCTTTCGATCTTCCTCTTTGCGATTGGCGCGGGCAGTTTGATTGGCGGCTTTATTTCCGATCGCCTGGGGGCTAGCGGTCCGTGGTGGGTCGTCTTGGCGTGTACGGCCCTGCTCAGCCCTGCCTACTGGGTCTTTCTACATACTTCTTCTGCGCTGCAAATGCTCGCCCTGATCTTTGTTGGCATCGCCGTTGGTTGCACCTACCCGACCAATATCCTGCTGGCGCATGATGCCTGGCCACGTCGGATGGCGCTGGCGTCTGGCATGGTCATGGGCATCGGCTGGGCACCCGGCGGCTTGGGGGCATCCTTCACCGGCTATGTGGCGGATCATGCATCGCTCACCACTAGCTTACAGTTCCTCATGGTGCCACCGCTCCTGGGTACAGTATCGATCATAGCCTATCGTTTATTAGAAAATTGGCGACCCGGCTTTGCGCTGGGTAGGAACAGTGCAGAATGATCCATAATTTGGCTGATTTTTTTTACAGAAATTCTCCTTTATAATAGGTAAAACAGCAATGAACCGCTAATTTATGCCACAAAACAATTGGGATCGGGAAAAATTTGTACGTAAATTTTCTTAGCGGGTAGCTTGCTCGTTTAGTAGCGTGGATGATGAAGATGATGGAGTATACAAGATGGCGTATCAACAGAATGAAGGTGACCCAACCAGGGATAGTCAGATTTTTGATCAGGCTCATCAACTGAGCGTTCCCAGCCATACGCCAACCGAAACCTGGAAAGTCATGATCGTCGATGACGAAACCGAGATTCATCGCATCACCAAGCTCGCCCTCCAACATGTCAGCTTTGAAGGCAAACACTTGAGTTTTCTTTCCGCCTATTCGGCAACCGAAGCCGAGGCGTTGATCCGCGAACACACAGATACAGCCGTTATTTTGTTAGACGTTGTGATGGAAAAAGCTGATTCAGGGTTACAGGTAATTAAATATATCCGCGATGTGCTTGGCAATAAACTAGTGCGGATTGTGTTGCGCACGGGCCATTCTGGTGAAGCCCCCGAGGATGCGATCATTCGTGAGTACGACATCAATGATTACAAAACCAAAACCGAATTGACCCATCAAAGGTTGCACACGACGATTATCCTATCGTTGCGCACTTTTCTCTACCTCACGACGCTCCAAGCCAATCAAAGGGAAGTGGAAACGCTGTACTTGAGTTTGTCTGAACGTAACGCAGAATTGCAAAGAGCCAAAGAGAGCGCCGAAACCGCTAACCACGCCAAAACTGAATTTCTCTCGACGATGAGCCACGAATTGCGCACACCACTGAGCGTGATTCTGATGCAAGCAGAGCTGATCCAAACTGGCTCCTATGGTCCACTGACACCTAAACAAGAGAATTCGTTGGAACTGATTCATCGGAGCGGGCAACAGCTATTAGAATTGATTACTGATATTTTAGATTTGTCGCGGATCGAGGCTGGCAAATATGAATTAGATCTGGGGCCCACGTCGGTAGCGATGGTTTGCGAGTTTAGTTTGCAAGCCGTCCAGACGATGGCGACAGCAAAAAACATCAAAATTCAGGCGATTATTGAAGAAAAAATCCCGATGCTGCGCACCGATGAGCGGCGTTTAGTGCAAATTCTGGTCAATTTGCTGAAAAATGCGATCAAGTTCACACCGGCTGGGGCGGAGGTTGGGCTGCAAGTGGCGACGGAGCCAAGCCACAAGCTTGTCATATTCACCGTCTGGGATAAAGGGATTGGGATTGCTGCCCAAGATATCAGCCGTCTCTTCCAGCCCTTTATCCAATTAGATAGTGGTCTCACCCGTAAATATGAAGGCACAGGGATGGGGCTATCGATCGTGGCCCGTGTGCTCAATTTGCTGGGTGGCGGCATCCGCGTGGAAAGTCAGGTAGACCAGGGCAGCCGGTTTATCGTGACGCTGCCCTGGATTTCCAAAGATCCGCTATAAGCGCTTAATTTGGCAAAATCAGGTGACTATCCCCAAATTCGTGCCATAGATAGCCGGCTTCAGTAGCTGCGCCACAGGCGGAGCGAATCATGGCTGGCCCGGCCAGCGCATAGAGCATGGCCAAATGGCTGGCCAGTGGATCATGCAAGCCGGTCAGCAGACCATCCACCGTGTGTACATTTTCCCCAGGATGAACATAACGCCGCGTGAAACCGCGTGCCGGGCAAAGTTGTTGGCCATCCCAGGCCGGTTTTAGCGCCCGCACCACCGTTGTCCCTACCGCAATCACCCGCCGGTGTTCACGTTTCGCCGCATTGACCGCCGCAGCTGTGCCCACAGAAACATGAAACGGTTCGGCATACAGCGGATGCTCTTCGACCACGTCCGTTTCCACCTCCAAGCTAGAGACGCCCGTGTGTAAAGTAATACCGGCGATCTGGATGCCGCGGGCCTGCAACGAACGCAGCACGCGTCGGGTAAAAGGTCGTCCGGCAGAAGGCATCTCTGCACTACCCGGAATTTTTGAAAAAATGGTTTGATAAGCGGCCAGTGGATAGCGATCGGCCACATAACCATAGCGAATCGGGTTGCCGATTTGCCCCATGATCTGGCACAAGTCAGCTTGCGCCTGCACAAACCAAAGGCGCGGCAGACCAGGATAGGGCGTCACCAGACGCAGCGGGAAGCCCGCCACGTCGATCTGCTCACCAGTGGCGAACGGTAAGGGGCCTGGCTGATCGCTGCGCCAACGCGGTTCGGCCAGCCAGAGACCAGCCCCGTAATTTGTAGACAAATTCAGTGTAAAATCACCAACGGTGCTGCGCGCGGGCAAGCTAGCCGGTAGCGTTGCACTGTGATTCACAACTAACAGATCGCCTGGCGTTAACAGGTCGGCCAGTTGATTGAAAATATGATGGGTATGACCAGCCGGTCTGCTGACCAGCAAGCGCACGCCATCACGTTCGATGCCCCGCGCTTCTGGCGGTTCGCTGGCTTGCAGGGCTGCCGGTCGATTTTATTCATAGAATTATCCTCTCGAATCGTTGCTGATCTGCTCTGTTTTTTGTGATTTTCATGCTTTAACTTTACCAATCAAAAGGGATTCAGACATCGATCAGCGGACCGGGCTTGGACTGTACAAAGGATCAGTCGATCATGTTGGGCCAAACTTTTTTCTTGGCAGCCGAACGTAGGTTAGAATGTAACGGTTACCTATTCATGGAAAGGAGGAAATATTCGCATGGAACTGCTATTAAGCGTAGCCCTCGGCATCGGGCTGAGTGCAGCCTGTGGTTTTCGCATCTTTGTGCCGTTCACCGTGATGAGCATTGCCGCGCTCAGTGGGTATCTGCATTTGTCGCCCGATTTTGCCTGGATCGGCACCTATCCGGCGCTCTTGCTCTTTGTCACAGCCAGCGTGGTGGAAATTTTGGCTTACTATATTCCTTGGCTGGATAATTTGCTGGATACCCTGGCCACACCCGCGGCGATGGTGGCCGGTACCATCGCCACCGCTTCGGTGATCACCGGCATGTCGCCGATGCTCCAGTGGACCACAGCGATCATTGCCGGCGGTGTCGCTGCGGGCGCGGTGCAGACCAGCACCACATTGTTGCGCGGGGCTTCGACGGTGACCACCGGTGGTCTGGGCAATTTCCTGGTCGCCACCGTCGAATTGATTGGATCGATTATCACATCACTCTTGTCGCTGGTTTTGCCGTGGCTGGTTCTTCTGTTGACACTGCTTTTGGGCATTTGGGTAGTTCGCCGAGTGACGCAACCCCGTAGCCATACCCGACAGACCGCATAGAATGGACGTTTATGGTAGAATGCAACCGACCCTTCGTCATGTTTTCGGTTGACGCGCTGTTTGCTCATTACCCAATCAAACTTTTCGATTAAAGCAACAAGGACTGTTCAATCATGCCCGCCATTCAAATCAAAACTCCGCTGCCCGGCCCGAAAAACCAAGCGATCCTAGACCGCCGCGATGCGGCCGTCTCGCGCAGTCTGGCGCGCTCAACGCCAGTAGTAGCTGCCAAAGCGCACGGCGCCACGGTGACCGATGTGGACGGCAATACATTTTTGGATTTCACCAGCGGTATTGGCGTGGTCAATGCCGGCCATACGCCAACAGCCGTGGTCGAAGCGATTCGCGAACAGGCCGAGAATCTGCTCCATCTGTGCGCACTGGTCGGCACCTACGAACCCTATGTCGCCGTGGCCGAACGGCTGAACGCGCTGATCCCGATCAGTGGCAAGAAAAAGAGCTATCTCGCCAACACCGGCGCCGAAGCGGTCGAAACCGCGATCAAGATGGCGCGCGCCTACACCGGTCGCCCCGCCGTGATCGCGTATGAAGGGGCCTATCACGGGCGCACATTGCTCACCATGTCATTGACGAGCAAATATTCGCTCTTCAAGAAGAGCTTCGGCCCTTTTGCGCCAGAAATCTATCGCGTGCCCTATCCCTATGCCTACCGCGCGAACGAGGGCGAAGATGCCGAGGCTTGTAGCCGCCGCTGTTTTGCCGATCTGGAACGCGCCTTGGTAGCCCACGTTGATCCAAGTGCCGTAGCCGCGATTATTATTGAACCAGTGCAAGGGGAGGGTGGCTTTATTCCTGCGCCGTTTTCCTATTTGCGCAAGCTGCGCGATCTCTGCACCAAGCACGGCATCGTCTTGATCGCCGACGAAGTGCAGAGCGGGTTCTGCCGCACAGGCCGCTGGTTTGCCTTTGAACACAGTGGCATCGAGCCAGATTTAGTCGTCACCGCCAAGTCAATTGCCGCGGGGTTGCCGTTGGCCGCCGTCACCGGGCGCGCGGAAATTCTCGATGCACCGCATGTGGGCGGCGTGGGCAGCACCTATGGCGGCAACCCGTTGGCCTGCGCCGCTGCGCTCAAAGCCCTGGAATTCATG
>JBBQBY010000419.1:0-6115 GCA_038318235.1 Caldilineales bacterium
TAGTGTGTGATTTGGATAGTGTGTGATTTGGATAGTGTGTGATTTGGATAGTGTGTGATTTGGATAGTGTGTGATTTGGATAGTGTGTGATTTGGATAGTGTGTGATTTGGATAGCGGGAATTCGCGTGCTCTATCAATCGATGCTATAGATGGGCGAACAGATAGACTTGCAAGGGAGCTGCTACACTGAATTTAAATTAAAAACGTGATTTTAGCCTCAGGGGAGGGCTGTGATCCGTCGCGGTCAAGCCGCAACAGAGCCTACAAATCTGCCATCTCATTTTGAACGAAGTTCGACGCTCATTATATGTTCAATGCCGACTAACGTCAAGTAGGGGCGAGGCATGACCACATACACTTGGGTAATCCCTCGATCTGTTGGTCATGCCTCGCCCCTACTCAATTGTTCTCACACGGGGCGGCCGGATCGTATTTGTCGCCATAATCACCAAATACAGATTTACCCGGATTGTGGAGCGTATTGCCACAGATTTTTGTTTGGGGACCTACAGCCAGGTTGACACCGCCCGTGGTATTGGCGTAAAGCTGATTCTGATAGACTTGATTGTGCTTGCCATATTGCACCCCATTGACCTTGTGTCCGCCTAAACGAACACCCGCACCCAAGTTGCCATAGACCACATTATAGCGAAAAATATTACTGTCACCGCGTGCATCCAGCCCGCCGCCGTTCTTGTCGCGCTGGCCGGTGCAAGTATTATATTCAATCAGGTTGTCGTGGGCGCCTTCTTTAATGTCCACACATTCACTGCCCTGGGTGTTGATCGAATTGTGATGAATCCAATTATCGGTGCTTTCATCGGCGTCCGCGGTGGGATTTTTGCCATCCGCCCATTGATTGCTAGAAGTGCCCACGTAGATGCCTTCGCCATTTTTGCCGTCATCCCCAAACTGGAAATCTTGCCGGCCACAATTGAAGATCGTAGAATAGGCAATTTCATTGTGTTGGGCGAAATAGCGCAGACGCAAGCACTCACCGCCTGCGTTTTGTAAGGTCATGTTTAAGATGCGTAAATTGTTCACCCCTTGGTGGGTCTGATAGCCCTGGGCATAAAGCAATTTATCGGTATAACTTTGTGCTTGTTGCGGGTCGCCGTGCAGGCCGTCAATCGTAAAGCCGACCAACGTATAATAATTATGATTGACGAGAAAAGCAATGCTAATTTTGCCTGTGCCGTGCAACACTGCGGTGGGTGGCCCAATCATGGTGATCGGCGCGTTCGCTGCGCCATCGCGTTGGGTGCTGACGTCTTCTGCATAATTGCCGGGCGCTAGATAAATGGTGTCCCCTGGTTGGACGAGGTCGAGGGCATGTTGGATGGTTTTTAATGGTTGCTCGACGGCTGTCCCCGCCTGATCATCGTTGCCTGTTGGTGCCACATAATAGACGATTGGCGAGGTCGTGCGCGGGACATTACCGCTGGCTGGCGGTGCAGTGGCGGGCGTTTTCGGGAAATGGTTATCGCTTGTTTGGCAAGCACCAAGCAAGCAAATCAATGCTATATAAGCAATGAGGTCGCCGATTAATTTTCGCTGGCAAAGCAGTGTTTTTACCACGGCGCGTGAACTTTTCTTAGGCAACCAAGGATGCGGCGAGTAGATGCGCCGTATCCTTGGTTGCCTTGATTCGTTACTAATGCCATTCCAAAAAATAAATCATCCATATAACTGTGGAGGGAGCATTCTCTAATGCGGCGTTTACAGGAGTACACCGGCGTAAGAGAACGCCTCCTCCGCGTATACTTATTTTTCTGGAATGGCCTAAGGCGATTTCAATGAAATAAATAGCCAGTGTTTGCCGAACAAAATCATGCGTAGGTGCGTGCTTTTAGCCGCACCATTGGGTTATACGCAGCCCGTGCGGCAAAAAGCACGCACCTACTGGATCCTTTATGCTTTGATGGCGCCTAAAAGCAATGAGCGATTGCCCGCTCTTAAGCGCATATCCACCTACGCTTCGCCCCAGGGCAGAAAACAGATCTTAATCGCCTGCTTGGTGCGCAGCAACTCGACACCTTCGGCATAACGTGTCAACGGGAGTGTATGGGTGGCCAGCGGAGCGACGGTTAATTGACCATTGATAATCAATTGCAATGCCTGTTCGGCTGCCCCGCAATTATGCGGTTCATAGCCCATCAGCTTGAGGCCACGCCGCCAGTGGTTCCAGCCAAAGGCAACATCTTCGCGCAAAACACCAAAAATCGCAACTACATCCTTGGTCTGCGCCATCAAAAATTCAATCGAGCGTTTTAAACCCGTGCAATCAATCGCAGAGTCGAGGACGCGGTTTTCCGCATTGGCTGGTGAGAATAACTCATCATCCGGCGCAACTGCCTGATCTGCGCCCAATTGCAGAGCCAGCGCACGCCGCTCCGCCACTGGATCAATCGCCACGACCTCGCTGGCGCCATAGGCATGGGCCATCTGGATTGCGATTAGGCCAGCGGGGCCCAGCCCGCTAACGCCAACGCGTTTGCCGCGTATGGCATCGATTCTTTGCAATTGGTTGAACGAAACTTGGACACACATCGCCAGTTCCAGCGAAGCGACCTCGGTGACGGCGAGATTAGCGGGAATTTTTAACAAATTCTCCGCTTGGAACGGTACATATTGGGCATAACAACCTTGGCGTCGAGCACCTGCATCGCGCCAGGCGGCCACGCGGTCGCCAATTTGAAAGGCCGTGATTTCTGGCCCGAGCGCGACAATTTCGCCGGTCATCTCGTGGCCGGGCTGGCCGGGCGTATAGGGATAGGGGAGGGGGACGCCGGGAAACATCGGCTCACCTGACATCAGGTGTAGATCCCAGTGCGGGCAAGTGGTCACCGCCTTTACCTTGACTAACACCTCACCTGCGCCGGGCTGGGGAATCGGCGCATCACGCCATTCGACTTGGCCCGGTGCCATGATATGCAGCAGTTTCATTGTTTCAGTCATTGTGATTTTACCCTTATGTGAACAACGAGCTAGAAGAGAACGAGCCTGTTTGACTGCTAGCTTCGTTGTAGTTTATAACCCCACCCTAACCCTCACCAATCAGTCCCCTCCCTGTTTGGGGAGGGTTAGGGTGGGGTATATTTTCTACCAATCCAAAATCACACCCATCGCCGCTTGATCCTTCGTGCCAATCAACTGCCAGGCCGCGGCGGCTTCACTAACCGGAAAATGATGGGTGATCAAAGGCAGGGTTTGGAGATAACCGGCTGCGATCAGGTTCAGTGTGGCATCCATGCGATCTTTTGACCAGCCGGAGACCGTATCGACAGAAAGCTCGCGGTTGCGCAGCGGCTGCAAGGCCAGACTATCATTCATCCCGTAAAAACCAGCCGAGACAATGTGTCCGTAACGTCGCATCAGGGGTATTAATTGTTCAATTGTCTGAATGGAGCCAACCGTATCCACCGCGATCTGCACCCCAGTGGTACAGAGATCTTGTACCGTCGCAAGCCAATCATCTTGACGTGTGTTGACCGGGTGGCGCAGCGTGCCATCTTCAAATTTCTGCAACCGATCGGCGTGCCGCCCGAGTAGGATGACATTGGCTCCACGCCAGGCCAGCGTCTGCGCCGCCCACTGGCCAACCATACCATCCCCAATCACCAGCGCGTTGTCGCCAATCGCGATCGGGGCGCGGACGCCACAGTTATAGCCCACTTGGGTCAAGACCAGCCCGGCATAGGCCAACGGATCGACACTGGGCGGCAATTTCCAGATCTGGTCACGGGCACTGATCGACGGCGATACTTGGCCGCCCCAGGTCGCAAACATGTCGTCAACCTTGCCCAAGGCAGCGAAGACTGTCTCACCCACCTGGAGATCCGTGATTTCCGAGCCGATCCATTCGACGACGCCGATTTTTTGATAGCCAGCAATGATGGGGAAAGGCCAGGGATCGCCTGGTCGATAGGGTGTGTCCCCGGCAATGCGTTCGCCGCGTAGAAAGGAACCCTCAGTGCCGTTACTGATCCATGAGTGGGTGACGCGCACCACCACATCGCGCGGCCCTGGGTCGGGACAAGTGACGCTGCGATATTCAACGGTATTGGGCGCTGTAAAAACAACTGCCTTTGCCTGCATAGATTAGCCGTGATACTTTCCGTTGAGCAAGTTGTCTTGAGCGTGTACTGGCCGGTACAAGGTCTGGCGCTTGGTTGGCATCGTTGCGATCAGTTCAGCCGGTGGATTCCAGTTGTGCCATTTGCTGTTGACAGTGTTATAGCAGCTGAAGATGGCCACCCGATCATTTTTTGTATTTGTCCAGGCAGTGGCGCTATGGGTCAAGGCTTCGGTAAAGAAGAGCAGGGAGCCGGCGGGGCAACTGTAGGTTTCCCACAGCGGCGAGTTGGGATCCTGGATCGAGTCCGGCGCAGCAAAAACGCCTTTATGGGTGCCGGAGACCAGCAATGTCCCGCCTGTGCCTTTTTCTACGGGGTTCAATTCCCATACGACGCGTGTCAGGCCGGAATTCGCCTTGCCGGGAATACAATTATAGGTGTGGGAATCGCCGGGGAAGCGCAACATGCCACCGCCATTATGTGGGCCAAACTTGCCTTGACCCTGGGTCCGGTAGAAAAGATGACTTGATTCCTGGCGAAATCCATAACAATCCTGGTTCGAAAGGCCCGGATAGGCCACAAACTCATTCATAAAACCGACAATCACCGGGTGATCCGCCAATTTTTGCAACGGGCCACCCAATGTGTTGCGCTCAGAGGCTGGGATCGATTCTGGATTGTGTTGGAGGCGCAGGCAAAACTCACGCATTTCGGCCACTTCATCTTCGTTCAATACGCCTGGGATCAACAACCAACCACGCAGATCGAAGATGTACTTTTGCTCTTGGGTGGGTTCGACAACCGGTTCGCCGTCCGCATTGGTCTTGGGCAGATCGATCTTGTCTAGATCGACTGCTGAACCCAAGTTTTTATCCATGATGTAGGGTCGTGTGTAGACGCGTTCGCCGTTTACCATCAGAAAATTCTCCTTTAACTCTGTTGCTGACTTAGCTTGTACCCTTTTATAATCGAATGGGGATTAAGCCGTTCGGCAGTTTGAATCACCGAACGGCTTAATCCCCATTGTACCTTGCTTGCCACTTTATGAAAAGCGAGCAAAATTGAACCAGTACGTCAGTTGTGTCCAGCGCTGGCGTTGGTTAATGAAATTTCTTTAGTAAATTGTCAGATAGCGCTCTAATTCCCACTGGCTGACATAGAGCCGATATTCGTCCCATTCCTGGGTTTTGGCTTCGATATACCGTTCGTAGACGTGTTGGCCCAGGGCATTTTGAATGACTTCATCTTGTTGCAGGGCTTCAATTGCTTTGCCAAGATCGCTAGGTAACGTGTCCAATCCTGCGCGCATGCCATCCACATGATAGAGATTTTCTTCGGCGGGATTGGGCGGCGCCAGACGCTTTTGAATGCCATCCAGCCCGGCAGCCAACATCGCGGCAAAGGCTAAATAGGGATTGGCGCTTGGGTCTGGACAGCGCAATTCACAACGCGTGCTTTTGTAACGACCCTGGCTGATGCGCGGAATGCGAATCAATGCGCTGCGATTGGTGCGCCCCCACGAAATGTAGACTGGCGCTTCGTAGCCTGGCACCAGCCGTTTATAACTATTGACCAGCGGCGCAATGATCGGCGCAATCGCCTTGGCGTGGAGCAATTGGCCGGCAATAAATTGCAGCGCGACATCACTCAAGCCATACTCATTGTCGGCATCGTACATGGCGGTCTCTTTGCTGCGCAGATGCCACAAGCTCTGGTGGACATGCATGCCCGAACCGTTGATGCCAGCAATTGGTTTTGGCATGAAGGTGCAATGTAGGTTGTTCTTTTGGGCAATCGCCTTGAGGGTGGTGCGAAAGGTGATCGCATTGTCGGCGGTGTTCAGGGCCGGCCCGAAGCGGAAATCGATCTCACTCTGGCCAATCGCGACTTCGTGGTGCGACGCTTCCACGTTGATGCCCAAGGCTTGCAAGGCATCGACCATCTGGCGCCGGACATTGTTGGCTTGGTCGGTGCTGACATCGAAATAGCCAGCCTGGTCGTGCGGTTCAAGTGGCAACAACGAGCCGTTGGCATGGCG
>JBBQBY010000420.1:0-6101 GCA_038318235.1 Caldilineales bacterium
ATACCTGGGCCACTACTCTATTTAGTGCTCTGGGTGATGATGCCGAAGCGCTAAGGCCATTTCAATGAAATAAGGATCCCGCGTTTGCCGAACAAAATCATGCGTAGGTGCGTGCTTGTAGCCGCACCATTGGGGTAGACGCAGCACGTGCGGCTACAAGCACGCACCTACTGGATCCTTTATGCTTTGATCGCGCCTAAGTTGAATTGACTTGCGCGCCATAACCACAGCGGTGACAAAGAGCGCGCAGAGCATTCACAGACTACATAGGGAAAAAAGACTACATAGAGAAAAAGTAGCGAACAACTACGGCAGAGGAGTGCGCGGCACGGCAAGCAGGCGATCCACAGCGGGTGTAAGGTGATGGGGACGGTGGATCAAACTTGGCCGTCCCCATCACCTTAGAAACGGTCTGAAAAGCCCGCCGAATCAATTCGGCGTCTGATATACAAAACCTATGCCCAGAGAGCGCCCAAAACGGGTTCATAGGTGTAGCTAACGTGTTTTAACACGTTTCTTACATCCGCTACAGCAAGCGGTTACTCATTTAGGCAGGATGGGTTGCTCGGCCAATTGACGCCATTGCCGGTTGTAATACAAAATTGGCGCGCCCTCTTTACGGGCAGCCGTAGCCACCACTTCGCCCACAAAAATCGTGTGATCACCAGCCGTATACGCGGCGCGCACTTCGCAATCGAGCCAGCCTAACACACCGGGCAAGAGCGGTGAACCAGTTGCGGCTGTCTCCCACGCGATCCCCTGAAACCGATCCTCGATCTCTGGAAACATACCAGCAAAACGCATTCCCCATTCCTGATGCTCAACCCCTAAGATGTTAACGGCAAAGGTTTGACTAATTTCAATCGCTTGGTGCGTATATAATTTTTTATTGATACAGACCAAAATTTGGGGTGGATGTAGACTCAAGCTGGCAAATGAACTGGCCGTAATTCCCGTTGGTTCACCATCAACCAGGGTAGTCACGACCGTGACACCGCTGGCCCAATGCGCCATAGTTTCTCGGAAAACTTGTGGATCGATTGTCATATTGATTCCTTGCTTTGCTATGTTTACAATTTTACAATCTCATTATATACGTTTCTTGACGCCAAAGTAATATTTTGAGGGCGAGAAAAGCACGCAACCAACGCCCGGCAGCACAGACTGCCCATTGAAATTGGTTAGCAGTTTTGCGGGAACCCGTTGAGGTTTGTTACAATGAACACGCTCAATTACGATACACGCGATTTGTGTGAAATAAATCGTCAAAGGCTTAGCTGCGCGCAGGTCAGTTGAGATATAACGAGTGAGATATAACGAGCGCGGTAGGCATGGGCCGATGATAAACATATAAACGATGAACATATAAAAAGTATGGGGAGCCTCTTTTCTTATGAAAGCAACGCTTTACATGCAGGGCAAAAAGAAACCGGTTGCCGTCTTAGATGAAGTGACCGTTATTCAGATGAATGACAACCACAAGGCTAGCCCGCTGCGCATTACGTACAAAACGCAACAATTTAATGCGGGCAAAACCATGCTGGAATTGCATCGCGACGAAAAGTTGACGCTTAAATTGGAAGATGGACGCGATGCCAGCGTGCTTTTGCAACATGCCAGCCTGGACATGCATGGCTTTTCTGTCGGCGTATTGCGCGTCTTGGATGGGTTAACCGTCTAGCACCAAGCATGAATTATTGACCATCATCCGTGCAAAATGCCAACCATGTGCAGGTGCAGATGGTTGGCATTTTTGATTTGTGGCTCGTTTGATCTTTTATTACGCTTTGTAGCTGTACAGTCTAGTTCAATAAAGTTAACTATGGATGAATCTACTTTAACCCAACCAGCGGTTCCACCGCCCACCCCGCGCCGCAAACGCATTCGCACCCTGTTTTGGCCTGGGTTTGCGGCGGGCTTTCTGCTGCTCAGCCTGCTCAGCTGTGGCGGCCTGGCGATGACCCTGGGTTTAAATCGTATCAACTTGACCGGTTTGCAAGAAGGCGATCCAATGTGGACACCCCAGCCAGCGACGCCAACGGTTGAGGGTGCGCAGGCGGCCGAGCCCGATCCCAACGCTACACCCGGCCAAGCCATCGGCACCTTTAGCATCGGTGAAACAGTGCGTAATATTACCACCAGCCCCGTGAATATTCGCCAGTCGCCCGGCTATTTGGGCAAGTTGCCAAGCGATGTGATCAACGTGATCCGACCCGGCGACACCCTAGAAATTGTCGCGGGCCCGAACCCCGGCGACAAGCTGACCTGGTGGCGCATCCGCTACAATGGCACCGAAGGTTGGGTGGCCGAAGCCACAGCCAGCGGTGTGCAGATTCTGGGCAAGTAGGGAAGCGCGGCGTGCGGCATAGTTCAGGCAATTGATGGGTAAGAAATGACGAACATAATTCAAAACAACGCAGCGTTCAAAGACAATCAACACGCCAGTGTCAGCGCCAACATTCCGCAATTAGCACTCAACACTTCGCACTCTTTCACCCCGCGTCCCGCCCAAGCGCGTGTGCTCGAATATAGTGGCGGCCAGATGGGCATTATGGCCGTGCCGGGCAGTGGCAAAACCTTTACCCTGAGCTTGCTAGCGGCGCGCCTGGTCGAGCGGTTGGCCGGTGAAGGCAAACTGGATGACCGTGAAGTTTTGATCGTCACTTTTACCAACAGCGCCGTCGAAAACTTCCGTAGCCGGATTGGTAATTTTGTGCGCCAGGAGCAGGGCTTGCTGCCCGGCGTTGGCTACCGCGTGCGCACGTTGCACGGCTTGGCCCATGACATTGTGCGCGAACGGCCAGGCTTGGTCGGTCTCAGCGAAGATTTTGACATCATCGATGAGCGCACGGGCACCGAGACCAAGCGCGACGCCGTGCTCAATTATTTACGCCAGCACCCCGAAGCGTTTGCCGCCTATATCCAACCCGATTTCCTCGCGAATTTTCGGCGCATTGAAAAATATGTGATCGAAGACGCCATTGACATTGCCAACACGACGATTCGCGTGGCCAAGGAATTGCGCGTCCAGCCGCATGAATTGCTGGCCAAGCTGCGCAAACAATCCGGCACCTGGCCGCTGCTAGAATTTGGCCTGCGCATTTATGCCGATTATCAGCGCAGCCTCTTTATGCGTGGCGCGGTGGATTTTGACGATCTAATTGTGCTGGCTTTGCAAGCGCTGGATGCCGACAGCAATTACCTGGAGCGTTTACAAACGCGCTGGCCCTATGTGCTCGAAGACGAAGCCCAAGATTCCGGTTCACTCCAGGAAAACATGTTGCGCCGGCTTACCGAGGGTCATAACAATTGGGTGCGCGTGGGTGATCCCAATCAGGCGATCAACACCACTTTCACCAGCGCCGATACGCGCTTCTTACAAGACTTTGTGATCCACTATGTCGATCAGGCGCGCGATTTGCCCAACTCGGGCCGCTGCGCGCAGCCGATCATCGATCTGGCCAACTATCTGATCGATTGGTCGATCCAACAGCATCCCCATTTGCCCAAACATCTGGCGCTGGCCCCGCCCTACATGCAACCGACACCGCCCGGCGATCCGCAACCCAACCCCGATCCCGGCAACCCGGCCGTCTATCTTTTCGACCGTGCCATGACGCCCGACGAGGAGAGCCATATTGTCGTGGCGAGTTTGCAACGCTGGTTGCCGCAAAATCCCGAAAAGACCGTGGCCGTGCTCGTGCCCGAAAATAGCCGCGGCTTTCACCTGACCGAAGCCTTGCAAAACGCCCAGTTGCCGTTTGATGACAGCCTGCTGCGTTCGGCCAGCGCCACGCGTGCCGCCGCGCAAGCGCTTTCCACCATCCTCAGTTATATTACCCATCCGCAAGAGGCCCGCTATTTAGAGCCGGTGTGGACGGAGGTATGGTGGCCGCGGCAAAGTGTGGAATGGGGCATGCGCGAGAGCCCGCTGGGCGCAGAGTCAGATCCGTTCGCTGGTTCCGCCGCAGAAGCAGGGAAACGGAAAGCGGAGAGTGTCAATCGCAAGTCGGAACTGCCGGAACCGATTGTCACTTTTGGCCGGGCGTTGGCGCGCATGAGCGAACCGGAAGCCTTTCTCTTTCCCAGCAAAACCGATTGGCTCAATTCGATCACCTGGTTGGATGAATTTGAAGGCATGCGCGCATTGGCCGAAAAATTTCGCACCGATCTGCGGCGCTGGACGGCGGCGATTGTGTTGCCAGTGGACGAACTCTTGCTCACGCTGGGCAACGACCTCTTTACCAAACCGAGTGATTTGGCCTTGACCCATCGTTTGGCGATTTTGTTAAAAAAATTAGGCGAAGAGAATCCATCTTACCGCTTGCCTGAATTAGCGGGCGAACTCGATAACATCGCGCAAAACAAGCGGCGTATTCTCGGTTTTAACGAAGACAGCCAAGGGTATATGCCCAAGCCGGGCCAGATTACGGTGGCAACGATGCACGCCGCCAAGGGGCTTGAATGGGATCGGGTCTATTTGCTGGCGGTGAATAATTTTGGCTTTCCCAGCGGCAGTTTGGGTGACAAATATCGCGGTGAACGCTGGTATGTGCGCGACAGCCAGAATCTGGTGGCCGAGACGGAGGAACAGGTGCGGCAATTACACATGGGCACGCTTGACGATTTTATCCCCGGCAAAGCCACCGAAAAAGCGCGCCTGGCCGTCGCCGCCGAACGCCTGCGCTTGCTCTATGTGGGCATCACGCGCGCCCGCTGCGAATTGATCATGACCTACAACGTGGGCCGTAACCCAGAACGGGATCCCAACCAGCCAGCGGTGGCGTTTGAGGCGTTGCGCCAGTTTGTGCATGGGCAGAAATGAGAGCAAGCAAGGATTAAAATCCTCGCCTGATACGGGAAGTGCGTTAAAACGCACTGGGATATCAATCCGTTTCGTATTCCAATCAATGATGTGTAGTAATAACACAGGATTACGCTATGCTGTAATCGCTATAGGTCCAAACTGAGGCTGCTTTATCTCTGCCATCTCACGCCGCATTTCATACCATTCATAGATCGAACGCCAAGTTTCTGTACTGACGCGGCCATGAATTAGCCCATCAACGCTCAAGTGTTCATCCAGCGTTTCCCATTCAATCCCATAGCCGCCGGGCAACAATTTACCGGTAACTCGTTCAACTTGAGTTGCTAAAAGCAGACGCGGTGAGACGGCGTACGAAATTTCATATTCGCCGCCACCATTGGTGTGGAGCGTGAATGTATGTTCGTGGAAGGTTAACGTATCCGCTGTTATTCTATTTTCTTGATTGGTAATCATCCCAGAATCCTTGTAACGTGTTTCTATGCTGTCGAATCACTTTGGCAATCTGATTGATTTTGTGTTGACTGACTCTCGGATTTTGAGTAGCAAGCTCAGCATGGGCAAGCCAAAATTTAAGCTCATTGCCATCAATATAGACATGAAGATGTGGCTCTTCAGAGCCTTCATTACTATAGAAGAAGAATTCATAGCTACCAATTCTAATTTTTGGCATGGTCACACATAGAATTTTCTTGATTCGAAATTTGCGCCTTGAGCGGCAGTACTTCCTGGTTAGCCACTTCTTAGATCCCTTTGACGAATAGATGTTAACACGTAGTATCTCACGTTACGCACGGGGGAGCAAGGATTAAAATCACGCTGCTATCTCGGTCGGCTGCTTGCCCGGTTGGATAAAGACGGATTTATCCGCCATTTGTTTCACAAAAATTTTAATCGACGCGCATCACTCGTCTATATCCTCAATTAGTCCCCACCCCTATTGACAAAATAAATTTTGTATCGTATGATTCAATCATTGAATTCAACAGTTGAATTCATCGTATGAATGCTTACATAAGTCTATGGCCGAAGAGCTTGCAAATTCCGAAAACGAACTACAATTGATGGAAGCCCTGGAATCCACGCCGGAAACCACCCAGGCCGATCTGGCGGCGCAGGTGGGCGTGGCGGTGGGCACGGTCAATTGGTATCTAAAACGCTGGTCACTCAAAGGCTACGTCAAGATCACGCGCATCAATCGCTGGAAGTGGAGTTATCTGTTAACCGCGGATGGCATGGCGCGCAAAGCCCGGCTCGCCAGCGAATACGTCGAAGC
>JBBQBY010000421.1:0-6085 GCA_038318235.1 Caldilineales bacterium
TGACCAAAGGGGAGCGAAACCAGTAGCTGCCCACCCGGCACGAGCCATTGTGCAAGCTTGGCCACAGCTTCGCGATCCGCATTGGGCAACACTAAATCGCCATAGCCGCCTAGCCCGAAGTGTTCGATCACAGAAATTAGCAAAATGATGTCAAAAGGTTGCGGCGGCGACCACTTGAAAATATCAGTCTGATGAAACACAAAATTAGGATGGGTGAACGGGTAGGCGCGCGTGTCAAGCCCATGTACAGCATACCCCAAGCTAGCCAGTTGAATCGGCAACCGAGAAGAGACGCAACCGATATCTAATACACGACCTTGCGGCCTGATCCAGCGCAGCACTTGTGGATATTCCACAATCCGTTCATTAACCTGCAACTGACCACCAAACAGCCGTGTCCGCAATTTGTTACCTTGCGATAGGGCCAGTGTTGTGGCCTGATAGGGCCACTTGGTGACCGGATTCAGGTTGGGAAAATAGGTTTCGAAGGCATCATTAAATTGCTCATTTGCCTGATTAAACGACATATCACCGGCCTCCTCGACCTCAACTAATCAAACTAATGATGACTTTTCTGGTTTGCTAATACGCTTTGATAGAGCGCGAGCGTTTGTTTGGCTGCTTGCTGCCAGGTGTAGCGTTGATGCCACTGTTCCCCTTTGGCAACCCATTGTTGGCGTAACGCAGGGTTTTGCAGCAACGCATCAATCTGTTGCGTGATCGCCCCTGAATCGTTGGGGTCAACCGTCAGACCACCTTCGCCCGTGATTTCGCCAGCAGCTGTGGTTGCCGAACAGATCACCGGTGCGCCACAGGCCATTGCTTCGAGAATCGGCAGGCCAAAACCTTCGTAAAACGAGACGAGCACAAACAATTCCGCTGCCGTATAAAACGTGATCAGATCGGCAAACGGTACACCGCTCAAGAAATGCACCTGACCCTTTAAACCCAATTGCTGTACGAGGCTTTGTGGCTCGGTATAATCTTGATACGCCTGCCCGATGATCACTAAATCGTGAGTCTGGCGGCTTTGACTGTTGGCGTAAGCGCGGATCAGTCCCACATGATTTTTGTGCGGACGATATTCGCCCACGGTCAGCAGAAAAGGGCGGGTTAGCTGATATTGCTGGCGCAAAGCTTGGATCGTGCTGGCCGACGCTGGTTGGAAGCGAGCATCAGCCGCTTCGTAGATGACCGATAAACGTGACAAAGATATGTTAAATAGCCGCGCCAGATCTTTCGCCGTGTTTTGCGAAACCACAATCACGCCCGCAGAACGCTTTAAGCTTTGCGCAAAACTAAAGCGCATATACTGGCGCTTCACCTGGCTCAAGTTCATAAAAAATTCGGGATGCACCAGATATTTAGCATCGTGAATCGTCGTCACCACGGGCAACCGTCCCCATAAGACCGGCGCATCGAAATGGGGATAGTGGATCAGCTGCGCTTTCAACTGTTGCGCTAGCCGCGGGATCACAAGATGTTGCTGCAAGGCCATGTGCGGCAGTTGGCTGACCTGCTGGCTGAGATTGGGCGCGCGCCATTCCGCCAACCCATAACCCGGCCACGGGTCGGCGCGCCGCAAAAGCTGAAAATGCGTCTCAGGCGCCAAACGAATCAACTCGGCCAGCAAAGCGACAATGTATTGCCCGATGCCGGTTGGTTTATGTAGGACTAAACGAGCGTCAAATAAAATGGATTCGTGCATGGATAACCAAATAACCCGGCCCAATAACTCGGTTAGAACTGCTTCACTTGCGCTGCCGTCGACATGGTCAGCGGATATTTACTCAAGAACCTCAATGTCGGCTGTTCGATAAACCGATAAAATAACAGACCTGCCACAACACAAATCAGAAATAAAGGCACCATGATCCAAGCTTGCTTGACAAAACTTGTCACCACCGCCACGATGGTCAGATGCGTTAAATAGATCGAATAACTGGCATTACCAAGCTCAATCAAGCCGCGAATCTGGCGCTCTGGCGCATATAATACACAGACGCCACACAGTATAAAACAAGTTGTGAAGATACTGATCGTGGCGGTGGAAAAAAATGGACATATAATAAAAGCAACGAGCGCCAACAGGAGCAGCGCACCGTTCGTCTTATAGGGAATTCGCTGATAGAAAAGCGCAATGAAACAACCCGCAATAAAATAGAGATTGATCTGATCTAGAAAAAGTAGCTTTCCCGTGGCGATCTGAAAAAAGTAGGTGTTGGCTAAAATGAGCACAAACCAGCCGCTTAATAACCCATAAATGTGGCGGCGCAGCACGATCACCCAGGCGCAGAAAATTGCATAAAACATCAGCTCGTAAACCAACGTCCACGAGACGCCCAAAATACTCTGGGCGGGATTATGCAGCAAAAAAAAGTTACGCACAATATTTACGGGGTCGCGGTGCCAGGCAAAACCTTTGCTGGGCATGAAATGAAAAATCAACACGACCGGCATAAAGGCAAGCATATACGCCGGGTAGATGCGGATCAGTCGTTTGCGCACAAAGTTGGCCGCGGCGGCTAGCCCGCGATCATGGCCATGAATGTAGGTCATCAAAAAGCCACTGATCATGAAGAATAGCTCAACGCCAAGATACCCATTTGCCAAAATCGGAAAATGGAAATCCGAGTTGACATGATAGGTCACGACATAAAGCGCCGCAAAACCGCGCAGATATTGAATTCCTGGAAAGAACGGCACTTTTGAGCGAGTCATGCTGGCTTACTCGCCAGTGTTACATAGAGTTTGATCAGCTCTTTGCTTTCTTGTTGCCAACTGTAGCGATCCAACACCGCGCGGTGCCCGTTTTCGCCTAACTGTTGGCGCACCGCAGGATCTTGTAAGGCAAAAACGCACTCCGCGAATGAATCAGGATCGGCGGATTTAAACACTTTGCCCGCTTGCGCATCATTGACGACGCGCGCCAGCGGCTTGGCTGAACTGACGATCACGGGCTTTTTTAGATACATATACTGAAAGAGTTTATGCGGCATCGTTGTGTTGATTTCTGGGCTTTCGGTGTGCGGCACCAGACAGATATCACCGGCATTGATATAGCTATGCACTTTGGCAAACGGTTGTTGACCAAGAAACGAGACTACATCGGTTAAGCCCAATTGGCGCGTCAGTTGTTCCAGCGCCGCCTGGTAAACACCGCCCCCAACAATCACCAAAATGGCAGAAGGAATTTTCTCGCGGATTTTTGGCATCGCCCGGATCGCCGTGTCAAGCCCCCGATTGGACTGGAGTCCACCCACGTACATTAACTTTAACATCGATTCTGGCAGTGTGACGGGCTCCAGATGATCGGGGACCGCCGTCACATCTTCGGCATTGCCCACCACAAAAATTCGTTCGCGCGGCACGCCTACTTCTTCCAGGCGCTCGATCGCTTCTTGCACCACGACGATCACGCGGTCGCATTGCGGTGTGACAGATCTTTCATAACGGTCGAAGCGCTCTGGATCAAACATCCCGCGCTCGATTGGATTGGTCAGGGTTGGCTGGCGTGTTCGGCAATGATCGGGGAAATTCTCATGCAGATCGGCGACGAGTGGCAACTGATGGCGGCGCGCAATACGCAACCCTGGCCCGACGAACGGCAGATCATGCACATGCAGCGCATCTGGTTTTTCCTCGGCCACAATGCGATCGATCTGGCGTTCCCAGATTGGGCTGTGGAAGGTAAAAAATAACAGCCCGGTGTTCAGTTGGCGCCACCAGACCTGTTGGGGCGGCAAGCGGATAATGTCGATCCCGTTCCACAGTTCGCGCGCCGGCCGCTGTTTGCGATTTTCACAGACCAGCGTGACCTGGTGACCAGCGGCCAGTAACGCCCGCGCTTCTTTTTCGACACGGATGTCCGTGGGAAAGTCATAACTAATTAATATCATCAAGATTTTCATGCGAATAGTTCCGACAATTGGCCGCGCGTGCTATATAGGACACAAGCGGCCTTCTTCAAGTGAAATATAATTGATTAATTGGCGCTTCAGGTGGCCTGACCACCTGAAGCGCCGCGCAACGGAATCGCTGCTGGCAAGCAGTCGATAGGCGGCACGCAAAGTCGCAAAAAGCAACGATTAAGCTTTATGAATTTTGCGCGCTTTATGCGCGTAAGACTTGTTCATGCTAGATTTGTTGATTCATGACCAGATAAAGGCGCGACAGCGAGAAATCGCTGATAGATACGCTGGACAATTTCTTGTTCATTAGTGGCCGTTGCGGTTATTGGGAAAAAGGCCGTGGTCAGGGTAAAGGGCAAGGCTGCCGACGCTTTGCTAAAATGCACAAACTGAGCCGGTACACGTTGACCATAGCCAGGCGCAACCCAGCCATCCTCAATTTTGCCAACTACTTGATCACTGTCCAATAACGCCAAGTATAAGCGCTTTCCGTCTGGCGTGCACGCCGTCACCCTGTTTTCTGCTAGGCTAAGCGTTACCCCTGGTGTGTAATGCCAAAACCAATCGAGCTGATGTTCGCCTGTGCCCGTTACGCTGTCACGCACAATCCATACCTGTTGTTTTTTATCAAAAAAGATTTGGCGGCGATGAGTAACGGTCAGGCGCTGGTAGGCGGCATGACTAACATCCAAAAAATCATAGTCAAGGGTGGATTCCCAGGCGTGTACCGTGGGTTTTGTGTCACTGGGCAGACTGAAAAGTACAGCTTTATCCAGCGCATGCAACTCTAGCTTGTCGACTTGCACCGTATTATGATACATCGTTGAACGAAACAAATTGCGGTCTGCATAATCTGCTGTGTAAATATAGCACCCAGGATCAACGATCCACGTCTGACCCTTGGCGCATAATTCGATACTGAAAATATCGTTGTGCGCATGGCCGCCATTGCCCTTTTGACCATTCGAGCCAGCATCAACGACCAAATAATTATCCGCTTGGCGCATGATATAAATGCCACCATCGCGGAAGACTGTTGATTTTAGCGCTGACCCTTCTACCAGCTTGGCGTCAAGCTGCTGCTTGTAGGTCAACGTTCGCTCGCCGAAGAACCAGACCGCTTCTTCCCATTGAGCGCCAGCTGCCTGGGCAAAATCCAGCCGGTCAAAGCAGAGCGCGCCGATCGCTAATAGATAACGAAAATCTTGCCACTCTTGGTTTGGATCCGCCCAGACTTTTAAGCGATGAACGCGCCCGTTGTCATTATCCCCGATCAAGGGCACACGACCATCCGGTTTGGTTATCGCCATCACAAATTCGAGCATCTGCTCCAGCCGTTGCATGTACGCTGGGCTAAACTGATGACCATTACGCTGCGCCAAGAGCGTGGGTGACAGAAACAGTTCAGTCGCCAAGCGGTGATAACTGATCGACGCCTCGAAATCAACACCATCTGGATAGACTTGCTTAAACATCTCGCGTTCAAGCTCGCGCAACCCGAACTCGCGCCAGCGCTGCGCCTCCTTAAATTCCGGCAAGAGAATCCCCAGATAGACCAGACCGACAATATCCGACAAATAATGGTTGCTGGTCAACGTCTCAGAAAATTCCAGATTATTGATCATATGGCGGCCATGTGCCAACAGACTCTTAAAAAACATCAGTCGAAATGGCTCGGTCAGGGCCGATGATGCTTGGCAATAATAATAACCCCACAGCCAGTTGACCGCGCGCAATGCGACATCCATTGTACAGGCCCAATTGACCCCTAACGACGGCGGGTTTTGCGTAATCCAGTCAGTCACTTGCGCCACAAACGTCTGGGTATATTGTTCGTCGTTGGTGAACCAATAGGCCTGACCCAACCAAACAAAATGTTGACAACGGCTTAATTCCCACGGCATCTTCAAGTCGTAGCCGCCTGGATAAGGCGCTGCGCGTACATCCGCATAGTATTGGTGCGGCTCCCAGCGATGGCCGCTTTTGAAATCTGTATGCCAGTCAATCCGCGCCCCGAGTTTGGTCGGTCCAGAGCCGAGCAGATTAAATATGTGCTGGCCTGCCGTATCAGCCGCGGCAATGGTGAGCGCTTCGCTGGCTGGGCACAACGTGCGCATCGTTGTGACAAAGGCTGGGCGTTCCTGCTCCGTCAGGAAAAAGTGCGGCGTTTGCCG
>JBBQBY010000422.1:0-6049 GCA_038318235.1 Caldilineales bacterium
GTAAACTGGCCTTGGCACATGTAGCCAGCGCCCAAGCACTGGTTGCCGCCGAAAGTATTGCCGGCGTAGATACCGTACCAATTCCGCAAGAGCGCTATATCTTCATGCCACGTTGCACCTATTGCAAGCCCGAAGTGGCCAGCATGGGCATGACCGAAGCACAGGCCAAAGCTGCCGGTTATGAGCTTAAAATTGGCAAGTTCCCATTTATGCCGAATGGCAAAGCGCAGGCGCTTAACGAAAAAGATGGCTTTATCAAAATCATTGCCGACGCCAAATATGGTGAAATCTTGGGTGCGCATATGGTCGGGCCAGAAGTCACCGAACTATTGCCCGAACTAAGTTTGGCGCAGTATATGGAGATCACGCCCGCCGAAATCGCCCGCACCGTCCATGCCCACCCCACCTTGAGTGAGGTAATTATGGAAGCGGCGCACGCGGTTGAGGGGCACGCGATTCATATGTAAAATGTGATCGTAACGCGGCACCCCACCCTAGCCCTCCCCTAGGAGGGGAGGGGACCGATTGGTGGAGAGAAGAACCGGTATGTTCTGTCCCTGATCAATCCCCTCCCTTTCCTAGAGGAGGGTTAGGGTGGGGTCTAGGTGGGGTGCCGCGTTACAATTGTTGACCACAAAATCATGCAGATAAAGTTGATCACAGACTGTGAGTAATTATTCGTCCGGTTTTGCCGAACACCACTTGGAAGAGGCGATTGTTGCCACTGACCTTGCCGTCCGCTTTGCTGAAACTGATGCGATGGGTGTGGTGCATCACGGCGCCTATGTGGTCTGGTTCGAGTGTGGGCGGGTGGCGTGGATGGTGGCAGCGCAGATGCCATACACCGAAGTAGCGGCTAGCGGCCATCATTTTGCGGTCACCGGCATTCATACGGCATACCGAGCCTCGGCCCGTTTTGGTGACACAGTGCGGATTATCACACGCCTCACGAAATTGCGCAGCCGCCAAGTGGAATTCAGCTATGAAGTGCGCAAGGCGAGCGACGCCACGTTGTTAGCCACGGGTGTGAGCGAACATGTCTGTGTTGATCTGGAAGGCCGCATGGCGAAAATCCCTTCCTTCATTCTGGAGCGATTAGAGCAGGGCGCCATTCGATTGATCAGTACGCAAAGGGTAAGGAGAGATTAGGAGATTGGAGATTAGGCATAACCAATCTCCAATCTCCTAATCTCTCCTTCTTAACAAAACGTTCGTCATCGTCGACACCGTAATGAACTCATTCTTTTTACAAGGTTTGCACCTATGATCCACGTCGAACAACATGGCCCCGTTCTCGCCATTCGCATGTCGCGCTCGTTTTTGGGACGGCCGTTTTGGTGGACGGCCGCTTATTGGGTTGATGGCATCTTAATCGACGCCGGACCTAGCGCCACAGCCCAAGAACTGTTGCGGGCGCTCAACCGCGTTCAGGTGGATCAGATCGTGATCACGCATGGGCATGAAGACCGGATGGGCGGGCTGGCCCAGTTACATGCGCGCTATCCACAAGCCACCATCTATGCCGGGCCACGTACCTTGCCGCTGATCGAAGAACCAGCCAAAATCAAGATGCAGAATTACCGCCGCATTTTGTGGGGCTATCCGCGGCCATTTAGCGATCTGGTCTCTTTGGATAAAGTAAATAATCGAATTAAATCACCGAACTTTTGTCTGCGCGTGGTGGAAACGCCGGGCCATAGTTCAGATCACATCACTTTTTTTGAACCTACGCAACGCTGGCTTTTCTGTGGCGATGCCTTCATTAGTGGGCGCGATGACAGTTGGGCGCCAGAATATGATATGTTTGGCGTGATCAGCAGTCTGCGGACATTGGCTAGTTTGCATCCCGAACGGATCTTCCCCGGTGACGGCCAGGTAAGTCGCACGCCATTGCCTGAATTGCACGAAAAAATTGGTCAATTGATCCGGTTATCACGCGAAGTCGCCCGGCTCGATGCTGCCGGTCAGACCGTGCCAGAGATGGTGGCCCATTTGTTCAGCCGCGAGTCAACGATGAATTTCTGGACTTGGGGCCACTTTTCTGCCATTCATTTGGTGGAAGCCTGCCGGAGTTACAACGCCATTTTTGCGCCACTAGATGATCAAGCTCATCCACCGGCCGCCTCTTCTGAAGCGGATGAAACCACGAATTCATCTGATAACTCATCTGATTCATCGGCCAATTGGTCCACGGATTGGGGCGATATGATGCGATGATCCCCATTTCGTTTGCCAAGCCACGGCTTTGTTGGAATAGAATCTAGAATGCTATACTTGCTGGGCCATCGTTGATCAGGATTGAACGTGCCGATGTACCTGCGCGACTCAGGCTGGTCAACCAATCCCCCTTGTTCAGGAGCAAGACCATGAAAGTTCTAATCACAGGAGGCGCTGGCTTTATCGGTAGCCATCTCGCCAACCAACTGCATCAACGCAGTCATTATGTCCGTGTGCTCGACGATCTGAGCAGTGGCGATCCAACCAATTTACTACCTGGCATCAATTTTAATCGTGGCGATGTCCGTGATATTCCTAAGTTGTGGTCGCTGCTCCAAGGGGTGGACGTCGTCTATCATCTGGCGGCCCGTGTGAGCATCCCCGCTTCTGTACTCTACCCGCGTGAATATAACGATGTCAATGTGGGTGGCACCGTTTCGTTGCTCGAGGCGTGCCGCGATGTGAGTGTCAAACGCGTGATCTTGGCCAGCAGCGCCACTGTTTACGGCGATCAAGGCGTGCATCCGGTCAACGAATCGATGCCAGCCAGCCCGGCGGTGCCCTACGCCGTCAGCAAGCTGGCGGCGGAACAATATCTTTTTACGATTGGCCAGCTCAGCAATTTCGAGACCGTTGCGTTGCGCATCTTTAATACCTATGGGCCAGGCCAACCGTTGCCGCCCACCCACGCTCCGGTCATTCCTCAGTTTGTCCATCAGATTATGGGCTCTGGTTCGGTGGTTATTTTTGGCGATGGCACGCAGACACGCGACTTTGTCTATATTGACGATGTGGTCGAAGCCTTGATCAGCGCCGCCCAGGTGCCAGACATCGATCGGCAAATCATCAACATTGGGAGTGGGACCGAAGTTTCGCTGAATGAGTTAATTGAACAGATTGCCCTGATCGTCGGTACAAGGGCCAATGTGCTCTACAATCGTACGGCATCGGGTGGCATTGCCCGCCTGGTGGCCGATTTAAGCAAGGCCAGGCAATTATTAAATTTTATGCCTTATACACAACTGACCAGCGGTCTGCGTCACTTGATCGAACAATCGGCAAGCTTTCAAGCCACCAAAAATAGCCCGCAAAATCTTGCCACAAGTGTCGGCACACCAATCATGCGTAGAACCCTGGATTTAGGTAGCCATCCACAATGAAATTTCATGCTTCCCTGCTCGCCATTACAATTTGCGGCGTACTCTGTGTGCTTGGATTGGCAGCCTGTAGCCTAGGCGGCGACACAATGCTGAGTGGGTATCTAAAGACCCATCAGAAGCAACTCGGCCAGCCGATCAGCGTTGACACCCGCCCGCGCCGTTTTGTCGTAGAGCCAGGCACACCCGCACGTTTGATTGGCCAAAATTTGGTCAAGGCGAATTTGATCGGCGATGATCGGCTGTTCGAGGCATATGTGCGCGGCAATGGGTTGGCCGAGAAGTTAGCCGCAGGCACCTTTATTCTGACACCCTCGATGACGCTTGTCGAAATTGTTGATGTGCTGCAACAGGCCAAAGATACGAGCATCACCCTGACGATTCCAGAAGGCTGGCGGCGCGAACAGATTGCCGATTATCTGGTAGAGGCTGGAATCTTCACCACGACGACCACGGCGGCCGAAGATTATCGGCGTCAGACCGCAACCAGCGATCTGACGGGGTTAGACCCCAGCAAATATCCATTTTTGCAAGGTCGCCCGGCGGGTGTTAGTTTAGAAGGCTACCTTTTTCCTGACACCTATCAACTCCCCCCCAGCGAGGCAACGGCAGTCGACGTATTGCAACGCCAACTCGACGACTTTGCAGCGCGCGTCGTGCCGATTTACGAAAAAGCAGTGATCAGCCACGAAACAAAGCTGGATCTATATCAGGTTTTGATTCTTGCCAGTATTGTCGAACGCGAAGCCGTTGTGCCCGCTGAGCGACCCACGATTGCGCGCGTTTATCTCAATCGGCTGGCCCAGGAAATGCGCTTGGAGGCCGATCCGACCGTGCAATATGCGATGGGTTATCAGAAAGCGACCGGCGTTTGGTGGAAGACACCAGTCTCGCTCGAGGAATATGGGGCAGTTGATAGTCCCTACAACACGTATTTACACACGGGTTTGCCGCCTGGACCGATTGCAAATCCGGGCCTGAGCAGCATTGAAGCGGTCTTAAAACCGGCGCAGCACGACTATCTCTACTTTGTAGCATTGCCGGATGGCAGTGGCAACCATGTTTTTGCCAAGACATTTGAGGAACAAACAAAAAACGTGGAGCGCTATCAGCAGGGGCAATAAAACAACCGACGACAGCTTACCCCTTGGCTTACACACCCATCATAAAAAAGCGGTGACACAGAGATCACAGAGAAACAACGTACGGAAATGTTGGCTTTTCCTCTGTGCCTACTCTGTGTTCTCTGTGTCACCGCTTTTCTTACTTAATCTAAGTTACAAATGCGGGTTATGTCACAAAATCTGCTGCAAAAATAATTTTGTGCGGTCATGCTGTGGGTTGGTGAAAAAATGCTCCGGTGTGCCAATCTCGACAATCTCGCCGGCGTCCATAAAGACAATCCGTTGCGCCACTTCGCGCGCGAAGCCCATTTCGTGCGTCACCACCACCATTGTCATGCCAGATTTTGCCAAATCTTGCATCACTTCCAGCACCTCTTTGATCATTTCCGGGTCAAGCGCCGAGGTCGGCTCATCAAAGAGCATAACCTTGGGCTGCATGGCCAAGGCGCGCGCAATGGCAACACGTTGTTGTTGACCACCGGAAAGTTGCGCCGGATATTTGTTGGCCTGCTCTGGAATGCCAACACGCTCCAACAGTTGGCGGGCGATGGCCTCCGCTTCTTTCTTGTTTTTTTTGCGCACGTGGATCGGGGCAAGCGTGATATTTTGCAGCACAGTCAGATGAGGGAAAAGGTTAAATTGTTGAAAGACCATCCCTGTTTCCATACGGATCGCCTCGATGTTGCCAACGTCTTCGGTTAACGGAATACCATCGACAATAATATCACCGGTCTGATGTTCTTCGAGCCGGTTGAGCGTGCGAATAAAGGTGGACTTGCCCGAACCAGACGGACCAATAATGACCACCACTTCTTTGCGTTGGACGGTCAAACTAAAATCGCGCAGTGCATGATATTCACCATACCATTTATTGACGTTACGACAAACAATAATATCATCGATTTCAGATTGTTCAGACACCGAATCACTCCTTGTAAATAACGTCTTGTAATGGGGTGTATCTTATTCATGGGCTTACTGCGTGGCGGCTACACCTGTCGAACATTATACATCGCAAGCGAAGGCTGTCAAACTCTTATGCCTGCCCCTTAGCACAAGCCGTAGCTATTTGGTCTTTGTTGCCATCTGCGCTATAATTTGCAAGATAATACACAGGTAACTTTATGTAGCTTTTGGGAGATTTTCTTTGGAGATAGTGTATGCCTGTTGATTTGATCAACAATCTTGCCACAGTCGCGGGCATTGTAGTTGCGGCGACTGGTGCATTTCTCTTTGCCTTTTGGGTTGCGATGGGGATATGGACCTTTAATGATATCCGCTCGCGTAGCCGTGACTGGCTTGCCATCGTATTAGCCTGCGCGCTTGTCTTGATCTTTCCCGTGGTCGGCCTCATTCTCTACATGATGATCCGCCCCAAGGATACCCTGTCGGAAGTGTATGACCGGGCTTTAGAAGAAGAGGCGTTGCTGCGTGAATTAGAAGGCACAATGGCTTGCCACATGTGTGGCGTACCGGTCAAAGAAAATTGGGTCTATTGTCCCAATTGCCATGAGCAACTCCAACATGCCTGTATCAATTGTGGCAACCTGG
>JBBQBY010000423.1:0-6037 GCA_038318235.1 Caldilineales bacterium
GTAGGTGGGTGCTTTTAGCCGCCCAATTGGGGTATACGCAGCACGTGCGGCTAAAAGCACCCACCTAAGCATGATTTTGTTCGGCAAACGCGGGATCCTTATTTCATTGAAATGGCCTAAGCTTATTCGAGATCATCGATAATCAACCAAAGCGCTGACAAAGTGCGCTCATCATGGATATGATGAGCGCACTTTGTCAGCGCTTTCTCATGCCCAGGAGGTGCTTGGCTTGTGGTGCGAGGCTGCGGCGTCGATTTGCTCCAGGTTCAGGAACAAACATATACTAGAGCGACCAATCTACAAACCATCATCAGGCAGGAGCAATCACCGTGAGTGTACAGGAAAACATTCAGCACTATTTAGACACAGAAGATGAAAAACTGGCCTACCTGGCCAAGGAGATCTGGGATCATCCGGAAATTGGGCTTCAGGAAACCTTTGCCGCCAACTTGCTCGCCACCGAACTGGAGCAGGCTGGGTTCACGGTTGAGCGGGGCATTGGGCAGATGCCGACCGCCTTTGTGGCCAGTTGGGGTGCAGGCAAACCGATCATCGGTATTCTGGGCGAGTATGATGCATTGCCCGGTCTGTCGCAGCAGATGGCAACCACTATCGCGGCCGTTCAGCCAGGTGGACCGGGGCATGGTTGCGGGCACAACCTCTTTGGCACGGCCAGTTTTGGTGCGGCGCTGGCGCTGAAAGAGGCGATGATCGCCGACCAGATCCCCGGCACGATTCGCTTTTATGGTTGCCCGGCTGAAGAGACGTTGGTTGGCAAGACTTTTATGGCCAAAGACGGGGTCTTTGATGATTTAGATGCTGCGCTGGCCTGGCACCCCGGCGACACCAATACAGTCTGGCACAGCTCTTCACTGGCGATGAATTCGTTTAAGGTGAATTTCCATGGGGTGGCGGCGCATGGGGCGGCCGCGCCCCATTTAGGGCGCAGCGCGCTGGATGGTGTGCTCTTGATGGATGTCGGGGTCAACTATCTGCGCGAGCATATCATCCAAGAAGCACGCATCCACAGCGTGATTACCAGTGGCGGGCAAGCGCCGAATGTCGTGCCGGCGTACGCCCAGGTCTGGTATTTTGTGCGCGCCCCCAGCCGCGCCCAGGTCGATGAGATTTACGCGCGCGTACTCGACATCGCCAAAGGCGCCGCGCTGATGAGCGGCACGACCTATGACATCGACTTTGTCACCGGCTGCTACGGGATGTTGCCCAACCGGGTGATCTCGGATCTGATGTATGAAAAGATGCAGGAAATCGGCGCGATGACTTTTACTGAGGGGGAAATGACCTTTGCCGCCGAGCTACAAAAAACCTTTCCGGCCGGTTCGCGCGAATTTGGCTATGCGATGCTCGAAAAGACGACGAGTGAGCCTTTAGACAAAGCAGAGCTGGCCAATCCGCTCTGGACCAAGGTCATCCACCATGCCCCCAGTTCGCCGGTGATGCCTGGCTCGACCGAGGTCGCCGATGTCAGCCAGATTACGCCGACCAGCCAATTGACCACCTGCTGTTGGCCCTTTGGGACACCGGCCCACAGTTGGCAGATCACGGCCTCTTCCGGTTCGCAGATTGGCTTTAAGGGCATGCTCTATGCCGCCAAAGCGCTAGCGCTCACCGCGCTGGATCTGATGACAAAACCGGATCTGCTCCAGGCGGCGCAAACTGAATTTACAGCAAGCACCGAAGGGCGCAAGTATGTCTCTCCGGTACCAGATGGCACGGTTCCGCACTGATATAGATGGCTAAATTAGCCGCGTGTGAAGGGGACAGCTTGCTGCCACCCTCACGCACTGTAGATTAATTTCGGTTTGGCAGCGATTCATGAAGCTTGAACTGCTCATGAATCGCTACCAAATTTTTCAACTACTGGGATTCCAAGCGTCTGACAAAGGCGTTGTGTAGCGGCTAGATGTTCTACAGTAGGGCGAGCATACTCCAAACACCAAAACAACTGGTAGATCAGTTTACGCTGGCTGAACAACGGATCGACCGGATGAATCGATCCATATGCCTGCCAGAAGTGCTCATTGGTCATCCCCTTCCAAAGGTCAAGCCGCGCCAAATCGCTTTCGCTATGACCAGCCCAAGCTTTATCAAAATCGAGGATGGTGGCCAAACGCCACGCCTGACGCTCATAATGGAACAAAAGATTGTGGCCATGTAAATCTTCATGACAAAGTGATGGCGCATGAACATCCTCAAATAAATCCCTATTTTTCTCTAGCACAGCTAAGAAGAGCTCACAGAGGCGTGGTTGTGCAATAAAACTTCGTGCTCGCTTTTCCAGTGCGCCAAGCAGCGAGGCGTCGCCGTCAACCTCTCCATGCTCGGTCAACTCACCAAAGCATCGAAAATGAATGCAGCGCAACTGAGCAACGGCATGGCCTAACTGCCGGTAAGCACTAATCAGATCGGTTGGGCTCATTTGTGAACGGGCTGACGCCCATTCTAGGCCTGGCATAAACGCTTTAATGATATAGCGCCACGGCCACTTTCGATAGGTTGTGTCAACCGCCAGAACTTCACGTATGGCGATGGTCGTCTGCGTGGCAACCAACTGATGCAGGAAAGCTGTCCGCTCAAATGAACATAAGATCGGCGCGTCAGGGCCAGCCAGTTTGACCACTACTTGAATGTCTGGCGAACATAGCTGAATGAGCAAGACCAGATAGTCATGGCGCTGATTGCCAATCTTACCATCAATTATTTCGGTGTTAGCCCCGAGTGTTTGGCGCAGTAATGGCAGAAGTTGTTTATATGGTTCGCCCGGCAGGCCACTGGATTTTGGGCTCGACAATGCTTTAACATCCACTTCGACCTTCCTTCCCTAGCAGGAATAAATTCCGCGGCTGACAATAGCAAGTCGCCGCAGCGACTAGGGATCTAGTGCCTGAGGGCACTTGCTATTGTCAGCCGCCAGTTTCAACTGTGCGGTGCTCAGAATCCCTCCCCCGTATACACAAACTCGCCCCCCACCATTGTGGCGACGACTTCGGTCTCAAGCAGTGCCATTGGATTGATCGAAAAGATATCTTCGGACAAGACGACCAGATCGGCGGTCATGCCGGGGGTGAGCTTGCCTTCGGTCTGCTCAGCGCCGATGGCGTAGGCCGCGCCGGCGGTGTAGGCGTAGACAGCTTCTTCCATGTGTAGACATTCTTCGGCGTACCAGCCAGTGGGGCCAGGATAGCCGTCGGCGCGGCGCCGTGTTACGGCGGCGTGCAGGCCCTTGATCACGTTCAAATCTTCCACGGGGGCATCAGAGCCAAAGGCCAACCTGGCGCCGCTGTCGAGCAGGCTGCGCCAGGCATACGCGCCGCGACAACGGTCGCCCCAATGGGCGCTGGCCATACGCATGTCCTGCGTGCAATGGATCGGCTGCATCGACGCGATCACGCCCAGTTGCGCAAAGCGCGGCAGATCATCTGGGTGCAAAATTTGCGCGTGCTCCATGCGATGGCGTAAATTCAGGCCAACGCCCGCCTTGTGCGTAGCTTCAATCGCGTCGAGCACGTTACGATTGGCCTGGTCGCCGATGGCATGGACGGCAATCGGCAGTCCGGCGCGCGCCGCCTTCATCGTCAATTCGTGGATTTGCGCACGGGTGGTCACTTCGATGCCGCGGTTGGTCGGTTCGTTTTCATAGGGTTCGATCATCTGCGCCGTGCGCCCGCCCAAGGAACCATCGGCAAAAAACTTGACCGCACCAATCCGCAACCACTCATCGCCGAGGCCAGGCCGTAAGCCGAGTTGGATCGCAGCGTCCAGTTGATCGGCTGGAATGTTATAGGTGACGCGCAATTTGAGTTCACCGTTGCTGCGCAGGGTTTGCAAGGCGGGCAACGAATCGCCGCCCATCAGTTGGATGCCGACAATCCCCTGCTTATGCGCCTGGGCCATCGCCGTCTTGAGCACTTCCAGCGCTTCGGCTTCGGTCGGTTGCGCCAGCAATTGACCCACCAAGTCCATTGCCAACTCTTTGAGAATACCGGTCGGCTCACCGGTGTGTGGATCGCGCTCGATCGCGCCGCCGGCAGGATCGGGTGTGGCCGCCGTAATCCCGGCCAAGGCCAGGGCGCGACTGTTGGCCCAGCCAACATGCCCACACTTGCGGCGCAAAAAGGCAGGATGCTCCGGCGTGATGCGATCCAGATCTTGGCGGTTTGGAAACGCGCCACCCGCCCACAACGATTGATCCCAGCCGCGGCCGGTCAACCAATGCCCGGCTGGCGTAGTCGCCGCGCGTGTCGCGATGCGGTGTTGCGCTGCTTGAAGCGTGGGTATATCCATCAGATCGATCTCGCGCAAACTCAGGCCATAGCCCAGAAAGTGAATATGGGCGTCGGTAAAGCCAGGCACCACGGTTTGGCCTTGCAGATCAAGCGCCTGGCCGTTGGGTGCAAGCAAGGCGCGCATGGCCGCATTGTCACCAATCGCCAAGATCCGGTTGCCACTAAGCGCCACGGCTTGTGCGTGCGGGGTATGCTTGTCCATGGTGTGGAGGTTACCGTTGTATAATACAATATCAGCTTGCATGGGATGCTCTTTCTGATGATTAGGTTTTTGGTAAGTATTACGACAACGTTAGATTTGCTCCTGGTAGGGTAAAAATCCGGTTCTCAAATTGATTTAAGTATAGCGGAACAGTATGGAACGAAATGTCTTATGCTACCTAGCCCTTTTGGATTTCAAACCGTTAATACGATCCTCTATTGTCAACATTGGCGGGAAACCGTTGATTTTTATCAGCAGTGTCTGCGCTTGCCAGTGAATTTTGCCTCGGACTGGTTTGTAGAATTTTTGCTCACCGACACGGCGCGCCTCAGCGTGGCCGACGAGCGGCGCGCCACGATCAAAAGTAGCGCCGGCGCGGGTCTTACCTTGACTTTTCAAGTCGCAAATATTCACGCAGCCTGGCAAAGTTTGCACGACTGCGGTCGCGCACCAGGCGCGATTCGTCCGCACAAGTGGGGCGCACAGGTCTTCTATTTGCATGACCCTGAAGGTCACCGGCTGGAATTCTGGTCGCCCAGTGCCGTTTGAATGAGCGTCACAAGTTCCACGGTCTGCATGGCGCTAATCGCGGCTTCCCAGGCGCCTTCATGGCAGAGGCCATCGCTGGCCGCCGTTTCATAACCATCGATCGCCGCGGCAATACAGATCTGGCGGACGATTTCAGCCACTTGTTGAAGCTTTTCTGCGTTTGTTGGCATGACAAATCTGTCCATCGTTGATCAATTGACCGGTTATCTTGCTCCATGATTGACAATGGCGGAGGAACTATTATACCATTGATGGACAGAAATGCGCTCACCCACCACTTTTGTGTTTAAACCCTGCTATTTCAAATTCTATTATTATGGTAATTGGAACCCTAACTCTCCATGTCTGAATCTGTTGATACCCTTATTATCCATGCCCATCTGTTCACGATGCAAGGTGATGGCGTCGGTTATCTCGCCGATGGCGCGGTGGCCGTGCGCGACCAGTGGATTGTTGCTGTCGGCTCGACCCTTGAATTAACGGCGCGTTTTCAGCCGCGCCAGACGATCGACGCCACGGATTGTGCCGTGCTGCCCGGCCTGATCGATGCGCACATGCATACGCCTTGGGCCATTGCGCGCGGCGTCGCGCAAGATGTGAACAACTGGATGCAGAAAGCGCTTGCGCCTTATGCCCGCCATCTCACGCCCGAGGCTGCGCTGGCTGGGACCAAACTGAATGTGGTCGAAGCGCTCAAAACCGGCACCACTACCTTTGGCGATTATGCCCAGCCGGTGCCCGGTTGGGGCGAAGTTTTTGAAGAACTAGGTGTGCGCGCTCGGTTAACCCCGACGATCAATGCCCTGCCCGAAGGCGGTATGGCTGGCTGGAAAGTCGGCGATCTCTATCCGCTGGATCCCGAGGCGGGCCTCAAGGCGATTGATAAAGCGGTCGCCTTCGCCCAGGCCTGGCACGGCGCCGCCGACCACCGGATTACGGTCATGTTTGGCCCACAAGCGCCCGACATGTTGGATCGCGA
>JBBQBY010000424.1:0-6035 GCA_038318235.1 Caldilineales bacterium
CGGGATCGCGGGCAACTCGTCCAACGTCCGCTCGAAGAGCGGCGCAGGCACGCCAACCTCAGCCGCCACGACAAACCCGCGCGCCTGCATCAGGCGCGCCAAGACCTTGTCGTATGCCATCGCCCACCAAGGCATAATCTGCTTCAGCCCGGCCTCACGCGCCCGCGCCTCGGTCCAGGCCACATACTCATCCATCACAGCCTCGTGTAGCGGCGTGCCATGCAGCGCAGGATGAACTAACAGATCGAAACTGGCTTCGAGGCGCGAAAAAATCGCCCATGCCGCCAATGTTGGCGGTTCTTCATCCATGCGTTCCCATAGTTGAAGGTTGCGCCGATTCGCCTGCTCATCGGGTGGGTAACGCGTGTCAGGGTAATGTGTGTGGTAATCCAAAAGGCCAGGATGCATATAAGAAGCGGAAATATTGGCCTGGGTGCCAGTCATCACCAGTTGCTTCATGCGCGCCAAGTCCGTGGCGTCGCGGTACGGTCGAGCTTGGATGTTCATCGTCTTATTTCCTCCAGAGAAAACGCTCAATGTGTCGAGGGCCAAATTTGGTAGTCATGCAGCGCTGACGCTGCATGACTACCTGCAAAACGCTAGCGTGCTTTCTGTGTCAATAGAGAGAGAGACGTCTTTAATCTGTCGTTCCCTTTTTCTGATCCTTGGATCATGAAAAGGCCATTGCACGACAACTTTGTGCGCTATGCCCAGGGCTCTCCCTGTGCTGATAAGAATTTAGCTATTTTACAATTGTGATCCAATAGCGGCGGACCAAGCACTGATAATAAGCTGAGTATTGTTCTGTCGCCAGTACGCCCCCACAGCGCTCAATCGTCCGCCAAGAGGCGGGGTTGTCCGTATCGGCATAGAGCAGCACCTGTTCAAGCCCCAACTCCGCCGCGTGGTCTAGCCCGGCGCGGAGCGCAGCCACCCCAACCCCGCGTTGGCGGAAGGAAGGGGCGACATCGTAGCCGATATGGCCAAACTCATTGGCAAGCAGCGCCGTGTTGATGTGGTGGCGCACACGGACGACCGCGACGACAATCTCTGCTGGGCTAACGAGCCAGCGATGCGAAAATCGCCTTGGACGGTAATGTCGGTAAAACCGGCCAGTTGCAGCATCAGCAGTATTTCGTTGTTGAAGACCATATAGCCGTCAATGTCTACACCAGTGCGCAACAGGGGCAGCAACAAGCGTCCAGTGCCACAGCCCAAGTCTAAGACTGGTTGGCCATAGCGTTCGATCTGGGTTTGAAAATAGGCCAATTCAGGTGTATTGGCACTCCAGAACTCATCCCAAAGCTGCGCCACCAAGCCGTAATGCCATACTTGCGGTTTAATATCCATTGTGAATCCCTTATCCCGCTTGCAAGTAAGCAGCAGTCTATTTTCCCTGACAACTTGGATCATACACGAATGTCCAGGTTGATCATTCATAAAGCTTCAGGCGAAACGTAAAACGTAATGGGTGACTTTTCAATTGTCAGTCACCCATTACGTTTCGTGCAATACGATTGGCTCTCATCCCAGCATAGCCAACCCGCTATCCATCAACTTACTACCTACCTGCTCCAAAGAGCCCGCGAGGCGTTCGTCGGCGATTTGCTCAAACGCAGCCTGCATCTGCACACCGATCGTGATCAAGTCGGATGCGTCCAGGCGTTCGTCCCACCAGGGTTCTGGTTCGGGTGGCGGTGGTGGCGGTCGCTTGCCAAGCAGCCGACGGATCAAGGCTGCAATCAACTCCCTGTGCGTCATGGTTCCACACCATTCGCCAAACTCGTCCAGGAAACGCAAGCCACCATTCCGCAGATCATCTGCCACGTCGCCGGAAAGCGTATCGGCCAAGGCATGAATCTGCGCCAGATGGTCGGTCACGCTCTGGGAAAGTGCAACAGCGAGAATTTCCTTGGGTGGCAACGGTTGTGGATTCAATGCAACTCGATCCAGCCCGCGCAAGCGCTGAAATTCAAGGAGACGGCGCAACACTGGGCCGCCAGGACCAAAGGGGCCAAAGGGATTATTGGGATCGCCCGGATCATCCGGATTAGGGTAGTAGCCGGCCCGATTGCCGACAATTTGTACAAAACTCTTTCGTGAGATAGTGATTGGATCTGTCATTAGTAGATTCCTTTTGTGAAGTATAAGCGTGGGGTGACGAATTTCTCCACTGCTTTCAATACCCGAACAACTTGTGTTTAGGCTGGGCGATAAAACGAGTCAACTTCGGTTATTTCCAGCTTAAGAATAATAAACGTAACTTGAAACCCTTTTCGGGTAATCGGCACAAAACCGCCCATAACTCGCGTCCAGCTTACCGGCGCGGGGGTGAAGGTAGCCGTCTATTTCCTAGCGAAATAGACGATGGCATCATGCTCAGCGGTCACGTCGGCATCGGTAAAATCACCTTTGACTGCCTCAATTGTAAACCCTGCTTTTTCCAGCAATAGTTGCATTTCAAGGCAAAAGTAATAGTTTGACTGGAGCGTATAGGTATCGTCGGCGACCAGTTGCCCGTCCTTGAACAGGAGCGTGCGCAGCTCGTCGACGGTGCGTTGTTCGAGTGGGTCGAGCGCGACCAAACGGTAGTGAAGCTCGTATTCACGCCCATCAGCGGGGACTTTGCCAATGTCTGCCGGCCAGGGTGCGGGCAAGTAGGTGCGGTTTCCCTTGTACCAAAGCGGCCAGAGCTGGGCTTCGGCGTAGGCGGGCAGACCATCGAGGATCAACATGCCGCTCGGCAAGAGATGGTCATAGAAGCGTTGCAGCGCCATGAAGTCCTGCTGGCGACTGACACCGACGCCGATCACGCCACAGGCCACAATCGTTTGGTATTGGCGGGGCAGATCGAGCTCGTGTAACGCCTGCTTGTACAACTTGGGGGAGAAGTCCTCACGCTCGGCACTTTGTCGGCAGTAGGTCAACATATCGCCAGAGATGTCACACCCATCCACGTCCAAGCCGGCTTGTAAGAAGGGAATGAGCAGCCGGCCCGTGCCACACCCCGCATCGAGTGCCGGCTGCCCGTAATGCTCAATTTGCTGTTGAAAGTAGGCGATTTCGGCTCCCGTTGTATTGTTCTCGGCCCAATGCCGGGCCATCAACCCATAATGCCACGTTTGAACGGGTTCACTCATCTTGTTCTATCTCCTTGTGCGGTCTCTTTTCGGCTAGCCGCCAATTTGTTCTCACTCATCACTTTTTCTTGCCAACATAGAGAAGATGCCTTGATGCTCCAATGATTGACATCTCTGCACCCATCTCATAGAACAAATCAAGCCATAGTTGGCGTTGCTTGCCCTGAAGTTTGTTGTAGCTCTCGTCATCAGCCGAGATTGCAGGTTCAACCCCCACCATCGCTAAAGTTTCAAAGCCAATCGCTTCATGCAAAGGGGCAATCTCAGAAACTTGGGCAAAGTATCCACGAAACCCACCGCGTGGAAAATCATCAGGGCGTTTGCCTCGCTCTAGCACCGATCGTACTTCTGCTTGACCCTCAATCCAGCCCGGTGCTTGACCCTCAATCCAGCCCGGCTTGTTTTTCAGCAAATCGCCCATCAGGCCAAAACGACTTAAAAATGCTGAAAAGATGATCCCACCTTCTCGCAACCGCTCAAATGCTTCTTTCAATGCCACTTTCCGATCGGCTTCTACGATCAGATGATAGAGCGGCCCCATGAGGAGAACTGCATCAAACCCCTGCTCGGTCACTGCGCCCAGATCACGCGCGTCGGCCACAACAAGGCGCACTTGCCGTTCTAGCCTTTCGTCTATAAGCCTTTGCCTACATACCTCAAGCTGTGCCGCCGACAAGTCCACAGCCGTGAGCATATAGCCCCGCCTCGCCAATTCCAGCGTATATCTGCCTGTGGCAGCGCCAATTTCCAGGATAGAGCCTTGCGCGGGCAGATAGCGATGCAAATAGCGCCAAGTAAGGTCATACTCCAGTTGATGCGCTTCTAAACGGCAGTGTTCTTTTTCCGGGTCACTGTTGTAAAACGCAGAAATATCCCGAATATCATCGCTCATAGCGCCCTCCAGATGCCATCGCCTCGACCGCGGTCGTCCATCGTCCATCGCCTATCGTCACCCTGTTGATCAATTATCTTCAAGCAAGGTTAATGCAGCCCAACAGTCATTAAACGGTGGCGTGAGTGTTATTTAGGGATACAGGACGCGAAACCGTTGAAAGACAAGGGGCATAGTTTCGCTTGGTGTACGCCTGATCGCCACACACTCTCGGGAAAGAAATTCCCAGTTGTCACGCAGCCAGAAGGCAAGCGTGCGATCGCCTTCGCCGTATTCAAAGGCAAATTGTTCATCTACAGCATTGAATGGTTTGATTTCCACTTCCATCAACTCAGTGATGCAAAGGGGTTCGCCATGTCCATCCACGATGAGTTCGATTTTACCTACTTTGGGCAGCGGTTCACCGATCTGTTCCAGTCCCCACACGAGTGAACTGGTTGTGGTCTTGACCCCGCTTCGTACAAGCTGGCCGACTTTCGTGGCTGCGGCTGGTGTGTCAGCAAAGTGGTCGACAACATAGGGGGGAAGATTCTTTTGTGCTTCTTCCGGCAGAGTTGCGCAATAACGCTGCCAGAAAGACTCGGTTTTTGTAAGTTGATTCATGGGTATCCTTGTAAACTGTTGCAGAAACCGACAAGCTTTTTAGACAGAATAAACAAATAGTTGCGTTATACTAATACTACAACGAGACTTCGAGATTCCGCTAGGTGACTGTCACGGGTCAGAACGATCCTCTGTTAGAAATTTGCCTGTGACCCGTGACAGTCACCATCAAAGTCTCGTTGTAGTACTAATAGCCAAACAAAATAAACCTCGCACATAAGCGGAGTCAGCGTTCTCTAACGCTGACTCCGCTTATGTGCGACCTTTAAATGATTTGGCTCTGAATCAAAAGCGGCGTTTCTTTTCTCGAAGAACGCTTTGAAAACTCCGCTTTTCATTGCAACCGCAGTTTAGAAGATCCTCACCATCTCCTCCCAGCCTGTACCAATCAAATTTCCTGTACCAGGTGGTGTCCATGTAGCAGCACCCGTTGCGAAGCCAGTATGGTTATACCAATACAGATTACCATCACGCTTCATTGCATAAATAATGCCATTTCCACCAGAGAAAACGCTTGCCGCTTCGTTCCAACCATTACCGATCTTGGTAACAGCAGCATTGTTAGCCCACACAAACGTTCCCTTTGTATAGCCTGTATGGCGATACCAGTACAAGTCGCCCTTACGGTCGATTGCGTAAATGATACCATTACCGCCCCCAAAAACGAATCTCATTTCGCCCCATCCAACTCCGACTTTCGAACCAATCCCGTCGTTTGCCCAGGTAGCGCTACCATCTCCATACCCCAAATGACGAAACCAAAGCAGATCGCCATTCCAATTGATCACATAGATGACACCATCACCGGTCGCGAAGGCAATCCGAGCGTCCTGCCAACCATTGCCTACCTTCATACCGCCCAGCCATTCATAGGAGCCTGTGGCATGTCCGAGGTGCTTGTACCAGTATAAATCGCCTTTGCTATCGACTCTGTAAATAACCCCATCATTTCCACGAGGGTCACCTTTAAACACCATCAGCCCTTCATTCCAGCCCGATCCAACGTTCACACGGTTTCCTCGATTGGCCCAAAGCGCTGAGCCATTACGGGCTCCCTGATGGAAGTACCAATTTAGATCGCCATTGTCGCTGATCCCGTAGATCGGAACCCCAGCAACCGTGAGTGGCCCGCCAGTCGTCGTTCCGACCTGGGCGAGAGCCTGACCCAGCGTGAGGAAAACTCCCAAGGTCAGTAATACAATGATAGAGATAAAATTTTTCATAATAGACTCCTTTGTAATAGACTCCTTTGTAATGATAATCGTCTTGGCACAACGTTGCGGCTTGTCCACCCTTGCCCAGATGATCAGCTATGTCTCGGTAATGATGTCCGTACCGGTGCGTCGGATGATTCTACCCATGTCCACAGCATAGCAGGGCGGCGGGCATAATGCACCGCA
>JBBQBY010000425.1:0-6007 GCA_038318235.1 Caldilineales bacterium
TTTGATTTTGACAACCTACGCTAACCGTGTTATCTTATCGCCATTCTGAAGTCACCCTGCGCCAGTGGCGCGACTTGCTAGCGAACAAGCTTACTTATGTTGGCCCAACTAGAACACACACGTAGCAACGAATCGAATCAACTTGCACACAGCGGCAGCCGGACTGCCGTTGATCGTTTTGTGTTTTATGTCGACCCACGCCCTCTAGCGCGTGGGTTTTCTTTTGGGTACTATTATTTTAGCTTTAGCAACTCGTCGCCATTCTGCGCAAGGAGACAGATGATGGCTGGCTGATGCCAGACACACACTGAACTCTAAGAGAGCGGGGAATGGCAAAAAGCCCCCGCTCTCTTTTTTTTGACCTTCGATCTCGCCGCCAGGCTATCCTACTTTAAGGGCGGGATCCCACAGCAAGGAGCGAGGAACTATGTTTTGTCGAGGAGTGCGAGGTGCGATTACGGTTGAGACGGATAATCGTGAGGTGGTGTTAGAGGCGACGCGCGAACTATTGGCCTTGATGATCCGGCTCAACGAGATCAATTCAGCGGATGTCGCCAGCGCGATTTTTACGACAACGCCGGATGTCACTTCAGTTTTTCCGGCTTTGGCGGCGCGACAATTGGGCTGGCTGGATGTGCCGCTGATGTGTGGGCATGAGATAAACGTGCCAGGCGCGCTGCCCTTGTGTATTCGCGTGATGCTGCACTGGAACACAGAAAAGCCACAAAATGAGATTCAGCATGTCTATCTGCGCGACGCCAAAAGCCTGCGCCCCGACAAGACAATTGTGCTTTCGGCGGCTGATATGGCAAGCCTGAACCAGTGGATTGAAGAGCAATTGGCGGTCTGGCGTGGTGATAAGAATTAGTAGTAATTAATTATTCACAATTCACAATTAATTATTCAGGAGGCATTTATGACGACTGTGGCTTTCCAGGGTGAACCCGGCGCTTATTCCGAAGAGGCTGTCTACCAACATTTCGGCGCTCAGGTGCAAACATTGCCGTGCCAGGCTTTTGAGCATCTTTTTGATGCCGTGGAAAGTGGCCGCGCCGATTTTGGGGCGGTGCCGGTGGAAAACTCGACGGCGGGCAGCATCAATAAATCCTATGATCTATTACTGGAACATGATTTGAAGGTGCATGGCGAAATTCTCCTGCGTGTGCGTCACTGTTTGTTGACTGTGGCCGGCAATGTCAGCAAGATCACGCAGGTGCGCAGCCATCCACAAGCATTAGCCCAGTGCGAAGAATTTATGAATCGCCATCACTACACGGCCATCCCTTGGTATGACACAGCCGGCGCGGCCAAAGATCTGGCCGCCAACCCAGAGGAAGGCGTTGGTGTGATCGCCAGCAAATTAGCCGCCCAAATCTCGGGCTTGGAAATTGTGCAGGAAGGGGTGGAGGATCTGCAAAATAACTATACCCGCTTTTTTGTGATCGGCAAGGGCGATGCCCCGCGCACTGAACGGGCCAAGACCTCATTGGTTTTTGCTGTGCCGAACACGGCTGGCACGCTGTACGATGCGCTCGGCGAGTTTGCCCGCCGTCAGATCAATTTGACCAAGATCGAGAGTCGCCCGCGGCGTGGGCGAACATGGCAATATGTCTTCTATCTCGATTTTGACGGGCACTGGCAAGACAAAGCGGCTGGCGAAGCAATTATGTGTCTGCTTAGCCGGGCTTCATTTGTTAAGTTGCTGGGCAGTTATCCGGCGGCCGCCCAGTTAGAGAATGGTGCAGCCACCGCGCAGGCACAATTGTTGCAGATATGAAGTAGGAAGTAGGGAGTAAGGAAGTAAGCGTGGAAAGAGCACCGAATCTTCCTACTTCCCTACTCCTTACTTCCTACTTCTTACTCCCTACTTCATATCATTCGAATTTTATCGCTACAAGTAACCAATTAATTTAACCAAAGGAGCTATACCATGATCGTTGTGATGAAACCAGGCGCAACTGCCGCCGAGATCAGTTCTGTTATCCAGCGTGCCGAGCAGATGGGCTGTGCTGTCCATCCCATTTACGGCGAGAGCCGCACCGTGGTCGCCCTGGTGGGCGACTTGACCGGTGTCACGCGCGAAGTTTTTGACGCCATGCCAGGCGTCAGCCAGACTATGCGCATCCAGGAGCCGTATAAACTGGCCAGCCGCACCGCACGGCCAGACAACACGATTATTGAATTGGATGGCGGCGTGCGGATTGGTGGCCCCGAAATCATTGTGATGGCTGGCCCGTGCAGCGTCGAGAATCGCGATCAGATCATCGAGATTGCCAAGGCGGTCAAAGCGGCCGGTGGCAAAGTGTTGCGGGGTGGCGCTTTCAAACCGCGCACCAGCCCCTACGATTTCCAAGGGTTGGGTGAGAAAGGGCTACAATACCTGGCCGAAGCGCGTGAGATCACCGGCCTGCCGATTATCACCGAAGTCATGACGGTAGAAGCGGTGCCGATGGTCGCCGAGTATGCTGATATCTTGCAAATTGGCGCACGCAACATGCAAAATTATGGTTTGCTACAGGCTGTCGGCAAGGTAACGCGCCCCGTCATGCTCAAGCGCGGCATCAGCGGCATGATCAAAGAATTGCTCATGTGCGCCGAATACATTGTCAGTGGTGGCAATGCCAAGGTGATGCTCTGCGAGCGTGGCATCCGCACCTACGAAACGGCCACGCGCAACACCTTTGACCTAAACGCCATCCCTGTCCTGAAGCAGACCAGCCATTTACCCGTTGTGGCCGATCCGTCGCACGGCACAGGCCTGCGCGAACTGGTGGCGTCGATGTCCAAAGCCGCAGTGGCGGCGGGGGCCGATGCGCTGATTATTGAAGTGCATCCTGATCCCGACAAGGCGATGAGTGATGGTCGTCAAAGTTTGACGTTGGAAGAATTCACTACCTTAATGGGCAGTCTGCGCCGCGTGGCGGCAGCTGTAGACCGCTTCATCGATGATGCACCAACCGGCGAGCCGGTGCAGGCCGTACAGGTCGCAGAGTTGTTAGCGGCTTAAGAATTTACGATTATGTCGCTCGTAGAGCGTTGATTTACGATTTACGAGGTTGGTTCGACGCCGTAATTGCTTCTGCTTTCCACATAGAATTTTCGAAAGTAGAACCATTAGCTCAACGAAATTACTTCGTAAATCAAAAATCGTCAATCGTAAATCACAAAGATAGCAGAATAATCTAAGGAGAAATTACTCATGATTATTGTCATGAAGCAGGGCGCGGAACAAAAAGATATTGAAGCTGTGGTGAAACGGGTCGAGGAACTGGGCAAAAAAGTTCATCTCAGCCGTGGCGAAGCCCGCACGATTATCGGCGTGATTGGTGCGGATGAACACATGATCCAGCAAACTACCTTTGAAGTAATGGACGGCGTTGAGAAGACGATGCGTGTAATGCAGCCATATAAACTCGCCAGCCGTGATTTCAGCCATCAGACCACGATTATTGATGTCAATGGCGTGCAAATTGGCGGCAAAAAGGTGATCGTGATGGCTGGCCCATGTAGCGTCGAGAGCCGAGATATGATCTTGGAGACGGCCCACGCGGTCAAGGCCGCTGGTGGCACAATTTTGCGCGGCGGTGCTTTCAAACCGCGCAGCAGCCCCTACAGCTTCCAAGGGTTGGGTGAAGAAGGCTTGCGTTACCTGGCCGAAGCGCGCGAGCAAACCGGGCTGCCGATCGTCACCGAAGTCATGAGCACCGACGATATCGAATTGATTGGCGAATACACCGATATTTTCCAGGTGGGCGCCCGCAATACGCAAAATTACTCACTGCTCAAAGCGTTGGGGAAAGTCAAGAAACCGGTCTTCCTCAAGCGCGGCATCAGCGGCAAAATCGAAGAATTGCTCATGAGCGCCGAATATATTCTGAGTGGCGGCAATATGCAGGTTATGATCTGTGAACGCGGCATTCGCACCTACGAAACGGCCACGCGCAATACGTTCGATATCAATGCAATCCCGCTGCTCAAGGAACTGACCCATCTACCTGTTGTGGCTGATCCAGCACATGGCACCGGCATGTCGAATTTGGTCAGCCCGATTGCCAAGGCGGCGGTTGCGGCCGGCACCGATGCCTTGATGATTGAGGTGCACCCTGATCCTAAGCGGGCTTGGAGCGACGGCGCGCAAAGTTTGACGTTTGAGAAATTCAAACAATTGATGGACGAGTTGAAACCGGTTGCTGCTGCGGTCGGCCGCGAAATTTAAGATTTACGATCTCAGATTGACGATTTACGAGGTTGTAGGGACGACGGAATGACTTCTGCTTTCTGCGAAGCATCGTTGAAAACAGAAGTAACTCCGTCGCCGAAGCGACTTCGTCAATCGTCAATCAAAAATCAAAAATCGGAAGTTTACATGACCAAACATCTCTCTGACTGTAACGTTGCCGTCGTCGGCCTCGGCTTGATGGGCGCTAGTTTATGTATGGATCTCGTGCAGGGCAAAGCGTGTCGCGAAGTGCGCGGTGTGGCTCGGCGTACGGATACGGTGTTGGAAGCATTCTTCTCCGGCGCCGTTGATTTGGCGACCAACGATGTCCATACCGGCGTGCTTGGCGCGGATATTGTGATCCTGGCGACCCCTGTGCGCACGATTGTGGATCTGATCGCCGAGATCGGGCCGCTTCTGTGGCCAGGCACGCTGGTTATGGACATGGGCAGCACCAAAGCGGAGATTTGCGCGGCGCTCGATCAGTTGCCCATCGGTGTGCAAGCGGTTGGCGGGCATCCGATGTGTGGCAAAGAGACTGCCGGGTTCGGGGCGGCGGAAGCTGGTTTATACAAAAATGCGCCGTGGGTGCTCTCGCCGTTGGCGCGCACTAGACCAGAAGCGCTTAGTCTGGCGATTGAATTGGCCGAAACCGTGGGCGCGCGCCCGGTTGTCTTAGAAGCAACTCGCCATGATCGATTGGTGGCGACGATCAGCCATCTGCCTTTTCTGCTTGCCAGCGCGCTCGTACACGCCGTGGCGCAAATCGGCAACGATGATGCGCTCGTCTGGCAATTGGCCGCCGGTGGTTTCCGCGATACCAGCCGTGTTGCGGCCAGTGATACGCGCATGTTTATGGATATTTTGATGACCAATCGCACGGCTGTGTTGGCGCAGTTGGATAATTTTACGCAGCATCTGGCTGAAATGCGTGCATGGCTGGCCGATGAAAATGAAGCGGCGCTGAGGGCGAAGTTGACGGTGTCACAGGCGGCGCGTAGTGAATGGCGGCCGAAAAAATAAGTAATATGTAACAAGTAATAAAGAATTTTTAATGTTGGCGAGTGACCGTCTGAGAGGGCAAACAATGGCGCGTGGTGATGATATTGAGGAACGCATGGTCAAGTTTGCTGTTCGTATGATAAAGCTGTGTGAACGGTTACCAAAAACACAGACAGGCCGGCATATTTCCGATCAGTTGTTGCGTAGTGGCACATCACCGGCTGCAAACTATGCCGAAGCACGGCGTGCTGAGAGTACGCGCGATTTTGTTCACAAACTGAAAATTTGTCTTAAGGAAATAAATGAAGCAAGAGTTTGGCTATCAATTGTCAGCCAAAGTGAAATGCTACCCGAACTACTTTTACAACCAACCGTTGTTGAATGTCTAGAATTGTGTAAAATCTTGAGTGCCAGCATTCGAACAAGCTTGGCCAATAGCCAACATTAAAAATTACTTATTACTTATTACTTAGGCACCATCAAAGAATAAAGGATCGAGTAGGTGCGTGCTTTTAGCCGCACGTGCTGCGTATACCCAAATTGTGCGGCTACAAGCACGCACCTACGCATGATTTTGTTCGGCAAACGCGGGATCCTTATTTCATTGAAATCGCCTTATTACTTATTGTTTTGATTGGAGCATTTATGACCCACATAACCACAACCAGCGGCAACCCTCTGATCGGCCAGTGTAGCGTGCCAGGTGATAAATCGATCAGCCATCGTGCGATCATGTTTGGCGGCATTGCTGAAGGGCAGACGACGGTGCGTAACTTCCTGGATGGT
>JBBQBY010000426.1:0-5983 GCA_038318235.1 Caldilineales bacterium
AGGGAGACCTCTCCCCCGCCCTCCCTGCTGGGAGGGAGCCTGTTGGTCGGATAGAAGGAGCGATTTCTTCTGTCCACCCATCAGTCCCCTCCCAGCCGGGGAGGGCTAGGGTGGGGTCGCTTACGCAGCCACCTGCTTGATAAATTCGCTGATCCAACGCGCCGACAATGGCATACCGTCACACTTGGCGGCCGAGATCAAGCGCGTCGCATGCGGGATCTCTTCGGTCACCAAAATTTTGTGCAACTGACCATCGTAGTTGTTCTCAACGACAACCACTTTGTCATGCAGTGCAATAAAGTCGCGCACATCTTGGTTAATGGGCAAAGCGCGTAGGCGCAAATAGCTGGTTTCGATGCCGGCGGCGCGCAGACGAGCCCGTGCTTCCTGCACACCGGGATCGTTGCTACCCAGGCTGATAATCCCAATTTTTGCTTCTTCCACTTCGTCAATGATCGGCGCGGGCACCAAGGTGCGGGCCGTCTCAAACTTGTGGGCGAGGCGATGCAGATTGTTTTCCCAGTCATCGGAGCGTTCGCTATACGTGGCATAGGGCGTGTGACCCGTGCCACGCGTAAAATAACCAGACATACGATGGGCGTTGCCTGGAATCGTGCGATAGCCAATGCCATCACCATCGACATCCAGATAGCGGCCCCATTTGCCACCCAACTCTTTGAGTTGCTCGGCGCTCAACACCTTGCCGCGATCATAGGGCGTCTCAGGATAGTCAAATTCGTCGCTGATCCAAAGATTCATGCCCAAGTCTAGATCGCTGAGGACGAGGACCAGGGTTTGCAGGCGCTCGGCCAGATCAAGTGCGTTGCCGGCCATCTCAAAACATTCTTTGGGCGTGCCAGGGAAGAGCAAAACTTGGCGGGTGTCCCCATGGCTGAGATAATAAGCGCTCAAAATATCGCCTTGGCTCGTGCGCGTCGGCAAACCAGTGCTCGGGCCCATCCGCTGGATGTCCCAGATCACGGCCGGAATTTCGGCAAAATAGGCCAAGCCAGCAAACTCCGCCATCAAACTGATGCCAGGGCCACTGGTAGAGGTCATCGAACGGGCGCCAGCCCAACCCGCGCCAACGACCATACCAATCGCGGCCAATTCGTCCTCGGCCTGGACAACCGCCAGTGTGGATTTACCGGTGTTCTGATCTTGGCGCAATTGCGGCGCATATTGATTGACCGCATCAGCCAAACTTGAAGATGGGGTAATCGGATACCAGGCCAGCACGGTCAGACCGTTAAAAAGTGCCCCAAGACCGGCGGCGGTGTTGCCGTCGATCAAGACTTTGCCTTCGTTATAGCCGGTCATGCGCTCGACGCGATAGGGTTGATTGTTGGTCAAATTCTCGACGGCCCAGTTATAGCCGCGATTGACCATGTCCCAGTTGAGCGCGATCGGCTTGGGCTTGCCTTGGAAATTCCATTCCAACGCCGCCTTGATCTCGGCCATTTCCATTTCCAGCAAATAGGCAATCACGCCGACATAGACCATGTTGGCCACGTAATCGCGCAGCGCAAAGGGCAGATCAGCGCCTTTGACCAGTTCTTTAACCGGCATCGGATAATAGGCGACATCCTTGCGATGGGCCGCAATTGGCAGCACTTCGTCATAGAGGACGATGCCGCCGGGCGCAACACTGGCCATATCTTCGGCAACAGTGGCGCCATTCATGCAGATCATGATTTCAACCGCTTCACGGCGCGCCAGGTAGCCATCTTTGCTCAAGCGGATGTTATACCATGTCGGCAAGCCCTGGATGTTGCTAGGGAATAAATTCTTGCCGGTGATTGGGCTCCCCATTTTGAACAGTGAGCGAATCAGCAAACTATTGCTGGTCTGGCTGCCAGAACCATTCGCCGTGGCGACGTTAATGTTGAAATCGTTAACAATTTTTTCTCGTTTTGTTACTTCAGGTGATTCTTGCACTAAAACTGTCATTGATGGCCTTCCTCCATTGGCTAGGCTTGTATAGATAGAAATTACAAAGCTTAAAACAAATTTATATTACAAAAAAATGGCTTGCAAGCGTTAGCAAAGGATCAATCCTTTGTTTTATTTTGCAAACATGGCGATCAGGTTGGCACACCAAATGCCATAGGGTTGGGCCTTGTTTCCATCGAAATACCGCGGCTACTCAGAAGCCCCATATGTTCGATTAAAAGCAATTTACCCTGCACAACATCCCCCGCACAGATGGCTTCGACAATCTGCGCGTGGTATTGCCAAACTTTTTGCAGATAGGCATAATCAGCGTACGTATTCAGTTCAACCGCTTCGTAGGCATCCCAATACGCTTCTAGAATACCAATTACAAAAGGATTTTTCAACCGCCGAAAGATCGTTAAATGTAACTCACGATGTTCTTGATAAGGAATTTTAACACGGGCCTGGTTTAATTTCTCAAGCGCAACCCGCACCAAAGCTGACAATCGCTCCTTGTCTTCCGCCGTCAATAACACAACCGCTTCATCCCAATAGGCGACTTCCAAATGGCCGCGTAGACTGCTAAACGCATCGAAATACCGCCGATCAATCGCGAGTGCCGCCAACAAACTCAGCCGAACCGGCGGCGAAAAGTCATATGCGGTGCGTGTGATGCCACGGCGCGGACTGGCCTCGATCAAACCAAGCATGCGCGCGACTTCCATTTGCTCGCGCAATTTTCCAACACTAACACCGATCTTTTGGCCTAATTCAATGAGCGAGGGTAATCGGTCACCTGGTTTGCAGCCTTGTGCGAAGAGATATTGAAGAAATTCAGAATCGATTCTTGATTCAATCATAGAGGCCACACCTTTGTGCCCGAACAGCACGGATTACTTGTATTAATCCGATTAATACGAATGTTACAATGATATCATAAATCGGCGGAAAAGTCAATTTGAGTGGATTAGAATTAGCTTCAGTGTAAGCGGATCAGGCCAGTTTTTTGCTTGCGGTTTACTTACAAATCTTTGGTTCGTAAGCGAGGTGGTGAGCTAGACAAGTGCTACAAGGCAGAGTAGACGCTATGCATAAATGCGACCGTGGTTCACATCAAGTGGTGAACCACGGTCGCATCCGACAGAAATCAGGATCGTGTTTTTAAGTCGATGACAAAGCTAGGATTGTCAGTTTTTACTGATCAGAGGCAGATGAATGTTCGGCTGCACCATGATCTGGCCGCGAATTTCGCCACCAGGGTTGACCACGGTATGGACGTTCGTATACCAGAAATTGGTCAGCAGATCGACCAGATCCTTGCCACTCAAGGTAATACCGCCGCCAACTGGATGAGTGCCGTCCAATACAGCCCCGTTGGTAGCCGCAAACAGACCATATACAATTGGGCCATTCTTGCCCAGTGGCCCAATGTGAATGTGCGCCATGGTCACGCTGATAATATCGGTGACATTCAACGTGTAATTGAGCCGACTGGTGTCCAGATCAAGTGCGAACGTGGCCAGCCCTGTCGCGCTCGTGGTCTTGGTCGGCACTTCACTGGCGCCGCTTAGCGTTGCCACAAAGTGATTGGGTGGCAACAGCGATTGCACTTGACCGCGCATTTCGCCACTGCCATGCGCCGCGGTATGGACGTTGACATAGCTATTACCCGCCATCAAATCAAAGATTCGACTGGTGCTAATCGGCAATGTACCCGAAACTGGGTTAGCCGCATCAAAGGCGCCGACGCCCATGTAGAGCGGATAAATGATCGGACCATTCTGACCGACCACACCTTTGTGAATATGCGCAGCGTTGATACCGCTGATATCTTTGACCAACAAACGATAGTACAAAGCTGTGGTATCAGCGCCGAGGGCGAGCACCGCTTCACCCGTCGCGGGCGTGTCTACGGGCGGCACTTCCTGCCCACCAGCCAACGTGGCATGGAAGAGATGCGCCCCACCAATTTGGCCACGGATCTCACCGCTGGGGTGAGCCGGCGTATGGGCATTGACATAGTAGTAACCGGTCAGCAGATCCACCAATTGTTTGGCATCAAGCAGCACACCGTCGCCAATCGGGTGCGTGGCATCTAACGTCGCGGCGTTGAAGGGAAAGATCACAGGGCCAGCCTGACCGCGGGCGCCCAGATGAATATGGGCTGCGTTAATCCCAACGATATCGCTGACAGCCACGGTGTAATGGAGCGTGTCTAGGTTGGGCATCAATGTCAGGCGCGCTACCCCCAATCCGTTCGTAACCACAGGTAGCGCCTGTTCTGCGCCGGTGAGCAGCGCGCTAAAGTGGGTGGGCAGGATGGCGGGGTTGACTTGACCGCGCATTTCGCCCGTGGGGTTTTTCGTCGTATGCACATTGACGTAATAATTGCCCGTGATCAAGGCAGTCACTTGGCCCGGTGTGATGGTCAACGTGCCACTGATCGGCGCGCCAGGGGCAAACGGCGCGCTGCCGCTGGGGAAGAGCGGAAAGATCACCGGCCCATTTTGGCCCAATTTGCCCAGATGAATATGCGCCATCTGAATATTTTGAATATTATCGACGCTCACACGATAGTGGAGTTTTGTGGTGTCGGCACTGAGCGCCAGAATGGCGCTGCCATTGGCTGGCGTGTTGAGAATGGCCGGCACTTCATTGGCCCCGGAAAGGCTGGCCTGATAGAGCCGCGGTCCACCAATCTGGCCGCGAATTTCGCCGCTGGGATTGGCGACGGTATGCACATTGACATAGTAATAACCAGTCAACAAATCAAGTAGATTTTGGGCGTTTAAGGTCAGCGTGCCACTAAGCGGGCTGTTGGGATTCAGTGTGCCGGGGAAAGGGAAAATCACGGGGCCGGCGACACCCACTGGTCCAAAATGAATATGTTGGGCGGTGACACTGACAATGTTAGAAACCGACAATTGATAATTCAGCGTATCCGTCGCCACCAAGGTTAAACGGGCAATACCGCTGGCGTCTGTGGTGACCGGCGGGGTTTGATTCCGGCCAAGCAGCAAAGCATTATAATCCTTGGGCGGCGTAAATGTGCCAAGCTGACCGCGAATTTCACCGCCCGGAAAATCTAGGCTATGGACATTGACATAGTAGTTTCCTGCCAGTAAATCAGCCACCTGCGTCGGGGTTAGCGTGACCGTGCCGCTGATCGGCGTCGCTGGGTCAAATGTCCCCACGCCATTGTAGAGCGGAACAATGATCGGGCCGTTGACACCGGGCGCGCCAATATGAATATGCGCCATCGTGATCTTGTCAATATCGGTCACGAAGACCCGATAGTGCAAGGTATCGGTCACCAACGTCATGATCGCGCGTCCAGCAGCAATACTTTCCGTGGCGGGCACTTCGTTGGCACTTGAAAGATTGGCGGCAAACACTTGGCTCGCCGGCGCCGTGCTAGCGTCTGCGCTGGCAGGCATAGCATCGTGGGCACGCGTTCCCGGTACGCTGAAAAGTAGCGCGATGAATACCAACGCACTGGCGCAAGTCACGGTCAGCAACCGACGGTTTATCCTTTTGGACATTTTTGTGGTTCCTCCTCAATAGCGGTAATGATTAGAAAAAATGGGGAAAAAGAATGGAAAATTCAGCAGCACACAGACATAGACGAAGGCACAGCAAAATGATTACTGCGTATCTGTTCACTACTAAACCGGGGGTCTGTAATATAAAACGTGTGAACTAATGCTTTTGGATTGCGCTGTTTTCTAGAAAAATTTTAACGGCTAAGCCACCCCACCCGCGCGCCCAACGGGCTCCCACCCTTACCAGGGGAGCGGGTGGAGTGGCTTAGCCGTTACGAAAGATTAATAAAAATTGCTGGCAAGTTTTCTGTTGACATTGACCCCGGTTATGACCTATGTTACACTTGCCCTATAAATTAATTTTTAGTTATCTATCCTTGGTTGAGTTCAAAACTTTTCTACACTGCTTAATTCTACGCGGCTTAAGGCGCCATCAAAGCATAAAGGATCCAGGTAGGGGCGTGCTTGTAGCCGCACCATTGGGGTATACGCAGAACGTGCGGCTA